>DATMDS010000230.1:0-2219 GCA_035557575.1 Pseudonocardia sp. | reverse complement strand
CACCCGACGGATCTCGGCGTCGCGGCCGATCACCGGGTCCCGCTGCCCGGAACGAGCGGCCGCGACCAGGTCCTGCCCGTACTTGGCCAGCGCCTCGTAGGTGCCCTCCGGGGTGGCCGACCGGACGCGCTGGTTGCCGCGCACCGCGGCGAGCTGGCCGAGGAACGCGTCGCGGGTGATGCCGTGCCGGGCCAGCACCCGACCGGCCGGGCTGCGCTCGGCTTCGGCGACCATGGCCACCAGCAGGTGCTCGACGGAGACGTACTCGTCGGAGAGCCGCCGGGCTTCCTTCTCGGCCTCGTCGAGGAGCGCGGCCAACCGCGCCGAGACCACGACCTGGCCCTGCGGGGCGCTGCCGGCGCGGGTCGAGCGCGGGATGCGCTGCAGCTCGGCCTCGACGTCGGCGGTCAGCCGGTCCACGTCGGAGCCCATCGCGTCGAGCAGTCGCGGCACCAGCCCGTCGGGCTGCTGGAGCAGCGCGAGCAGCAGGTGCAGCGAGTCGACCTCGACGTGGCCGGCCCGGGTCGCGGCGTCCTGCGCCGCGGCAATGGCCTGCTGGGATTTCTGGGTCAGCCGGTTGAGGTCCATCAGGAGATCCACCCTCGGGTCGCATCGTGCGCGGCGCGCTGCGTGCGCAGCGCAAGTTCGAGCTGGCCGATCCGGTCGAGCAGCTCGACGACCAGGCCCAGCGCGGCGTAGTTGATCGAGAGCCCGGTGCGCAGCCGCTCGATCCGGCGGACCGCGGCGAGCTCGCCGATCGGGAACGACAGCTGACCACCGGCGTCATGGGTGGCGTGCAGCAGGCCGAGGGCGAACAGGCGGTGCAGCTGCTCCGGGTGCAAGCCGCTTCGGCGGGCGAACTCGGCCTGGCTCAACTGCCGGTCAGGCCGGACCAGAAGGGGATGGACCGTCACGACGTCGCCGCCTTTCGCCGTCGGGGGCTGTCGGATCCGGAGCGGGGGAGTTCCCGTCGCGGGTCGAAACTCGACACGTTGGCCAGCTCGGAGAACAGCTCCCGCTCGCGCGGCGTGAGCCGGGGCGGGACCATCACGGTGACCTCGGCGATGAGGTCGCCGCGGGCACCGCGCCGGTTGGGCATGCCCTCGCCGCGCAGGCGCAGCTGCCGCCCGGTGGAGGACCCCGGCGGCACGGTCACCTTGACCTCGCCGCCCGGGGTGGTCACCGGCACCGTCGCGCCCAGCGCGGCCTCCCACGGGCTCACCGGCAGCTGGACGACGATGTCTCGGCCGACCAACCGGTAGCGCTCGTGCGGGAGGATCCGGACGACTAGGTACAGGTCGCCCGCCGGGCCGCCACCCAGGCCGCGGCCGCCCTCGCCGCCCAGCCGGATGCGCTGCCCGTCGACCACGCCCGGCGGGATCGTCACGGTGTAGGTGCGCGGGCCTGAGGTGCCCGACAGCTGCACCTCCCGTCGGCCGCCGCGGTAGGCCTCCTCGACGGTCAGCGGGAGTTCGGCCTCCTGGTCGGCGCCGCCCACCGGCGCGCCGCCCCGGCCGAAAAGCCCCCCCAGCAGGTCCTCGATGTCCAACCCGGCCCCGCCGCCGCGGAAGTCGGTGTACCCGGCGTCCCGGAAATCGGAGAATCCGCCCTCTCGGAACCCGGGGCCCGCACCGCGGACCCCGGACCGGGACACCCGGTCCTCCCAGTCCTCCGGAACCCGCCGGAAGTCGTCGCCGAAGCGGTCGTAGCGGCGGCGTGTCTGCGGATCCGACAGCACGTGGTAGGCCTCGTTGACCTCCTTGAACCGGTCCTCGGCCGCCGGGTCCCGGTTCACGTCCGGGTGGTTGGCCCTGGCCTGCCGCCGGTAGGCGGCCTGGATCTCCTCCGGGCCGGCAGCGCGACCGACCCCGAGCACGTCGTAGTAGTCGCGCGCCACGGCTAACGCCCCGACCGGTCGGCCACGGTGACGGCCGCGGGTCGCAGCTGCCGTTCGGGTTCGCCGTAGCCCGGCCGCAGCACGGCGGCCACCGAGCCGGCGGGCTGCCCCGCCTCCTCCGGGCTGACGACCGCGACGACCTCGTGGCGGAGCGGGTCGAACGGGACACCGACGTCGTCCTGCCGCGGGTAGCCGAGCCCGGAGAGCACGCCCAGTGCCTGGTCGCGTACGGCCCGGATCCCCGCCACGATGGCGTCCGGGTCGGCCCCGGCGTGCGCCAGCGCCATGTCGATCGTGTCCAGCACGGGCAGGAACGCCGCCG
>DATMDS010000229.1:0-4692 GCA_035557575.1 Pseudonocardia sp. | reverse complement strand
TCTCCTGTCCACATCGAGTTGGGCAATGCGGACTGGTGAGCAGCTTTCATCTCTGGACGGCATCACATATTCGGCATGGTGCTGCCGAACCCGTCCCGCGGCGCGGGCCAAGGTGGCACAACCCCCTGCGGCACGGATCGGTCCGGAACGAAGGTTCGCCCCATCGAGTAGAGCCCATCGGGTAACGGGGTTGACCGAACGTGCACCACACTGACGCCATGCCGGCAACATCCGTGTACGTGGCCCTGCTGCGCGGGATCAACGTCGGCGGCCGATCCACGCTGCCGATGGCCGACCTACGGCGTGTGGCCGCCGAATGCGGCTTCGGATCGGTCGCGACCTACATCCAGAGCGGCAACCTGCTGTTCACCGCGACGCTCGGAGCGGATGCGGCGGCGGCCCGGCTGGAGGAGGCGATCGCCGCCGCGGGGGGACCCACCCCCCGAGTGGCCGTCCGCAGCCGCGCGGAACTGGCCGCCGTGGTGGCCGGCAACCCCTACGTGGAGCGCAGCACCGACGGCAAGCAGCTGCACGTGGCCTTCCTCACCCAGGGCGCCGCGCAGCCGAGCCTGGACGGGATCGACCTGGCCCGGTTCGCCCCGGACGAGGTGACCGTCTCCGGACGCGAGACCTACCTGTTCCTGCCGAACGGGATCGGCCGCAGCAAGCTGGCCGAGGCGCTGGGCCGACTGCCCGCGGACGCCACAGTGCGCAACTGGCGGACGGTGACCACGATGCTGGCCCGGGCCGAGGCCGTCACCCTCGACTGACCGTGGCCGCGGATCGCAGCCGGCTCAGGCCTGCTGCACCTCGACGCCGGCGGCGGTGATGCCGGCGATGACGTCGGCCGGCGCGTCGGTGTCCGTGATCAGCGTGTGCACCCCGGCCGCCGGGCAGATCCGGGCGAACGCCCGCAGCCCGAGCTTCTCCGAACCGGCCACCACCAGCACCCTGCGCGCCCGGCGCACCATGTGCGCGTCGATACCGGCCTCGACCCCGTGGTGGCAGGTCGCCCCGCCGACCACGTCGAAACCGTCCACACCCAGCACCAGCACGTCCAGCCAGAGCTCGTCGAGCACGAGGGCGGCCAGCGGCCCGACCAGCTCGTAGGACTGCGGGCGGGCGATCCCGCCGAGGGTCACCGTGCGCACGTGCGGGCGCAGCACCATCTCGGTGGCGATGTTCAACGCGTTGGTGACGACGGTGATGGCCGGGCCGGTCGCGTCGCGCTGCTGCAGGTCGGTACGGGCGGCCAGCCGCCGGGCGGTGGCCGTGGTGGTGGTGCCGCCGTTGAACCCGACGACCGTGCCCGGCTCCAGCAGCGCCGCCGCCGCGGCGGCGATCCGGCGCTTGCGGTCGAGCTGGGGCCGGTCGGCATCGACGCGGCCGCGGTAGCGCGCCGGCAGGTCGTAGGCCACCCCGGTGGCGACCACGCCGCCGTGCGTGCGGGTGGCCAGCTGCCGGTCGGCCAGGGCCGCGAAGTCGCGGCGGATCGTCGCCTCGGAGACGGCGAGCGTCATCGCCGCCTCGGCCACCGACAGCCGGCCGCGGTCGCCGAGCAGCGCCAGCAGCGCGCTCCAGCGCTGCGCGCGGTCCCGTCCGTCGGCCGCCACCGTCACCGGAACGCCACCGTCACTTGACGCTGCCCGCTGTGAGCCCACCCACCAGCCGGCGCTCGATCAGCGCGAACAGCACCACCACCGGCACGATGGCCACCACCGAGATGGCGAACACGTACTGCCAGGCCGAGTCGTACTGGCCGATGAACTTGGTCAGCGCCACCGAGAGCGGCTGGTTGGCGTCGGTGGACAGGATCACCAGGCTGGCCGCGAACTCGTTCCAGCAGGCCACGAACGTGAAGATGATCGCGGTCACGATGCCCGGCCAGACCAGCGGCAGCGTGATCCGGCGCAGCGTCTGCAGCCGGGTCGCACCGTCCAGCGCGGCCGCCTCCTCCAGCTCGGAGGGAATCCCCGCGAAGAAGCTGTGCATGATCCACACCGCGAAGGACAGGTTGAACGCGGCGTTCACCAGGATCATCGCGAACCAGGTGTCGTTCAGCCCGAGCACCACGAACTCGCGGAACAGCCCGGCCGCCAGCACCGTGGGCTGCAGCATCTGGGAGGCCAGCACGACCAGCAGGAAGATCGTGCGGCCGGGGAAGTGGTGCCGGGCGGTGTAGTAGGCGGCCGGCGTGGCCACCACCAGCACCAGCAGCGTCGCCGAGATCGAGATGACCAGGGTGGAGATCAGGTTCAGCGGCAGCGGTGTCTCGGGGGTGGACCACAGCGTCACGTAGTTGTCCGGACGCCACTGCTCGGGCAGGTAGGTCGGAGGCACCCGCAGGATCTCCGCCCGCGGCTTGAACGAGCCAATGATCATCACCAGGTACGGGGCCAGGAAGACCAGCGCGACGAGGGCCCCGGCCGCGGCCATCAGCACCGGCCGGGCGCCGCGGGCCGGCCCGGCCGTCCGGCGGGTGGGCGCGGCGGGCGCCACCGAGTCGGCCGCGGGCGAAGCGGTGACCGTCATGGCCTCAGTCCTCCCGCATCGGGCGGGCGATCCGCAGGTACACCAGCGTGATCACCACGACCAACGCGAAGTTGACCACCGACAGCGCGCTGGCCGTGTCCACCTGACGCTCGGTCTGGATCAGCTTGAAGATCAGCGTGGTCGTGGTGTCGGCGCTGTAGCCGGGGATGCTGCCGGCGATCATGCGCAGGATCGGCAGTGAGTTGAACACGTTGATGATGTTGATCAGGGTGGCCACCGCGATCGCCGGGCGCAGCATGGGCAGCACGATGAGCCGGTACGAAGCGACCCGTCCGGCGCCGTCGATCCGGGCCGCCTCCAGCACGTCGTCCGGAATGGTCTGCAGTCCGGCCAGCAGCGTGTAGGTGGTGAACGGCAGCGACACGAACACCGCGACGCCCATCGCCACCGCGAACGCCGGCACCGGCTGCTTGGTGAAGCCGAACGGGACGTCCAGCAGCCCGATGTCGACCAGCGCCCGGTTGATGATCCCGTAGAACGGGTCGAACCCGTAGTAGAAGACGGTGGAGGTCATCACCACGCTGGCCGCCCACGGCACGATCACCGCCAGCCGCACCCACCGCCGGCCGGGGAAGGCCTTGTTCAGGAACTGGGCCAACCCCAGTGAGATGCCCACCGTCACGGCGACCACGCCCACGACCCAGATCGCCGAGTTCAGCAGCACCCGGGGCAGCGCGTCGAGCGCGGCGACCCGGGCGAAGTTCTCCAGGCCGGCACTGCCCCGGTCCACGCCGAACGGGGAGATGTCCCGGGTCGCGTTGAAGATCATGTACCCGGCCGGGAACAGCACCACCCCGACGATGAGCACCAGCACCCCGGCCAGCCACGGTGCCGCGGCGATCAGCTCCGCGCGCGCGGACCGCCGGCCGGCCGGGATGTCGGCCCGTGCCACGCCCGACTGCCGGGTCAGCTGTCGGCCGCGGTCTGCACCTGCTGCAGCACCGCCGCCGGGTCGGTGCCCTGCCCGATCTGGCCGACCAGCGACTGCATCGCGCCCTGGGTCGCCGACCACTTGGCGTTCGCGGCCGGGTAGAACTTGGCCGTCGGCAGCCCCTCCAGGAAGGTCTTCAGCTCCGTCTTGGACGAGAGCGCCTCGGCCCCGGACTTGGTGACCGGCAGGAAGCCCTCGGCCTCGACCCAGCCGACGTAGACGTCGCGCGAGTAGAAGTAGTCGACGAACTTCTTGATCGCCTCGGCCTTCTCGCCGGGGTTGCGGAAGGCCATCAGGTGGTCGGCCACCCCGAGCGTGACCGCGGTGCCGTCCTTGGTCGGGATCGGCGCGGTCGCGTAGGTCAGGCCCGGGTTCTTCTCCGCGATCTGCCCGACGGTCGGCGGCAGGCCCTCGACCATGCCCAGCTTGCCCTGGATGAACACGTTGATCAGGGGGGTGCGGTCGGTGGCGCCCGGGTCGGGCTGGGTGACCTTGGCGTCGATCAGCTGCCGCATGGCCTGCAGGCCCTCCAGGTTCTGCGGCGTGTCGATGGTCAGCGCGGCGGCGTCACCCCAGCTCCCGCCGGCCCCGAACGTCCAGATCGACGTCTCGGCCTGGGCCTCCTCGCTGCCCAGCGGCATCCCGTAGCCGTAGGTGTCGGGCAGCCCGAGCGCCTGGATCTTCTGGGCCGCGTCCTGCAGCTCGGCCCAGGTCCTGGGCGGAGCGGTGATGCCGGCCTTGGCGAACAGGTCGGTGTTGTAGAACAGCGTGCGGGTGGAGGCGATCAGCGGCATGGCCTGCTGGGTGCCGTTCAGCGTGGCGTTCTCCACGAAGGAGGGCTGCAGGTCCTCCAGCGTCTGCGGGGAGGCAATCTCCGAGGCCGGGTAGAGCAGGTCGTCCTGGGCGAAGCCGGAGTAGGCGTCGATGTTGAGGATGTCCGGCGCCTGGTTGCCCTGCACCTTGGTGCGCACCACGTCGTTGATGTTGTCCCAGGACTGCACCTCCAGGGCGACCGTGATGTCCGGGTTGGCCGCCTGGAAATCGGTGATGATCTTCTCCCAGCGGCCCTTGGTGCCGTCGGAGTAGGAGGGCACCAGCAGCGAGAGCTGGGTGCCGCCCTCGTTCACCTGTCCACTGCCGCCGACGCTGCCGGAGCTGCCGCCGAAGCCGCAGGCGGTCAGGGCCAGCGCGGCGGCCGCCGCTGTGGC
>DATMDS010000228.1:0-37656 GCA_035557575.1 Pseudonocardia sp. | reverse complement strand
TGCACGGCCTCGACCGCGGCCCACCGGATCAGCGTGGAGCCCTGTTCGTAATCGGACCACGGTGCACCGTGGTGTCAGACTCCCGGTGCCGCAGGGTCAACCCGGCCCACGAACACAGGTGCCGGGCCGAGGCGAACCGTGTCACGTCGCCGATCTCGGCCACGAACACCACCGCCCAAAGCGGGCCGACCCCGGGAATCTGCTGGATCGCCCGATACCCGTCGTCGGTGGCCAGCCGGGCCCGCGATCCAGACGCTCACCACAACCGCCGCTTGACAGAGGAGCTAGAGACACTCCCCGCGGTTCACATCGAGCGATATCTGTTCGCAATGGTGTGGATGAGGGTGGCGCTGCGCTCGTGGTCGTCGCGTGTGCTGCGGTTGATCTCGAGGTGGAGAAAGGGATAGCCGTGGACGGCGGCGGCGCGTCCTTGGGCGTTGGTGCGGCCCTCCAGCGACCCGCAGCGTTGGGTCCAGGCGCGGCAGACGTCGAAGTCGACGTTGCTGAGCGCGTCGGCTATCTGCTCGGTGTATTGCGTGGATGTTCCGGCTCCTGCGGACACGACGATGTCGTGGTCGGCGAGGCTGTCGTCGTGGAAGCCATGCAGCTGCAGTTGGGTGGCGCCGCGGTCGGCGAGGTGGGTGGCCACGGCATGAAACATCGTGTCGGGTTGGTGGGCGACGTCAGCGGCTCCTTCGGCGGCGCGGCGGTGAGCGCCGGCGATGAGCAGCGCGGCGCCGGGAAGCGCGCGGAACAGGGCGAGGCCGAGGCGCTCGGTGTGCCGGTCCGAGCCAGGGTGGGGCACTTCGACGAGGAGGTCGGGAGGTGATGTGGTGAGGTCGAGGGCGAGTATTCCCCAGGAGCGGTCGGTGTCGGGTCGGCTAGCGGCAAGGGCGTAACGCCGGCCGGTCGCGGGATCGGTCGCGGCGCTGACGTTCATGTCGAGCGGCGCGAACGCCTCGGCGGTTGCGGTGGTGGTGTCGATGAATGCGAGCCGGTCGGCGGCGGCAACGGCGCGGTCGCGTTCAGCTGGCGTGGGGTGGCGGTAGGGGCCATCGGGGTCGAGGCGATCGAGGAGTTGGCCGACGGCGTCGTCGAGGGTGGCCGGGGCGGCCGAGACGGCCGAGCCGCAGGCGAGGAGGGCGAGTGCGGCGGCGCCGAGGATGCCATGCAGGACCGCGCGCCGCGGCAGCGGCTCGGCCGGTTCGGTCACGTCCGTACGCTACGGCAGTGACTGGGCGGTCCGTCGGCCGCTCAGATGCGGCGGGCGGTCCGGAAGCCGCTGGAGTAGTGGCCGCCGTCATCAAGCAGCGAGGTGCCGCCGACGTCGCCGAGCGTGGGTCCGTCCGCTGTGCGCCGGCTCGAGAGGAAGCGGTGGTGCCCGCTGTTGTCCAGCCCGAGGTAGATGGCCGCGTGGTCGATCTGGGGGTGGGCGTCGAGGTTGAAGAAGACCAGGTCGCCGGGCTGCAGGGCGCTGTAGTCGTCGGCGGTGGTTCCGTCGTCCGAGATGATCATCGTGCCGGGGCCGAAGGCGGCGATGGCGTATGCGCGCCGCGGCAGCCCGGCGCCGGGGTCGTTGGTGTTGTGCAATGGGTAGCCCATGCGGTAGCCGAGCACCAGCCGCAGGAACCCGGAGCAGTCCACATCGCGGTAGCGAGCCGGGTCGGGAGTCTCCTGCTCGCCGTCCGGGAAGGTCCAGGACACACCGAGGTAGTCGTAGAAGTCGGAGTTCTCCTCGCGGGTGCCGGTGCCCCCGAGATCTGGTCCGAACCCGGCGTCGCCGCCGTAGGCCAGGCCTGCCGCGTCGGTCTGTATCGGTTGGCCGTGCAGGTACTGGAGGGCCACGGCGAACAGGTCCGGGGAGGTGTCGCCCAGAGCCTGGGCGAGCCATGACTGGAACCAGGGTTGTCGCTCGGCGCCCGGGTTCCACTCCTGTGGCAGGAAGCGGACCCAGGTGGTTGTGGTGACGGTGGCCGCGGTGAAGTCGGAGTCGGCGAAGATCCGCTCTGGGCCGAGCAGGGCGATGGTGCGCGCGCCGTCGGTCATCGTGGCGACCACCTCGCCAGTGGGGGTACGGGCGATCGTGCGCGCCGGTCGGTCGAGCCGCTGGTAGTGCAGCTCCCCGGCGACGGGCACGGCGAGCCGGGAGTCTGCGGCCACGGTCTGGGCGGCGTCGCGGGCGAGTCCCATCGCGATCCCGATGACCCCGACGGCGACGGCGACCAGAGCAAGCGTCGTGCGGCGACTGCGCGCGAAGACGGGCATCCTGTTTGCTCTTTCGTGGTTGTCCGATGGACGGCGTAGGAATCAGAGAGCGGGGGTGAGGCCAAGCAGCACGCCGCTGGCGAGCACGCCGTAGCTGGCCAGGCTGACCGCGCCGGTTGCGGCGAGGGTGACCAGGGCGGGCTGGCGAACCAGCTGGTAGGCGATCAGGCCCGGAATGATGAACCCGAGCGTCTCATGGGCAAAAAGCAGCGGGTAGTCGTGTTGCACGATGAGGAACAGACCTGTGGACAGCAGGACGCTGAGCAGCATCACCGCGGCAAACAGCCGCTTGCCGTAAAGAATCACGATCCGCTGTAGGGCGCAGATGCCGAGGTAGGCCACCGCCGTTACCCCGACGATGACCGCAACCTTGCCGGCGTCCTCCGCCAGGGTCAGAGCCAGCCAGCCGGGTGTGATCATCCCGCCAGGGGACAGATTGGTGGTCAGATAGCAGGTCAGGGCGAACAGGAGGCCGATCGCCAGGGCGATGGTCGCGACCTGCGGGGCAAGGGTTACGTTCAGCATCAGGCGTTGCGGAAATGATGTCGACGGGCCATATCGTTATGCGACGGGTCTGGAGTGGGCCGGGGCACAGACAGCGGCCGAGGCACCTCCGAGGGAAGGCGACCCGATTCAGGGTGTCCAAGGCTGCCGGAGCGCCAAGCGCGGTCGAGCTGGGCGGGCTGGTGGGCGGTCGTGGCGCAGGCAACCGGCGGGACCCTCTGCGGGATGCTGGGCGGCATGGCGGTGGGCAGGTCGTGCATTCGCCCAAGCAGGACCTCGCCCTGGCCGTGGATGTTGCCGATCGCGACCAAGGCGCCACAGCCGTTCGCGTCGGTGACCAGTGCATCGAGCAGCGCGGGGAAGTTGAGCGAGCCACCGATGTCGCATACGCGGTCGACGAGCCGAGCGGGCACTGCGACCTTGGCACTGCGGGTTTGCTCGCCGATGAGGATGATCCGTTCCGGGATCAGCAAGCCGGTGAGCTCGCCCATCTGACCATTGCGCTCGATCCGGTCCGGCCGGCAATTGATCACGATGTTCAGCGGAGCGCTGATGAGGTCGTGATCGACGAGCAGGTCGACGTTCATCAGAGTGGAGGCCGGGTCGTTGGCGGCGAAGATATTGGCGAAGGCGATGCGTCGCGGCCCAGCCTGGTAGGTGTGGACGGTGACGGTGCCGGGATCGGGCTTGGCGGCGATCATGCCAGTGAATGCGGTGGCACGGTCGATGCCGGCCAGATCGGCCACGGCGAGAGCAATCGCGACATTTTCCTTGAACGCGATGTAGGGAAAGCGGCGAATTTCCTCGTCGGTGACCGACTCCGGGTCAACCGGGATCAGGGTGGTGCCGCGGCGGGCGGCCTCGGCGCGCAGGATGTGCAGCTGGTTCCGCTCCGCCGTCACGCAGATCCCCCCGGTAGGCATCGACCGCGACAGCGACCGTGCGACGTCGGGCAGGGTGGGTCCCATCTCGGTCAGGTGGTCCTCCCGAACGTTGCAGATCACGCAGATCGTGGACTGGATCAGCTTGCGCTCGTTGACCTCCTGCAGGTCGGGCAGCACGGCCATGCATTCGATGACCAGGGCGTCCGGGCGGTGTGCGGCGGCGCGGCGGACGATTCCGATCTGCTCGACGAGGTTGGCCAGCCCGAACTTGCGGTAGACCGGCTCCTCATGTCCGTCCGGAGTGATGAACCGCGCGGCGGTGCCGGTGGTCTTGGCCACGGTCACCAGGCCGCCGCTGCGCAACGCACCGGCGCACAGCCGGGTGATCGAGCTCTTGCCGCGGATGCCGTTGACCACGATCCGGCGCGGGATGCTGTGCAGGTACCGGTGGTGGCGGCGTTGCTCGATGATCCCGGCGACCAGCGCCAGCGCGCAGCCCAGGGCGTAGAGGGTGAACAGATAGGTCATGTCAGTTCTCGGCGGCGACGGTGCCGGAACCGAGGGCAAGTCGACCCCCGCTGCCGGCCCGGTTGGCGGGGCGCCGCTCCGCTGATCCGCGCTCCAGGGGACGCCGTTGATCGGCCGCGGCAGGGCGGCGGGGGATCGAGCGACGCGGCAGGGGCTCAGCGGCGCCGGTGATCAACAGCGGAACCCGGGTCAGCGGAGTCGCAGGAGTGGCGCTCAGGTCGTGCAGGTGCCGGTTGAGTCCGGCGACGATCGCTCCGATCTCGTCGACACGCTGGGCCGGGGCCGGCTCGGGCCGGGCGCCGCCCCGTCCGGCCGCGGCAATCGCCGCGGCGTGGGCAGCCGCACCGCGCAGCGGCCGGACGGTGGCGATGTATATCCAACAGAGCAGCGCCAGCGCGATCCCGGCGCCGAGACCGGTCACGACGGCTGCGGCGCGGGCGGCGGGGTTGCGGGCGAACTCGCCGTCGCCGAGGTCCTGGTTCGCCAGCAGCACCCAGCCCAGTGAGGCGAGTGGGCTGCCGTCGGCGCCAATCCGCTGAGCGGCGACCGTCGCCTCGACGTCATCGACGGTGCGCAGCGCTGCGACCGGAACGAGTCCGGCCGGCGCCGCGGCAGCAGTCCGCAGCTCAGGGTCGCGCAATGCGCTGAACGCCTCATAGCCGTGGTTGCTCAAGACGGTGCGCATGCCCGGGTCGACCACCTGCATGCGAGCACCGGAAATACGAAGGAGATCGTTGAGCGCCCGGGGGTCGTATTCGCCCACCAGGGTGTCGCCGTCGTACAACGACGCGACGGCCACGATCAACGGGGCGTTTCCCGAGGTGTTGAGCTGCCTGATTCCCGCCTCGGGCAGTACGCCAGCGACGAAGCCGGGCTCCGCGCCCGCGGCGGCCACCGGCCGACGACTAGCCTGGTCCAGGACGTACACCGCGCGGAACACCGGCCGACTGGCCAGCACCGTCGAGACGGTCGTCTGGCGGTCCGCGCCGCCGGCGGCGGGACCGATCACCCCCTGCAACGTCGACAGGCCGCCCAGCAGCGCCGCCCGCAGCCGGTCGCTCGCTCGAGTCGTGTCGTGCCCCGTCTCGACGACCAACACCTGCGGGTCCAACGCGTTGCTGCGAGACATCACCGCGTAGGAGGCGGCCAGCGAACCCAGGACACCCACCCCAACCAGCACCAGGACCGCAGTCAGCGGCAGCCGGGGCCGTCGGTCCCGGCGCGGCGACCAACCGGCGATCGGACGACGGAAAGCGCGCACATCCACGGCGATCCGGTCAACGTCCCGGACGACAGAGCGGCGCACGCGACGCCCGCAGGACCCCTTGAGCACGTTGTCCCGCAGACGCCGAACCGGAACGACCGTCGTGACGCGCAGGAGGAATGATGCCCACGCCGCCCCCACGGCTACCGCGGCCGCCGGCACCACCCCAGGCCACCCCGGGGGGCCGCCGAGCACGACCACCGGCTCCTCGACGCGAATCATCGCAAGTCCGCCGGCACTCGCCAGCAACGTCCCCAACAGCACCAGCGGCGGCACCCCAACCCCGGACGGGAAGCGCGGCGGCGGGAACTTCCCCGCCGCGACCCCCGACACGTGAGTGATCCGTACCGGGCGAGGTGTCGGGGCGACCCACAGGCTTCGCGCCCGCCTCTGGCCAATGGTGCGCTGCGTCGGAATACGGGGGCGGCGTACCACCGTGGCCACAGCATTCTCCGCTGGCCGCATCCGGTTGGCGCGGCCCCACTGCGGATCGTGAGACGCCGACATTTCGCGGTCTGCGAAGTCAGCGCGATGACAGTCGCTCCAATGCAAGCTGACACCGACCTTCATCAGTACACGACGATGTCGCAGCGGCACGCGGGCTAGCTGGCCGGGAACAACAAGCCGCTTGTCATCACAGGCGACACGGCTTCGCGTGATGGTAATGTCACTCGAGAGATCTCCCCGCGGCGACACGCTCGCAGCCGAGGGCATTTCACGTCCACCTTTCCGCTCCCGGAGCGGGCACCTGAGGCGCGCCGCCGTATCGGGCTCCTCCGCGTATGGCGTAGCGCCGGTTAACCCGAAGTGTCGAGGTTCGGACACCGGATGTTACGCAACGCCAGACGTGATCACTCCACCGCCGTGGCTCGCTCAATGAGGTTACACCGACCGGGCTTACCGCAACTACGGGCGGTACCCGGGCCGCGAGGCGACACGCACGCTGTCGTCGGCCACCGCAGAAATGAGCGGGAACGGTACGGAAACGGTGACGAATAGGCCTGGAAGTGAGGAACTCGGTCACGTCATGCGACCTGCAGACACTGGTGTACGGGACCCACGAAAGGCGATCTCGTCGCAGCGAGCCAACGGTCGCTCCGGAGGGTGGGGCCGGGCCGCCGGCTGGCGGATGTTGATGGGGTGATCGGTTCGGGCGGTGGGTGTTGAAGTGCTCAAGGTATTCCTGAAGCACCGCCCCGGGGTGGCTCGGTCCGGTGCTCAAAAGGTGGTCACGGCATTCGCGGCGCCCTATGCCGATGAAGCGCGCGGCGATCGCGTTCGCTCTCGGCGCTCGAACCCGCGTGCGGATGATGCGGATGTCGGCGCCGGCGAACGCCGCATCGAAGGCGGCCAGGTCGGGCCGGGACCGCAGGCGAGCGATTTCGAGGCCGGCGCTCCCCAGAATCCTCCAGTCGGTTGAGGCGGCGACCCGGTGGCCGGCCTGCTCACCCTGCGCCAACAAGTCATCGAGCCAGTTCTCGCCCGCATCCGCGGCCCCCGGAGGGGACGCAAGCCCACGACCGCTTGAACCCGCGTCGACCGCGACTACGAGCAGATCCGTTTCGATAGGCAACCGCTCTTCCATGACCTCGGCATCCCTCCCGCGCTCAACCCAACAATGTGTCGATCAAAGACTCGTGAGCGCCTAGCCGATCTCGGCGACGTCACCGGCGAAGTGGCTGGTCGGGATGTTGTGGCTGCCGAACCGCAGGTACAGCGAGGGCAGCACGAACAGGTTGAGCAGGGTGGACGTGACCAGCCCGCCCAGGATGACGACGGCCATCGGGTGCTCGATCTCATTGCCGGGGATCGAGCCGGCCACGACCATCGGGACCAGCGCCAGGGCGGTGGCCAGCGAGGTCATCAGGATCGGCGACAGCCGCTCCCGGGCGCCCTGGATCACCAGGTCGCGCCCGAAGGCCATGCCCTCCCGCTGCTCGAGGTGCTGGAAGTGGCTGATCATCAAGATTCCGTTGCGGGCCGCGATCCCGAGCACGGCGAGGAAACCGACCAGCGAGCCGAGCGACAGGATGCCACCGCCCAACCACGCGGCGAGTAGACCTCCGACCAGTGCCACCGGCAATGTCACGATCGACAGCACGGCCAGGCGGGTGTTCCCGAACGACATCACGAGCAGGAAGAAGATCCCGACGCCGGCCAGGATGCCCAGGTAGAACAGCAGGTCCGCGGCCCGCTGCCGTTCCACGTACTCGCCGAGCACCTCGGCCCGGTACTCCGCCGGGAGGTCGAACTCGGCCAGCGCCGCGTTCACGTCGCGGGCGAGCGAGCCGAGATCCCGCCCGGCGACGTTGGCCTTGACGTCGATCCGGCGGGCGGTGTTCTCGTGCCGCACCGCGTTCGCCGTGGCGACGACGGCCACGTCGGCGATGTCCGCCAGCCGCACCTGCCGCCCGTCCGGGGCGTCGATCAGCAGGTTGCGCACGTCCTCGACGCTGGCCCGGCTGGCCGGTGGGCTCCACACGTCGACGTCGTAGGCCCGCCCGTCGCGGAAGATGTCGCCGACCTCCTCGCCGTTGATCAGGACGGCCGCGGCCCGCCGGACGTCGCCCGGCTTGAGTCCGAAGGCCTGGGCGGCCTCCAGGTCGACCCGCACCTGGATCTGCGGGACGTCGACGATCTGGTCGCGGGTGAGGTCGGTGATGCCCTCGATCCCCTTCAGCCGCTCCCGCAGCTCCTCGGCCTTGGCCTGCAGGACGGCCAGGTCAGGGCCCATGATCCGGATGACGATCGACTCGCTGGCGCCGGTGAGCACCTCCTTGATCCGCTCCTTGAGGTAGGTCTGCACGTCGTGCTGCAGGCCGGGATAGCCGTCGACCACCGCCTGGACGCTGGCCAGCGTCCGGTCGTAGTCGACATCGGGATCGATGCTGATCCAGTTCTCACCGAAGTCGATGCCGTACGGCTCGTCGGCCTGCATGGCCTGGCCGATGTGCGCGCCGAAGTTGCGCACGCCCGGGATGGCCCGCAGTTCCCGGCTGGCCTGCTCGGTGATCCGGATCATCTCCGTGTGACCGGTGCCCGGCTTGGTCAGCCAGTGCATCAGGAAGTCGCGTTCCTTGAACGAGGGCAGCAACGACTGGCCCAGGAACGGGATCACGACGGCGGCCAGGACGACGATCACGCCGACCATCGCGTAGGCCGGCTTCGGGGTCCGGGTGGTGCGGGACAGGGCGGCGGTGTACCACCGGTGCAGGACCCGGACCAGCGGCGGCACCTCGCGACGCTCCAGCAGGGCATTGCGTAGCAGCAGCAGCGCCATGCTGGGCGTGACGGTCAGCGCGACCAGCAGGGACGCCGCCACGGCCAGCGAGAACGAGGAGATCAACGGCCGGAAGAAGGTTCCGGACAGCCCGGCGATGAAGTAGACGGGCACGACCGCGACAAGGGTGATGATCGTCGCGTAGAGGATCGCGCTGCGGACCTCGAGCGAGGCCTCCAGGACGACGCGCGCGGTGGACGCGGTGCTCGCCTCGCGCCGGTGCTGGCGGAGCCGGCGCACGATGTTCTCGACGTCGATGATCGCGTCGTCGACCACGACACCGACCGCAACCACCAGCCCGGCCAGCACCATCGAGTTGACCACGGTGCCGGTGTGGTACATCACCAGACCGGCGGCCACCAGGGAGAGCGGGATGGCCACGATGCTGATCAGGGCGGTGCGCCACTCGAAGAGGAACGCGATCAAAATGATCATCACGAGCAGGCAGCCGATGAGCAGTGCCGCCGTGAGGTTGTCGATGGCTAGGTTGATGAAGGTGGCCGGCCGGAACAGGGTGGCGTCGATCTCGACGCCACCCAGGCCCGGGCGGAGCTGCGCCAGCGCCTCGTCGACCCCGGCGGTCACCTCGACGGTGTTGGCCCAGGGCAGCTTCTCGACGATGAGCATCAGCCCCTCGCCGTCGTTGATCACGGCGTCCCCCGCCAGCGGCCAGGTCCCCTCCACCACCCGGGCCACATCGCCGAGCCGCAGTACCCGGCCGTCCCGGGACACCACGGCCACCTGGGCCAGGTCCTCGGGGGTGACGATGGGCAGGGTGTTGTGCACGGTCAGCCGCTGGTTCGGGGTGTCGATCCAGCCGCCGGTACCGATGAAGCCACCGTCGGAGAACCGCAGCAGGCCGGCATCCAGCGCGTCCGCGGTCACCTGCATGACCGCGTTCAGCGAGACACCGTTCGCCGCCAGCTGTCCCGGCTCGACCTGCACCTGGTACATCTGGATGCGCTCGCCGTAGATCGTCACGTTGGCGACGCCGGGGACCCGCAGCAGCCGCTGGCGGATGTTCCAGTAGGCGTCCATGGACAGCTCGGTGGTCGATCGGGTGTCCGACGACACGGCGATCTTCATCGCGCGGCTGGTCGACGACAACGGCTGGATCATGACCGGGGGCGCCGCCCAGGTCGGCAGGGTGGGGGTCACCAGGTTGACCCGCTCCTGGACCACCTGCCGGGCGCTCAGCAGGTCGGTGCCGCGGCGGAACCGAAGATCGATCAGGGACAGGTCGCTCACCGACTTGGAGCGCAACGTGTCGAGGCCCTCGACGCCGGCCAGCGCCTGCTCCAGCGGAGTGGTGATCAGTTCCTCGACCTCGACCGCGGACATGCCCAGCGCCACCGTCTGCACCTCGACCCGCGGTGGGGCGAACTCCGGGAACGCGTCGATCCGGGTGTCGGGTAGCTGCACGAGGCCGAGCACCATCATGGCGAGCGCACCGGCGAGCACGAGGTAGCGGAACTTCATGCTCATCCCGACGATCCAGCGCATCATCGCCGGGACCTCCTGGTCGGACCGGTTGGACGGGTGGTCGGCCACAGGCCGCTCAATACTTGCCGACCTTGAACTCGGTGCCCCACAACTCGGCCGCGCCGACCGTCACGACGGCCGTTCCCACCGGGGGCCCGCTGGTCGCGACGACCTGCTCGCCGGAGATGCTCTGCACGCCGACCGGATGCCGGACGTAGCTGGTGCCCTCCGGGTTCGTGTAGACGAAGGTGCTGCCGTCCGTCTGGTACATCAGGGCCGCGTAGGGAACGGCGAGCCGGCCGTCCGGGCCGGCGGTGACCGGGACGGTCTGGATGCCCAGCCGCTGCACCGCCTGCTCGGTCAGCGTGATCCGGTGCAGGCCGGTGTCGCCAATGGCCTCGACCTTCGCGGGCGACGGCGCCGTCGCCGTCGTCGACGCGACCGTGGCGCAACCGGCCAGCGTCCCGACGAGCACGACCAGGGACAGCCAGTGCAGATACCGACGTCGCACGATTCCTCCTACCCGCTCGGCTGCCCGGCGTCCGGCCGCCCGGTCGCCACCAGATCTTCGGCCGGCCGCCGGACCGGGAGCTCGAGATCGAGGTGCTCCTCCCGGTGTTGCCGTCCGGCGAACCGCAGGTACAGCGCGGGCAGGACGAACAGGGCGACCACGGTGGTGCTGACCAACCCGCCGAGGACGACTGCGGCCATCGGCGCGAGGTACTCCATCCCGGGGATCGACCCGGCCACCAGGATCGGCAGCATCGCGACCCCGGTGGCCAGCGCGGTCGTCAGGATCGGGCCGACCCGGTGCACGGTGCCCGCCGCGACCAGTGCCGGCCGGTGGAAGCTGTGGTCGTCGTCCTCGAGCTGTTGGTAGTGCCGGATCAGAGTGATCACCTGACGGCTGGCCAGGGCCAGCACGGCGAGCAGGCCCGCGAGCGAGCCCACCGTCAGCACGCCGCCGGCGAGGAAGGCGGCGACGGCTCCGCCGGACAGCGCCGCCGGCAGGGCCAGGAACGCCAGCGTCGCCAGCCGCCAGCTGTGGAAGGCCGCCTGCAGCAGGAGGAAGATCACGATGGCGGCCGCGGCCCCCGCCGCGACGATGCTCGCGATCCCGTCCGCCCAGATCGCGTAGTCGGTCTGCAGCTCGGCCCGGTATCCGTAGCTGAACGACATCGCCCGCAGCGCCCGCTCCGCGTCCGCGGCGATCGCCGCGTGGCCGCGCCCATCAACGCTCGCCACGACGTCGAGGTAGCGCGACGCCGACTCGCGCTGCACGGTCGCCGGCACCGGCCCCACGGTCACCGCGGCGACGTCACCGAGCCGGACGCGGCCGCCGGCCGGCAGATCGATGGGCATGTTCTCGACCGCGGTGACGCTCCGGCGAACCTCGGGCACCCCCCAGACCACGACGTCGAAGACCTTCTGCCGCTCGAAGATATGGCCGACGGTGAGCCCGGAGACCACGGTGGCGACCGACCGCCGGACGTCGCCCGGTTTGAGCCCGAAGCGTTGGGCCGCGCCCAGGTCGACCTGGACCTGGATGGCCGGGGTCAGTGGCCGCCGCACCACCACCGGATCGTCCAGGCCTTCGATACCGGCGAGCGCCGTGCGGACCTGCTCGGCCTGGCTGTCCAGCACCGCGAGGTCGTCGCCGTAGACCCGGACCCGCAGGTCCGAGCGCGGTGCGGCCAGCGCGTCGGCGGCCTGCCGGTTCAGGTAGCTGGAGACCGCCCAGTCCGCGCCCGGGTACCCGTCGAGGGTCGCCGTCACCGCGGCCATGGTGGCGTCTCGATCGGCCTGCGGGTCGAGGTGCACCCACAGCTGACCGGCGTTGACGTCGGTGACACGGTCGGACATGAGCGCCCGGCCGATGTGCGCCCCGGCCCCGGTGACCCCGGGGACGGTGCGCAGCTCCGCGGCGACCGCGGCCGCGAGCCGGCTCATCTCGGGTCGGGAGGTGCCGACGGGACCGGCGAAGTCGATCAGAACGTCGGGTTCGGCCAGCTTCGGTTCCAGCGACGTCGCCAGCAGGGGCACCATGCCGGCGCCCGCGCCGAGCAGGACCGCGGCGACCGCCACCGCCGGTCCGGCCCGCCGGACGAGGGCGGAAGTACGCGGGGTCGCGTGCTCCCGGTGGGCGCTCGGTGGCCGGCCCCGCGCTTCGCGGCCGGACGAGCGGGCCAGCAGCAGGAAGCTGAGCGCTGGGGTCAGGGTCAGGCTCACCAGCAGCGCGGCGCCGCTGGCCACCAGGTAGCTGACCGCGAACGAGGTGAGCAGCGCGCCGAGCGAGCCGCGGACGACCAGGACCGGGACCAGGGCGGCCGCGGCGATCAGGGTGGCGTAGATCAGCGCGCCGCGGGTCCGCACTGCGGACTCAAGGATGGTGCGCGCCGCCGAGGTCGCCTCACCGGCGTCCCGCCGGCGCCGGAGCTCGCGCCCGACGGTCTGGGTGTCGTCGAGGGCGTCGGCGATCACGACGGCCAGCGCGGCCACCAGCCCGAGCAGCACCAGCAGGTTGAGCGGAGTTCCGGCGATGTGCACCACCGCGACGGCCGTGGCCAGCGAGACCAGGATGACCGCGATGGCGATCACCGCGGGACGCCAGGCTCGGAAGAGCAGTGCGATGACGAACGCGGCCGCCGCGATGCCGGCGGCCAGGACCAGCGTGACGTTGCCGGTCAGCGCGGCGAGGTAGCCGGCCGGCCGGTAGAGCGAGGTGTCGAGCGTGATCCCGGGCAGGCCGGGACGCAGGGACTCGAGCGCCTGCTCGACGCCGCGGGTGACCTCCAGGGTGTTCCGCTCCGGGAACTTCTCGATGACGATCATCATTGCGCTGCGGTCGGTGGGGGTCGGGCCGACCGCGTCGCCGATGAGCAGCGGGTGGTCCTCCACGACGGTGGCCACATCGCCGAGGCGCAGATCGGGCCGGCCGTCCACGGCGACCTCGGCCAGCCGTGCGGCGTCGCTGATGGGCGAGACATGCCGGACGCCGAGCCGCTGGTTGGGCGTGTCGATGAAGCCGCCGGTGCCCGGGGTGGACGCCTCGAGGAAGGTCAGCGGGGAGGCCCAGGTCGCGTTGCCGGTGGTCGCGATGATGTCCGAGAGGCTCAGACCGTTCTCCCCGAGCCGCTGCGGATCGACCTGGACCTGTAATTGCCGGTCCCGCTCGCCGAACAGGGCCACGTTGGCCACCCCGGGCACGCCCATCAGCTTGGGCCGGATCGTCCACCGGGCGAGCACCGCTTGGTCGATCAACGGCAGGTCCGTCGAGGACATGCCGATAACCATGATCCGGGCGGCCGACGAGGTCGGCTCCAGCATCGCCGGTGGCTTCGAGACGTTCGGTAGCGCGACGGCCGCCTGGCCGAGCCGCTCCTGCACGAGCTGGCGCGCCTGGTGAAGGGGCACGCCGGGCTCGAAGACCATGACCACCGACGAGAGCCCGGGCATCGAGGTCGACCGGATGTCGTCGACGAAGGCGACGCCGTTGAGCAGGTCCGCCTCCAGTGGAGAAGTGATCAACTGCTCGACCTCGATTGCGGACAACCCCAAGGCCTCGGTCTGCACCTCGATGTGCACCGGATCGATCTCGGGCAGGGCTTCGGGCTGCGCGCCGGCCAGCTGGAACGTGCCCAGGGCGAACGCCCCGGCGGCGAGCGTCACGACGAGCAGGCGGAACTTCAGGCTCCAACCGGCCAGCGAGCGCAGCATGATCAGAACCCCCTGCACGTTCGCGCTGCGGGCACACGACCCCCCGGCGGCGGGCGTCGCGAACATGAATGGCAGCCGGAAGCGTGCTCGCGACGTATCGGGGGTGCATCCCAAAATTTGATGAGGAAGGCCTGGTCAGCCGCCCGATGCGGGGTCCACATGGCCTCAGCCCCCGATCCGGCGGACCTGATGCTCGAGCAGGGCCAGCCGGGGGACGACGCGCGCGGTCCGCACCTTGGTCCACGCGTGCAGCAGGGCGGTGAGCAGGTCCAGCGTCTCCCAGAGCAGCACCCGTGACCGCGACACCGGGGCGTGGGTCAGGTATGCGTCCAGGAACCCCTCGCACAGCTCGTCGACGGCGGCGATCCGCTCGGCCAGCCGGGCGCCGGTCGGCGCGGCGGTCTCGGAGCCCTTGGCGTAGACGCCGACGTCCCGCAGTTTCGCCCGGAAGCGGCCGATATCCAGGGCCGGCTCGGCCGTGCAGAAGCCGTCGAAGTCGATGAACCCGATGCCCTCGTCGTGCACCAGGACCTGCCCCGGCCGGAAGTCGTGGTGGGCCGGTCCGACGGGGTCGGCGGGCGCGGCCGCGGCGAGTTCCTCCAGATGGGCGAGCAGCGGGTCGGCGGCCGTGCCCACGGCCGGGACCGTGACGCCGAGCCGGGCGGTCACCTCGCGGACCTCGGCCAGCTCGTCGTCCCAGGTGTGCACGCGACCGTGCCGCACCCCGCACCCGTGTATCGCGGCAAGGCCGCGGGCGGTCAGCTCGAGGCGGGACTGCAGCTCGGTGAGGTCGCCGTCCAGCAGCGATGAGCGGATCGCGTCGGTCAGGCTCGCGGTGCCGCGGATCCCCGCCTGCACCAGGACCCGCTGCTGGGGCAGGTAGGCCAGCGGCCGGGAAAGCTCCACCGGATCGCCGCCGGCCAGGTCGGTGGCCCACAGCGCGGTCATGGCGCCGAACGCGTTGGCCCCCTTCTCGCCCTGGTGGGTCTTCACGACGACCTTGACCGGCCATTCGGGTCGTCGGTTCGCGTAGTGCAACTGGTAGCGCAGCGTGCACCGGCTGCCCGGCTTGTAGCGCACGATCTCCGGGTCGGCGCGGGTGATACGGATGCCGGGACATGACTGCTCGCCGATGCCGCGCTCCAGCAGCTCTCGGGCTGCGTCCGGATCGGTCAGCACCGGCAACATCGGGAGGCTGTCGTCGACCAGCTCGGTGTGCAGCCGCAACCGCAGATCGGCGAGGTAGCCAGTCCATTGTGGACAACCGAACCGGCTACCGGGGGGTGCGGCCGCGGGTGGCGTCGAGCTCGGCGGGGCGAGGGTCCCGACGAGCACGACCGGCCGGGTGCTCGAGGCCGCCGGGTCCTCGACCGTGAGCTCGTAGCGGGCCAGCCACTGCTCGCCCTTGGCCCGCAGTCGGCTGGGCACGCAGTGGACCAGGCGCAGCTCGCCGGTGGCCAGCTCGGGGACATGCCGGGTCAGGGCCGCGTGCACCCGGCCGGGGTCCATGGCCTGGGCCAGCCGGGCGGGCAGGTCGGCGAAGTGGCGCAGGCCGGCCAGCATGTTCCGCTGGGCCGGCCGGTCGGTGTCGGGCGTCCGGCCGACGGCGGGGATCGGGCTCACGGTCGGGGGACCTCCTCATTGAGCAGGGACAGCGCGGCGCGCAGCCGGCGGGACTTGAGCTGCCGGCAGGCGCGCACCGCGACGTGGACCAGGTTCAGCCGCTCGTACAGCGCGACCCGGGCGGTGATCGTCGTCGTGCCTGTCGGCTCCGCGTACCGCAGGTACGCCTCCAAAAAGGTGTCGGCGAGCCCCGGACCGGCCGCGCTGCCCGCCCTGGCCAACGCCAACCGCAGGTAGCAGCGGAACCGGCCGAGGTCAGCCGCCGGCTCGGCCGCGGCGGCCGCGTCGAAGTCGACGACTCCGCACCGGCCGCCGACCGAGTCGATCAACACCTGTGACGGGGTGAGGTCACCGTGGCTGAACCGAGGGGGCAGTGCCGCTGTCGCCACGGCCACGCCCCGCAGTTCGGCCAGCTCCGAGTCGAGGCGGGCGGCGACCTGCGGCCACAGCGGTCGGATCACGGCCAGCTCCGCACGCAGCGCGGTCAACTGGGCGGCCAGCGGCGGGGTGACCGCGGCCGGCAGCGGGACGGCGTGCAGGACCGCGGCCGCGCGGGCGGCGGCCAGCACGCCGGTCAGCGGGTCACCGGGAATGGTCGGGTCGACCGGCCGGCCCGGGACGGTCTCGCACAACGCGGTGCGCAGCGCCGAGGCGTACCCGAGCGGGCGGGGCACCCGTAACTCACCGGCTACCGCCGGATGCAGGGCGCCGAGCAGCCGGTGCACGGTCGCCCCCGTCGCGTCGGAGTGGACCTTCCCGTAGACGCAACGCCCGCCGTTGCGCGGGAAGCGCAGCACGCAGCGCCCGGTGCGGGAGTGCCGGACGACCTCGACCGGGCCGGCGGGCGTGCCGCTGCCGAACGCCCCGGGCAGCGCGGCGAGCACCTGCGATGGGTCGGTCGCCGCGGCGAGGGTGGGCAGCGCGGGATCGAGCGGGAAAACGTGCACCGCCAGTCGCAGGTCGGCGGCGGCTCCGGCCGCGGCGGCGAACGGTCCCGGGTGGTGCCGCCGCGCCGGAACCAGTGGATCGATCTCGGTCCGGAGGTACTCGTCGACCGCGGCCGAGGTCGGCAACATCCGGGCCAGCACGGTCGCCGGCTCGATCGCCCCACTCGCCCGGTGCCCCAGCCGCACCGCGTACCGCAGGTCGCAGCCGCCGTCCGGGCGGTACCAGACCGTGCCGGGTCGGCAGTCCACCAGCGCGTACGCCGGACCGATGAGCAACGCCTGCAGCCGCGGGCCCATGGCCGCCGGATCCAGGGCGACGGGCAGTCCGGGCAGCCGGTCGCGGAGGGTGGGGCTGTCCCGGAGATCGCCGTCCGGGAGATCCAGTCCCGGCTCGGCGCGGTCCGGAGCCGGCGCGGTGGTCACCGGCCGTTCCCCGAGCTGCGGTCCGGCCCGCTCCCGTTTCCGGTCCGCACCACCTTCCGGAGCAGCACCGGCTCGGTCCCGGTCGCCGAGCCGGGCCCGTTGTCCGGCCCGGTCGACGAGCCGCGTGGCTCGCTTCCGGTCGCCGAGCCGAGCCCGCCGTCGGGCTCCGCGCCAGTCCCGGCCGACGAACCGCGCCCGCCCAACTGCCGCTCACACAACCGCGCGTACAACCCGCCGGCCCGCTCCAACTCCGCCGGCCTCCCCGTCTCCACGACCCGCCCGCCGTCCACCACCACGATCTTCTCGGCCCGCCGGATCAGGTACAGATCGTGCGAGATGATGATCGTCGTCTTGTCCCGCATCAGGGTGCCGATGGCCTCCAGGACCAGGTGCGCGGACTGCACGTCGAGCCCCGTGGTCGGCTCGTCGAGTACGAGGATCGGCGGGTTGCGGATGAACGCCCGGGCCACCGCGATGCGCTGCCGCTGGCCACCGGACAGGTTCGCCCCGCGCTCCCCGAGCAGCGTCGCGTACCCCTGCGGCAGCTGCTCGATGAACCCGTGGGCGTTGGCCAGCCGGGCCGCCTCGGTGATCGCGTCACTGGTCGGCTCGACCAGCCCGTACCCGATGTTGTCAGCCACGGTCCCGCTGAACAGGATCGTGTCCTGCAGGACCAGCCCGACCTGCCCGCGCAGCGACTCGAGGGTGTAGCGGCGGATGTCGGTGCCGTCGATCAGGACGCTGCCGGTGTACGGGTCGTACAGCCGGGGCAACAGCTGCGCGATCGTGCTCTTCCCGGCCCCGCTGTGTCCGACGATGGCCAGCACGGCGCCCGGCTCGACCTCGAAGGACACGTCGTGCAGCGCCAGTGGCAGGGCCTTGGGTGGCGTGCCGGCCGAGGGGTCGGCGCGGTACGCGAAGCTGACCCGGTTGAACCGGATCCGGCCGGTGAACTCGGGGGCGGTCTGCGCGTCCGGCGCATCCTGCACGTCCGGCCGGCGGTCCAGCAGGTCGGCAATCCGCTCGACGCTCGCGTAGACCCGGCCGATCGTGTACCACTCCTTGACGATCTTGCGGGTCGGCTTGAACATGTTCTGGGTCACCAGGATGAACAGCACCACCGTGCCGACAGTGACCGCGGAGCGGTTGATCAACCACAGCCCGATCCAGACGATGGCCGCGATGGCCAGCGCCTCCAGCACGGCCACCACCCAGCTGAACCGGGCCTCGACACCCGCCCCCTCCAGCGCCGCCCGCTTCGCGGCCGCGGTCTTCTCGGCGAACCCGGTGTGATCCGAGTCGCCCTGCCCGAAGCTCTGCACCACCCGGATCGAGGTGAGCATCTCCTGGGTGGCCGACGCGAGCTCGCCCTCGTGCCGGCGCTGCTTGCGGGTCGCCCCCTTGATCAGCCGCGAGTAGTGGTTGGAGATCACCGCGAGCACCGGCACCACCAGCAGCGCGACGATCGCCACCTGCCATGAGCTGATCAGCAGGAAGGTCAGCGACCCGCCGAGCACCAGCAGGCCGCCGGCCAGGTCGCTGGCCGACTTGACCACGAACTCCTCCACCACCGTCACGTCGCCGGTGACCCGGGTGAGCACGTCGCCGGTCCGCCGCTGGTCGTGGAAGGCCAGGCCCAGCTTGCGCAGGTGGGCGTACAGGGCGACCCGCAGGTTGTACCCGAAGGTCCGCCCGCTGCGGGCGAAGCAGATCTCGGCGAGCGAGTCGGCGGCGCTGTTGACCGCCGCGATGGCGATCAGGCCGACGGTGGCCACCGCGATGGTCTCCAGGAACGCCGATTCGATCAGCGCCGGCAGCCCCACCTCGCGCAGCGTGGGCCGCGACCCCTGCAGGAAGTCGATCAGGAAGGCGATCGGCACCGGCTCGATCACCGCGGTCGCCGCCTCCACCACCAGCAGTAGCAGCGCGAGCACCAGCACCCGGCGGCGGCCGGTGAAGCGCCGCAGGAGCCGGACCGCGCGGGTCATCTCCCGGACCTTCGTCACCCGGCGCGGCCCGCGGGCCGCGCCGGCCTTGCCCCGGTCGCGCGGACCGTGGTCGGTGGCCCAGGCCGTTGCCGCGACCGCCTTCCGGGGTCGGGCCAGCCGCGTGCCAACGGCACGTACCCGGCGCAGGTGGGTGGTCACCGCGGGGTCGCCTCCCTGAGCAGGGGCGGCCAGGCCGTGGCGAGCAGGGCGGCCGGCAGCGGTGACCGGGGGGAGCGGGCGAAGGCCCGCAGCGCCTTGCGCACCAGGGCCACGGCCTCGTACCAGCGCGCCCGGTCGGCGATCCCGGAGCCGGCGGCCGCCTCGTACGCGCCGAGGAACCCGGCCGGCAGGAGCCGAGCCGTCGGTGGCGCCGCGCCGACGACCGTCCGGTGCCGCAGCGCGGCCAGGAACGTTCCGACGTCGACGGCGGGGTCGGCCAGCCCGCAGTGGTCGAAGTCGAGCAGCGCGATTCCCCCGGCGCGCAGCAGGAACTGGCTGGGCTTGCCGTCCCCGTGGACCAACCCGTGGACCGGCGGCGGGTCTGGGGCCAGCCGGTCGAGTTCGGCACAGAGCGCGAGTACCTGCTCGGCCAGGCTGGGGCAGACGGTGGCCACCGCCGCGGCGCGCTGGCGGAACCGTGCCAGCTCCGCCGTCACCGGCCGCTCCTTGCCGCTGACCTGCGGCGCGGCGTGCAGCGCGGCCAGCGCCGCGGCCGCACGGTCAAGCGCGTCGGGCAGGCCGGCGGCGGCGCCGCGTCGGTCGCCGAGGAACTGGTCGAGGGGCCGGCCGGCGACCACCCGCTGCAGCACCAGCCGCGGCGCGGGCAGGAAGGCCACCGGGTCGGCGAGCATCACCGTGCCCCCGCCGGTGGCGAGCCGGCCGCCGAGGCGGCGGGTCGCGGCGTAGACGGCCTCGGCCTTGCGGACGTCGTGGTAGGCCTTGGCCACGTAGCGCACGTGGCGGCCGCCCGACCAGGCCCGAACCAGGAAGGTGGCCCGCCGGTGCGGCCGGTAGCGCAGCAGGGTGGCCAGGGCGCCACGCAGCGCCGGCCGCTGCGGCAGCGCCTCGCGCAGGGCGCCGGTCAACCGGACGGGGTCGGTCAGCACCCGCAGCCCGGGCAGCGCCGGATCGTCCGGGAAGCTCCACCACCGTGGCGTGGCTTCGGTGCCGTCCAGCCGCAGCCGCCCGGTGACCAGCCTCCGGCCGACGGCGTAGAGCACCGTGCACTGCTCTCCCGGCCGGTACTTGGCATCCAGCACGTGGCAGGCCCCGGCCGGGCCGTCCACACGCAGGACGCGCGCCAGATCCGGGGCCACGGCACCGGCTCGCAGCAGGTGGTCCACCCTGGTCAGCTCCGGCGCGGTGGCCGCGACATCCGGCGGGGGCCTCATCGCACCCGCCCCGCGACCGGGCCCTCCCGCGGCGCGGCCGTGCCGGCGAACAGCGCGGCCAGCTCGGCGGCGGCGGAACACACGTCGTAGGCCGCCACGACGTGTCGCCGCGCGGTCGCGCCCAGCCGCCGGCGCAGCGCCGCGTCGTGCAGCAGGGTGGCCAGGTGACGAGCCACGGCCGCGACGTCGTGCGGCGCGGCGAGCAGCCCGTTCTCGCCGGGCCGGACGAGTTCGGGCACCCCGCCGGCCGCCGTCGCGACCACGGGAAGGCCGCAGGCCATGGCCTCGACGAGCACGTTGGGCACGCCGTCCCGGTCCCCGTCTTCGGTCACGAAGGGCAGCAGGGCGAACACGTCGGCGTCCTGCAGGGCCGGGACGAGTTCGGCCTGGTGCCGCTCGCCGGCGAACCGGACGTGATCCGCCAGGCCCAGCCGGTCCCGCTGGGCGAGCAGCCGCGCGCACAGCGGCCCGTCGCCGTACACCATGCAGCGGAACGCGACCCCGTCGTCGCGCAGCGCGGCGCAGGCAATGAGCAGCTCGGCGAACCCCTTCTTCGCCACCAGCCGGCCCACCGACACGATCACCGGCGTGGCGCGGGCCGGCCGGGGCACCGGGTGGAACAGCTCCAGGTCCACGCCGTGGTGCAGGACCCGCAGGTTTCCCCGGTGGGCCGGGGGCAGCACGTCGTGCAGGTAGACCGCGTTCGCTCGGCAGCAGACGACCAGCGTGCCCGCCGCCTTCGCGCGCGCGGCGAGAGCGGGCACGGCGAGCTGGTAGAGGTCCCGGGCGTGCGCGGTCAGGCTGAACGGCAGGCCGGTCAGCCGCGCCGTGAACAGCCCGATCAACGCCGGGTCGTGCGCGAAGTGGGCGTGCAGGTGTCGGACCGGCCGGCCGGTCCGGGCCGCGGCGCGCAGCCGCCCAGCCACGTGCACCGCGTGCGCGAAGCAGCGCAGCGTGCTGCTGGTGGTGTAGCCGGCGACGAGTCCGGGGCGGGTCAGCGCGACGCCGAGGCCGCGCAGGTAGCACGCAGGCGAATCGAGCAGCAGGCGGGCGTGCCCGGCCAACCGCGGCCACCATCCGCGTCCGGCGTCGAGGTACTCGATCTGGGCCCGGACCTGCCCGACCTGTGGCTGGACCAAACGCTCGCCGGGGTCGGTCATGCTGAACAGGACCAGCTCGACGCCGAGCCGTTCCAGGGCCAGCACCTCGTTGACCACGAACGTTTGGGACAGCCGCGGCCAGCTGCGGACGACGTAGGCCACCCGGATCCGCTCGGCCGGCCCCGCCGGCCCCGCTGGCCCTGCCCGCCCCGTCAGCCCCGCCCGCCCCGTCAGCCCAGCCACGCCAGCCCCCTGGCCAGCACGTGTCGCGCCTGGTTGAGCGCCTCGCCGCCGGTCGGGCGCGGGTGCGGGCCGCGTCCCGTGGACAGCTGCTTGGCGATCTTCAGGCACGTCCACGCGGAGAACACCCGGTAGGCCGGGTCCAGCTCCCAGCCGCACTGCTCGGCGTAGCCGCGCAGGAAGGCCGCCCGCAGCCCGCCGGTCGCCGTCCGGCGGGCGGCCAGCAGATCCAGATAGCACGCAAAGTGCGCAACGTCGAGCGCGGGATCCCCCATCCTCGCCTCGTCGAGGTCGATCACCGCGGTCCGAGCCCCAACCAGCACGTGCTGGTAGTGGAAGTCCTTGTGGATCGGAACGTCGTGGCGGATCCGGAGCCGGCCGAGAGCGGCGGACAGCCCCGCGGCCAGCTCCCGCGCCGGGATGGCCACCGCCGGCAGCCCGGCGTGCACCATCCGGGCCCAGGCCGCCACGTTCTCCTGCTCGACAAGCAGGTCCAACCGACGGCCGAGCACGGCCGCCGACCCGTGCAGCCGGGCCAGCCAGCGGGCGGCTCCCCGGATCGCCGCAGGCGCGGCGTCCGCGTCCGCCCGGATCCGGTCGGCCTGACGACCGTCGACGGGCCGCAACAGCAGCATGGCCCGCGCGGGCAGGACGCCGATCGGCTCCGGCAGCACCGGTCCATCGCCGCCGGGGAGTGCGGCGTGCAGGCGGACGTGGATGTCGTGGGCCCGCAGCGCGACCCCGCGGTCGGGGTACAGCTTGCCGAGCAGCACCTGGTCGCGGCCCAGCGCGGCGTCGAGGCGGTACCGCACGACCGCGGTTCGGCCGGCGCGGTGCGCCAGCAGGTCCGCGGCGCGCACCGGAACCGGGTCGGCGCCGTTCCCGAGCAGCACGGCCAGCTCGGCCGTCATGCGGGCCGGCTCGGTCACCTCGGCGAGGACGGCGGCGGGTCGAGCCGGGCCGGGGCGGGTGGACGGGCGGCGGCGGACCGGAAGCAGCGCTGCCGCCCGCTCGACCAGTTCCGGCACCAGCGGCCACTCGTCGTACTGCAGGGAACGGAACCGCCGGCCGGCGATCTTCAAGAGGGTGGCCGCCTGGTAGCCGCGCAGCCGGCCCTCGTCCAGCCCGCGGGAGTGCTCCCGGTAGCCGTCTAGGAAGGCGCGGTGGGCCGCGGCGAGGAAGGCTCGTTCCGCCGGCCGGCGTACGGCTCGCCAGGACAGGTAGCCGAGCAGGTTCCCGACGTCCCGGGCGGGCTCGGCCCAGCCCAGGCTGTCCAGATCGAGCAGTACGATCCCGTCCGGACCGACGAGAACCTGGTCCGTGCGCAATGCTCCGTGCGCCGGGGCGAGGTCGACGGACCCGTCGAGGAGCGCGTAGGCGAGCTCGGTCAGCCGGGCGTACCGCTGGGCCAGCACCCGGTCGGCCTGCCGAACCACGGCCAGGTACCCGCGCAGCTCCGCGAGGTCGGTGGCGAAGGATCGCACCGGTCCGGCGGTGCCGGCACTGACGTGCAACCCGGCCAGCTGTCCGCCGGCGGCATGCAGCGCGCGTAGCCGGGTCGGCTTGTCCGCCGCCGGGGCGAACGCGAGCGCCCCCAGGGTGCGCCCGGCGACCGAGGCGTGCATCACCAGGCCGAGCTGTTGGTCGTATCCGACCACGGCGGGCACGACCGGCCTGGGGATTCCCGGGCTCCGCTCGGCGTCCAGCGTGTCCCGCAGGCCGGCCTGGGCCCTGGCGTGCTGCTCGGCGTCGCGCCGGTAGAGCTTGCCGAAGAGCACCGGCGCGCCGTCGGCCGGGCGGTAGCACAGGACGCACCGCGCACCCGCGCGGTACCGGACGGGCCTGATCTGCCAGGCGGGTGCCGCCACACCCGTCCAGCGGTCCAGTCGCTCGTGCATCCGGGTCGGGCTGGCCGCGGTGGGCGCCGCCGGCAGGTCCGGGTCGGCGTCGTACCAGCACAGGTCCAGCCCGGTCCGGTGCACGAGCACCTGGCCGAAGCTGCACCACGGCTCGACCCCGGGGGCGGCGAGCCGTAGCCGGTAGGAGATCCGGCAGCGCGTCCCGGGCCGGTAGTCGGTGTGCATCCGCTCGCTGTCGAGCACTGACGCGCCCGGCGGCCCGTCGGCCGGCAGCCGGGCCGCGAACAGCCGGCGTACGTGTTCCGGATCGGTCCCCGCCGCGAGCTGCGGCAGGTCCGGATCCAGGGCCGCGGCGGGCAGGACGGTGGTCACGCCACCGCCTTGGACGTAACCCGCTCCGCGCTCAGCCGATCGGCCTCGGCGACCAGCGCCGTGGTGAGCCCCGCCCAGCGCGGATCGTGCAGGCGTGGCCGGCGCGCGGCCATCTTGACCAGCAACAGCGGTTCGAGAGCCTGCAGCCGGGCCAGCCGCTCGTCCGGGCAGGCCCCGTATCCGGCCAGGAAGCGGGCCCGCAGCGCGGCCGCGCCCGCCGCCCCAGACGTCCGGCTGCACCAGCACAGGTCGGCCAGGAACTTGGCCAGGTCGAGGGCCGGATCCGACCAGGCGCAGCGGTCGAGGTCGATGAGGGTGAGCCCGTCCGGCCCGGCGAGTAGGTGATCGGCCTTGTAGTCGCCGTGGACCACGGTCGGCGGTTCACCCGCGCACCCGGCGAGCCGGTCACCGCAACGAGCCATGATCTCCGCCACTCGGCGGCCGACCGGGGGCAGGAGCACGCCTATGTGCCGCGCGGTCCGGGTGATCGCGGCCAGCTCGTCCTCGAGCGGGGGGCCGGCCGGCAGTCCGGCCCGTGCCCGGTCCGGCCGCGCGTCGTGGATCGCGCGTAGCAGCGCGCCGGCCTCGGCCAGCCGGGTCGCGGCCGCCCGTGGGTCGCGGCGCAACCACCAGGACAGCGGCGCGCCCGGTGCGCCCGGCCAGACCACCGCGTCGTCCCCGGGCAGGAGCATCGGAACCGGTGCCCACGACCCCAGCAGCCGGGCCATCCCGGTGGCGGACGCCCAGACCGGGGCGGCGGGACCGGCGTACACCTTCACGAATAGCCGGCGGCCGTGGCCGCGCGGGTCGAGCCGCAGCACGTGCCGCTGACCGGGGCGGTAGCGGACCGCCGTCACCGAGTAGTCGCCCAGCCGCGAGCGCAGGTGGGCCGCGTCGCAGAGCCGCCCGAGCTGGGGGAACGCGGGGTCGAGCGGCGCCACGAGCAGCTGCAGGCCGGCCGCCGGGTCGTCGAGGCGCAGCCGGGAGAACGGCCCGGCCAGGCCGCGGTCACGCAGCTCGGCTTCGGTCGGGTCGGCGGCGTCGCCCGCCGGGCCCGGTCCGGCCCCGGCCGCGGTCCAGGCGACGGCGATCCGGCGCCAGTCCGGTCCGCACCCACCGGCGGTGCCGTCCGAGCAGGAGGCGACGTCGTAGTACGCGCGCAGCGTGCGACCCGGCTTGAACGTGGATCGGCGAAGCCGGATGCGGACCGAGCTGCCCGGTGGCAGCGCGGCGAGCAGCGCCCGCTGCAGCGCGGCTCGCGCCAACGGCCCGCAGAGCAGGCTGCGCACCCCGGCCGGGCCGGCTCGGCCCGCCAGCACCGCCGGCAGGTCGCCCGGCTCGACCGGCATCGGCCAGCCGTTCACAGTCGGGCCGGGGCGGCCACGGCCCCGCCCCCACCCTGGGCCCCTGGCCAGGAACCGCCCTCCTCGTCCACCAGGCCGATCAGCGCGGCGGCGGCGACAGCGCTGCCGCAAAGGTCGGGCGCCGGTCGCGGGTCCGGCTCGGCGGTGTCGGCCAGCGCCCGCGTCACCGCGCCCGCGACGGCGTCCCGATCGAGGCGCTCCGGGTCAAGCCAGCGCACCCAGCCGCGGGCGCCGAAGAGGTCGGCCCGCAGCCGCTGCTCCGCGCTGGGCCCGCTGCGCGGGACGAGCAGCCCTGGTCGTCCCGACCGCAGGATCTCGACGGTGGTGTTGTAACCGGCCATCGAGACGACCAGGTCGGCCGCTGCGATGTAGGTGGGCACGTTGGTCAGCGAGCGGTGCACGCGGACCGGCAGCCCCGTGGCCCGCCGCCGCAGGTCCTCGTAGTCGCCCTCGGGCATGAACGGCCCGGCGATGATCGCGAAACCGCACGACCGTTCGGCGAGGATGTCGGGCACGGCCGCGAGCAGCCGGGAGAAGACCGGATGGGCGTCGGCGCCCCCACCCGCGGTGGCAACGACGAGCCGGCCGGAGGGGACGCCCGGGGTCAGCGCGGACAGCAGCCGGGACCGCACCCGCCGCGCGTCGGTTGCGGGGGCGGCCGCCGAGCTCACGTAGCCGCAGAAGCTGACCCGCGAGGCCACGGCCGCGGGCCAGCCGTACTCGGTCGGCAGGTCGAAGACGTCGCGGGAGCCATAGACCAGGACGCTGTCGTAGTACCGGTCCACCGCCTCGTAGCCCCCCTCGACCGACCAGCGACGCCGGATGATCTCGGGGGCGTCCAGGATGTCGCGCAGCCCCAGCACGAAGCGCGCTCCGGTCGCTCGCAGCGCCTCGAGCGTCGGGATGAGCTCACCCATGGCGCCGTGCGGCATGTGGTCGACGAGCACCACGTTCGGGCGGAAGCGCACCGCGGCCGCCCGCAGCAGCTCCCGTCGCAGGGCGATCACCTCGCGGAAGGGCATCGGGAGTGCCACCGCGGCCCAGTCGCCGGGGCCCACCTTTCGGATCGACGGCAGCTTGAGGTAGTCGTGGTGTCCGCCGGTGGGGAAGAACCGGCCGAGGGGTGAGTCGGAGACGGTCAGCACGGCGACCTCGGGCCGGGCGGCGAGCACCTCGGTGATCAGTGTGCTCGTGCGCCGCAGGTGCCCGAGGCCGAGGCCGTCCTGCGAGTACACGAGCAGTCGTGGGCCCCCCCGGGCGGCGTCGTCGTCGCTCACCCGCGCCTCGCCTCCGCCAGCGCCGCGCCCCCGGCGACCCCGCTGTCCCGGCCGGCCCTGCGGTCGCGGTGCCAGGAGATCTGGCGGGTCAGGCCGGTGCGCAGGTCCGTCCGGGGACGCCAGCCGAGCCCGCGGGCGGCCGCACCCGCGTCGCCTTCGGTCCGGGCAACGTCGCCGGGCCCGCCCGGCTGCTGTTCGACGACGATCGGTTCGCCAACATCGCCGCCGGCCGGCCAGTCCCGATCCGCGTCGACGCCGTCGAGCAGCGCGTCGACGTCGGCGGTGCCCAGGTCGGCCTCCACCAGCTCGAAGCGCGGGTCGGCCAGGTCGGTCGGATTGTCGCGCTTCTGCTCCGGGTCGTAGGTGAGGGTGAACGCATCGATCCCGCGGACATGCCATCCGGCGATCATCAGGGCATTGGTCACATGGCTGCCGATGAATCCGGCCGCACCGGTGATGGCGATTGACGACATACGGCCCCCAGAACCGTGCTGGGTGCCCGCCGGCGGATCACGGGCAACCTAAACGCCAGGTAAACGTCCTCGTAGGAGAATGCTCGGAGGCATGGCGGCCGACATCCTAAAATTTGACGAGGGATACCTCACCGTCGCGGCGCATCGAACGACTGTCCGCCGTTCGCCCTTTGGGCCACCTGAGTGAAACCCGGCTTGTTGCCGACGCAGGTGCACCGGTTCCGTCGGGGTTACGGCAACATGTCGAAACTCCGATGTCGGGCCCTCTGGGGATACCGCTAGCAACCGTTAGGGGAGAGAACGGTCTGTGATGGCGCTCAGCAAGACAGATGGCCGGAAGCGGGAGTCTTGCACCACGATGGCCGGTCTCGGTGAGCTCCTCGGCACGGTGACTTGCACGTCGGCGCTGGTACTCGCGGTCGCCCTTCCGCTGACCCGGTGGGAGCCGGTCTCCACCGAGCAAACGCATTCGCTGCTGACCGTCGCCATGGCCACGATCGGCGCGGCGGCGGCCATCCTCGGCACTGTCGCGGCCCGGCTGACCGGCGACATCCGCCTATCCTGCATCGCCGCAGCAGTGGCCTGCCACTGCATGGTCGTGCTCCCGGTGACGGTCCTGCGTCCGAGCACGGTGCCCGAGGGAGCCGTTCCCCAGGTGGCTTGGCTGGCCGGCCTAGTCTTCGTGGTCGGGCTCCTGGTCGTCGGGCTGCGCCCGCCAGCCCTGCTGGGGTTAAGTAATGCGTGGATCGCGATCGGGGCGGGTGCGCTCGTCGCGTTGGTCGCTTGCGAGCTAGCCGCGCAGATGACCGGGGCGCGGCCGCCCTTGATCGTCCCTGCGGTGCTCAGCATCGCCGTGCTGGCCGGCTGGAGTGCGGTCGGGTTCGCTTTGCTGTTTGTCGGCTACCACGATCGCAACATGGCGCTGGGGGGAATCGCCGTAGGCTTGACGGTACTCGCCGGCGTGCACCTGTACTGGACCACGGCGGGGGCGGTCCGCGGGGTCGATCTGCTTTTCGACCAGCTGAGACTGTTCGGCCTAGTCGTAGTGTTCGCGGGCATGCTCGGGCTGGCCCGGCGGGCGCTGGTCGTGGTCCGCGCCGAGCGGCTGGCGCACGACGAAGAGATGCGGCTTGCGGCCGTGCAACTGCAACGCGCAGCGGATCAGGCCGCTGAACGCGACCACGACCTGCGCAACGGCCTGGCCGGGCTGTCCGGCATCACGACTTTGCTCAGCTCATCGGCCACGAGCGATGAGCGGGAGGCTCTGCGTTCGCTGATGCTCACCGAGCTCGCGCGGCTATCCGCGATGATCGACGGCACTGACCAGGACCGCCGCAGCGGCGCACCCACCAGCTACGACGTCGGGGTCGAGCTGCACAAGCTGGTGAATGCCCACCGGACCACCGGCGCGGAAATCCTCGTGGAGCCGGCGCAGACCGGGCTGCGTGCTTTGGGCTCGCCGGCTGTGTTGGCTCGGGTCATGGCCAACCTGCTGGCTAATTGCGCGCGACATGCCCCGGGATCGGCGGTGTGGGTCGGCGCCGGGCGCTGCAACCAGCGGATTCTGGTCACCGTCCGCGACGAAGGGCCCGGCATCTCCTCTGGCCAGGAGCTCGCGGTGCTGGAACGGGGTGTGCGCGACCGACGGGCCGGCGGCCACGGGCTCGGGCTCTACCTGAGCCGGCGGCTGCTGGCCGGCGAGGGTGCGGACCTGCGCATCCTGCCCCGGGGCCCGGGCTCGACCGGATGCACGGTCGTCGTTGAGCTGCCGGTGGCCCCGGACGCGTCGCTCGCGGAGCCCGTCCACTCCACGGACCGCTGTCTCGACTCCGCGCCGCGCACGTCGGAGCCCGTGACGCAGTGAGCGCCGATCACCCCCGTCGCGTCGACGGCACCGTGCTGGTAGTCGACGACCACCAGCTCGTGCGTGACCTGCTGGTGAGCGCGCTGCGCGAGCGCGGGCTCGCCGCGCACCACTGCACCGCGACCACAATTGACGAGATCCTGACCTTCGCGAATCATTTCGAACCCGGGCTTGTGCTGCTAGACCTCGATCTCGGACGCGATGACCAGGGCCGCCCGGTGCACGGGGCCAACGCGGTGGCTTCGCTCGTCGCGCACGGCTGGGCGGTGCTGGTGATCAGCGGCAGTGCCGACGGCGGGATCCAATCGGCGGCAGCTATCGCCGCCGGAGCAGTCGGCCGGGTGTGCAAGTCGGTGCCGTTCGAAACGCTGGTGGCCAGCGTGCTCGATGCGGCCGCCGGTCAACCGGTGATGTCGGGCGAGGAACGTTGCTCCTGGCTGGCGCAGGACCGCCGGAACAGAACTGCGGCCCGGGCCCGTAGCCGGCTGCTCTGCCGGCTGACCCCGCGCGAGCTTGACGTGCTGGACCTGCTGGCCGAGGGGCATCGTGCCGTGACGATCGCGGACGAGCTGGTGCTGTCCCTGACCACGGTCCGCAGCCACATCAGATCCATCCTCCTCAAGCTCGAGGTCAGCTCACAACTCGAGGCGGTCGCGCTGCTCCGCGGCCGACCTGAGCGGACCACCCGGTAGCGGCCACGGCTGCGTCTCAGTCGTCGATCGATTCCCGGATGGCCGGCTTGCCATCTACACAGCTCAGGTACAGCTTGACCTTGATCTCCTCGGACTCGGACTCGAACTTGACCTTGTCCTGGTCGTCCTCGTCCTGCCCTTCTACCCGGAACCCCTGCGCCGGGGTCACCGACACCACCTCGACCACGCCGCCGCGGCAGTGGGCCAACACGGTGCCCCCGCGGCTGGCCAGGGCGTCAGGAGCTGCTGACGCCAGCGGTTGCACCACGTTGCCCGTGGCCGGAGCGGGTCGCGCTCCCGCCGGCGCGCCTAGCCGGGCCTCGACCTCCTGCGAGGTCAGCGGCCGCTGGCCGGTACCGATGATCCCGTCGCCGATGGCGCCGACTGCCATCATTCCGACCGCGGTGGCGGCGAACACTCCGACCACCCAGGCCAGCGTCGCGATGAGCAGACGAGCGCGGCGCCGACGGGTGGTTTCGCTGCCGGGCACCGAGTCAGGATGCCCGAACGCACCCTATAGCTGCCCTAAGACACGGCAAGGGCCGACCGATCAGGACTACATCCGTTCCGCGGTCGCCGTCGGTAGCCTACCGTGCGCGGATGGCTCAGGTGCTCCTCGTCGAGGACGACCCGGCGATCCGCAGCGCACTCATCCGCGGGCTCGGCGAGCGCGGCCACGCCGTCGACTCGGTCGCCACTGCGCTGGCCGGTCTGGAGTATGCGGTCACCCAGGCGCCCGATCTCGTAGTGCTCGACCTCGGCCTGCCCGACCTCGACGGGACCGTGATGCTGCGGATGCTGCGGGGCGCGAGCGCGATACCGGTGATCGTCGCGTCTGCCCGCGACGACGAGGGCCAGATCGTCGCGCTGCTTGATGCCGGCGCCGACGACTACCTGGTCAAACCGTTCAGCGCAGCGCAGCTCGACGCCCGTATCCGCGCGGTGCTGCGGCGCGAGCAGCGGTACCCGGCGGACCGAGAGGTCGTGGTCGGCGGGCTGCGGATGGACCTGCGCGCGCGGCGGGCCAGCCTGGACGGCGCCGACCTTGAGCTGAGCCCGCGCGAGTTCACCTTGCTGCACTACCTCGCCGCGAGGGCGGACACTGTGGTCAGCAAGCGGGAGCTGCTGATCGAGGTATGGCAGCTGCCCTACGGCGGCGCCGACAAGACCGTCGACGTGCACCTCTCCTGGCTTCGCCGCAAGCTCGGGGAGACCGCGCAGCTGCCCCGGTACCTCCATGTGGTGCGGGGGGTCGGGGTGCGCATATCGGCGCCAAGGGGCTGAGCGCGAATGCGCGCGCGGGTCCTGCTCCTGGTGGCGGCGACGACATCGCTGCTGCTCATCGCGTTCCTGGTGCCGCTGGCTCTGTTGATACGCACGGTCGCCGCGGACCGCGCGGTGCAGGGCGCGACTCTGGAGGCGCAGGCACTGAGCTCGCTGGTGGCGACGGCCGACCGGCGCGCGCTGGCGCTGACCGTGCAGCAGGTCAATGCCGGGGCGAACGCCGATGTCACGGTGTTCCTGGCCGACGGGACTCGGTTCGGCGCCCCCGCGGACCGCAGCCCCCTGGTCGAGCTGGCCGCGCTGGGCAACAGCGCTTCCGGTTCAGTCGCCGGCGGACGGGAGATCGTGGTCGCGGTACGCGACGGTTCCGGGGCCATCGGGGTGATCCGGACCTTTGTGCCGGACGCGCAGCTGACCGCCGGGGTTATCCGTGCCTGGCTGCTGCTGGCTGCGCTGGGCCTGGGCTTACTGGGTACGAGCCTGGTGGTCGCCGACCATCTGGCCCGCTCGCTGGTGCGGTCCACGGCCGAACTGGCCGGGGTGTCACACCGGCTGGGGCGGGGGGAACTCGACGCGCGGGCGGCCACGGACGGGCCGGGCGAGCTCGCGGTGGTGGCCGAGGCCCTGAACGGTCTCGCGCGCCGGATCGGCGAGCTGCTGCGCGAGGAGCGGGAGACCGTGGCCGATTTGGCGCATCGCGTCCGCACCCCGCTTACGGCACTGCGCCTCGACGCCGAGGCGCTCGCCGACCCGGACGACGCGGCCCGCATCGGGGCTGGGGTTGACGGGGTGCAACGCGCGGTCACGCAGGCGATCGAGCAGGCACGCCGCCGCGGTGTCGACTCGGCCGCGGGCCGGCCGCCGGTCTGCGAGGCCGCGGCCGCGGTCCGCGACCGGATCGCGTTCTGGGCGGTGCTCGCCGAGGACACCGACCGGACGATGACCGTCGAGGTCCGGCCGGGACCGGTGCCGGTCGCGCTGGCCCGGGCGGACCTCGACGCCGCGGTGGACGCCCTGCTCGGTAACGTCTTCGCGCACACGCCCGACGGCACTGCGTTCACCGTGCGGCTGGTCACCGACGCCAGCGGTGTGGTGCTCACCGTTACCGACGACGGGCCCGGGCCAGCGGGGGGAGCCGCGGTGCTAGAGCGCGGAACCAGCGGCAACGGGTCGACCGGTCTCGGGCTCGACATCGCCCGGCGCGCCGCAGAGCAGAGTGGCGGCCGGCTAGAGCTGGGGCAATCCGAGCAGGGCGGGTTCCGGGTCGCGCTCCGCCTCGGCACGCCGGACCGAGACGCCTTTAGGACCGGCTTAGCAGTGAAGTAGCGCGACGCTAGCCGGCCGGGTCCGAGGGTCACCGCAACGGTGGATGTCGTCCCGAGACCGTCGGAGAACCGGAGGCGCCCGTGAACACCGCTCGGATCGTCGCCCTCTCGACCCTGGCGACGATCGCGCTGCTCGCGATCGGAAGCACTACGGCCGCCGACGGTGACGCCGCCACCAGTGCGGTCCCGCCGACCACGGCGTCCGGGTCCAATGTCCTGGGCCCGTCGCCCGTGCCGACCGCTCCAGGTGTGGCCCAGTCGGCCCGGGTGGACCACAGAAAGGCCGCCGAGATCGCGCTCGGTGAGGTCGGTGGTGGCCACGTCACCGACGTCGAGCGGGAGCGCGGCTACCGCGGCACCTGGTGGGAGATCGAGATCAGGAACTCGGGAATCGAGCACGATGTCCGGGTGGACGGCGAATCGGGGGCGATCACCCGGCACGAGACGGACCGGTGGCATGACCACGACGACGATCACGAGGACGACTACGACGACGACAACGACGACGACAACGAGGACGATTACGACGACTGAGCCACCAAGCCGGTTCGTGCCGGCTCGCGGCGCGGCCGCGGTCCGTTGGCTGGACGCGTGCAGGCTCCGTGGCTGATCGCCGCCGACGTGGACGGACGCCGATGGCGGCGCTGACGCCGGGGGAGCGAGGGCGCGGCGGCCGTGAACGGCAACGCCGTGGCGGCGGGTGTGGCCGGTGTGTTGGTGAGAAGCCCGGTCACCCGCATCCCGTCGGCGTGATCCGGTCGTGGTCGCCGTGCCGGGTCCCTGTGGCCGGCTCGGCAGTTCGGCGCCTGCCCCCTGTGAGCCGGTTGTGCAACGCGGGGGCGAACACGGCCCCCGCGTCCCTGGCGGCGGATATGCGGGTCTTGACGGACGACCCGCCGCCGGCCGTGCTGGACTTCGTCCACAAGCGGCGCGGCGACGTCGCGCCGCAGGACGAGCTGCGCGACTTCCCCGAGTTTGCCGAGCTGTACCGGGTCGCGTGGAGCGATCCCCACGTCCGCAGGCTGCTCTCGACCCTGCCCCACGGCGATGATCGTGGACGATCACGATTTGCGGGACGACTGGAGCACCTCGCAGGCCTGGCGGGACCAAATGTGATGCTGGGACGGTTAGGGCGACTTGGCCGCCGCGCGGGGCGGCGAGGCGGGCGCGGTCGGCGTCGGTGGCGGTGCGGAGCACGTGGGGTGGTCGACCGACGAGAACGGTGCTGTGCGGGATGACGGTGCCGGGGGCGCCAGGGTGCCCTCGCCGAGGATGCACTCGTCGACGAGCCGGGCGCCGGGCATGAGGATGGCGCCGTTGCCGGCCGCACAGGTCGCCGACACGAGCGCTGAGGCCGGACCATCCGTTCGAGATCGGACAGCGCACCGTCTTCGGGCACCGCGCCACCATCAGCCCACGAGCACACCGTTCTCCAGCACCGCGCAGTGGTTGCCGAGCCGGACGCTGCCCGCCCTCGTGCGCACCACAACGCCTGAGGCCAGGAGAGCGCCGGTACCGAGGTGAACCCGCCCGAGGACGACCGCCCAGGCCGCGTCCGATGCGGGTATCTCGGACCGCGGGCGGTTTAAACTCATCGGTCACCTCCGCCGATACCGGCATGCCGCCACGCGCTGCGCGGCCAGCCCAGCCGCTCGGCCCGCGTGACCAGGTCGTATTGGCGGGCGGTGGACTCGCGGTTGCGGTCGACCTGCGCCAGCTTGGCGGTGGCCGCGGTGGAAGGCCCTGAGCTGCTGGGACGGTTCGCCGGGATCTCCGACGGGCGCAGTGATCAGGGGCGGGATCACCCGGTTGCGGTGGTGTTGAGGTTGTGCGCGGCGGCGGTGCTGGCCGGGATGCGCTCGTTCATCGCGATCGCCGGCTGGATCGCCGACGTCCCCGCCGTGCTGCTGGCCTTGCTGTACTCCACGCCCCCGCGCACGCCCGGAGGGCCGTCAAAGACGACGCTGTGGCGGATCCTGACCGGTATCGACGCCGCTGCGGTCGATGCGGCCATCGGCTCCTGGCTGGCCGAACAGGCACGACACGCTACAGCCGCCACTGGGGCGTCCACCCCAGCACGAGCAGCCGACACCGACCCCGCCGACAGGGCAGACTGCGCCGACAGGGCAGACCGCGCCGGCAGGGTAGACCGCGCCGACAGGGCAGACGGAGCCGACGGGGCATACGGGGCAGGCGGGGCCGACGGAGCCGACGGGGCAGGCGGGGCCTTGCTCGCGGTCGCGGTAATGGTGCGCGGCGTGGTCGCCGACGACGGCGCCCAGGTGCACCTGTTGGCCGACCGCGGCCACGGCCGGATCACCACCCGCACCATCCAAACCCTGCCCGCCCCGCCCGACCTTCCCTTCCCCACGTCGGGCAGGTGTGGCTGATCGAACGCTACGTCACCGACCTCGCCGGCACTCCGAGCTCCGCGGTTGCCGCACTCGGCGTCACCAACCTGCATTCCAGCCAACACGGAGGCCGAGACCCGCCACAGCAGTGCGGCGCCGGTGTTCACCGCCTGCACCAGCCCGTAGCTGTAGAAGTTCCGGTCGGCCAGTAGCAGCATGTCTGAGTCGAGAAACCGGAACAGCTGCGGCAGGAGGGCTGAACCTGGATGCACCGACGAATTCGCTGGTGAATGCGGGTCGTGGACACACGAATGCCCTCCTGAGCTGGGAGGATGTGGCTTGCGACGGTCACATCAATCCCACACAGAAGGGCATCCGCTGGATGCGACTATCCCATGCCCGGGCCGCGATCAGTGTCCGGTTCGACGATCCCAACCTCGTGTCGTGTGCCGGGCTGGTCCCGGTGATGGCGCTGGCCGCCCGGTGCGGGCTGACAGCGCTGCTGGCCGAGACACTGACGTTGGCTGGGAAGGGCACCGCGAACGCCGCTGCGAAGGTCACCGCTCTGGTCGCCGGGATGGTCGCGGGAGCGGACTCGATCTCCGACATGGATCTGCTGCGTCACGGCGGTATGGGGCGTGTGTTCGAGGCTGTGCGGGCTCCGTCCACCCTGGGCACGTTCCTGCGTGCGTTCACCTTCGGTCACGTCCGTCAGCTCGACGCCGTCGCCGCCCGGTTGTTGGCCTGTCTCGCGCAAGCGACGCCACTGCTGCCCGACGCCGCACCGCCCGGCTCACCCCGTCGGTGGTCAGGGCCATCACCAGCTTCGAGGAAGCCGGCTGGACCCCGATCCGATACCCCAACGCGATCTACGACGAGGACGAGCAGCGCTGGGTCTCCGACGCCGAGGTCGCCGAAGTGGCGTTCACCGCGTTCACCGGGCGCCGCCGCGCCGAGCACGTCACCGCCCGGCTGATCGTGCGCCGCGTCCGCCGGCTCAACCCCCGCACCGTTGCGGCTGGGCAGGCCGAGGCGTTCGCGGTCTACCGCTACCACGCGGTGTTCACCGACAACCCGGAGCCGATCCTTCACGCCGAGGCCACTCACCGCGACCACGCCATCATCGAGCAGGTCATCGCCGAGCTGAAGAACGGCCCGCTGGCGCACCTGCCCTCGGGCCGATTCACCGCGAACGCCGCCTGGCTGGTCTGCGCCGCGATCGCCCACAACCTCACCCGCGCCGCCGGTGTCCTCGCCGGCGGCGCCCACACCCGCGCCCGGGCCGCGACCCTGCGCATCCGCCTGATCCACACCCCGGCCCGGGTCGCACACTCCGCGCATCGTCAAGTCCTGCACCTGCCCCGGGACTGGCCCTTCGAACCAGGCCTGGACGAGCTGTTCCGCCGCGCGCTGCACGACCCCCTCCCCGCCGCAGCCTGACCACCGCCCCCAACGGGCCCGACCGGAGACCGCCAGTGGACGAGCCGGACAGACCGGCAGCATCGACACGTCCACCCAGCACCGAACACACACGAAGATCAACTAGAGACGTGCCGCACCCAGGACGGCGGATCCAGGCTGAAGGTGGCCTTCAATCGGGACGCCAAGCCGCTGGCCCATGACTCGGCAATTACGACCGACGGCTGGCACCCGGTGCCGGGAATAGAAGCGGTGGTTGCCGCGGCCAACACGGCCCGAGACAAGCCCATCGCGTTCGTCGAGAGCCTGCTCGTGGACTGGCAGGCTGACGGCGATGAGCACCGCGAGATGGTGGGGCACCTCTTTCTGCCCGCCGATAAGGCATACACGTTCGGGTTCATCGACGCCGCCGAACGCACTCGGCTAATGGGGGACGCTCGCGTGGCGACCGTGCGGAGCATGCAGGAGGTCCTCGACACCCTGCGGCCGGGCAAAGAGCAATACCGCTACCTCCTTCAGTCCGCCGCCGAGGTGGGCAATTCCCGAGAATTCCGCCGCATCGCGGCTAAGGCCAGGCTGAAGTTCACCGTGAACAGGCCTGTTTGGCGCTGGCCGTACGGATCCATCGCCGGCGAGGTGCTCAAGGGCACCGATGCTCAGGCTGCGGGTTCGTACTGGTTGATCAGCCCGCCGAGGACTGGTCGACGACGGATTCTGCCCAGAACCGGCTCGGGGAAAGGCGACCGCGGGCGCGGTGGATGCAGCTGGAGGGCTCGATGCGGCCGCTGCGTGTTGTAGTGCGCGGCGTACTCGGCCAGCACCCGGCGGAGGTGCCGCTCGTCAAAGATCAGCATGCGGTCGGTGAGCTCGGTTCGGACGGTCAACACGAAGCGTTCGGCGAAGCAGTTAGCCCGTGGACACCGCGGCGGGATCTTGACCACTTCGATGCCCGCGTCCGCCATGACCGCGTCGAACGAAGCCGTGAACTGACCGGCCCGGTCGCGGACGAGGAACCGAAACCGGGCGGAACGTTCGCCGAGGTCCATGACGAGGTTACGGGCCTGCTGTGTGGTCCAGGGCCCGTCGGGATGTCCGGTCACGCCCAGCACGTGCAGGTAGCGGTCGCCGACCTCGAGTGCGAACAAGACGTAGAGCCGCCGCAGCGTTACCGCGCAGTCGACGTGGAAGAAGTCGACCGCGAGCATGCTGGTGGCCTGCGTGCGCAGGAACTGCCGCCAGCTGGTGTCGGTGTGCCGCAATGGCGCTGGTGGGATCCGGTGGCACTTCAGGATCCGCCGGATCGTCGAGGCGCCCACGCGGTGGCCGAGTTTGAGCAGCTCACCCTTGATCCGCATGTACCCCCAGCGCGGGTTCTCCCGCGCCATCCGCACCACCCAGGCGGCGAGGACGTCGTCGATCGGTGGCCGTCCGGTCCGGTTGGGGTAGGTCCATCGTCGGCGGACGAGGCGGCGGTGCCAGCGCAGGATCGTGTTCGGGGTGACCAGGCGATGGCAACGCAGCGCTCGGGGCAACCGCCGCACGAGAGCGGAGAGGACGGCCCGGTCCGCCCAATCCACGCGTGGTCGTGGGTTGGTGCGTCGCAGGATGGCGACCTCGTGCCGCAGGACGAGGAGCTCGACATCCTTGGTTGAGGAGGTGCTGACCATCAGCAGGACCAGTCCGAGCACTTGCCTGAAGATCAAGTATAGCAGCCGCAGCGACACGTTGGGATCATGCCCA
>DATMDS010000227.1:0-11156 GCA_035557575.1 Pseudonocardia sp. | reverse complement strand
GCGCTGACCGACGTGCACGCCCTGTTGCGAATCGCCGATGTCGCCGCGGCGATGAGCGTGGAGGCCCAGCTCGGCACCGACGCCGCCTTCGCCGCCGATCTCGCGGAGCTGCGGCCGCACCCGGGCATCGCCGACAGCGCGGCGAACCTGCGCACCCTGCTGACCGGCTCGGCGATCATGCAGAGCCACCGCACGCCGTCCTGCACCCGGGTCCAGGACGCCTACTCGCTGCGCTGCTCACCGCAGGTCCACGGCGCGGCGCGCGACACGCTGGCGCACGCCGAGACGGTGGCCGACCGGGAGCTGGCCAGCGCGGTGGACAACCCGGTGGTCACCCTGGACGGGCGGGTGGAGAGCAACGGCAACTTCCACGGCGCCCCCGTCGGCTACGTGCTGGACTTCCTGGCCATCGTCGCCGCCGACCTGGCGTCCATCAGCAAGCGGCGCACCGACCGCTTCCTGGACGTCGGGCGCAGCCACGGACTGCCGCCGTTCCTGGCCGCGGACCCGGGAGTCGACTCCGGCTACATGATCGCCCAGTACACGCAGGCCGGGATCGTGTCCGAGCTGAAGCGGCTGGCGGTGCCGGCATCGGTGGACTCGATCCCGTCCAGCGCGATGCAGGAGGACCACGTCTCGATGGGCTGGGCGGCGGCCCGCAAGCTGCGCCGGGCACTGGACGGGCTGACCCGGGTGCTGGCCGTCGAGCTGCTCACCGCGAGCCGCGGGCTGGACCTGCGGGCGCCGCTGGCCCCGGCACCGATCACCGGTGCGGTCCGGGACCGGGTCCGGGTCGACGTGCCGGGCCCGGGCGGCGACCGGGAGCTGGCCCCGGAGATCGAGGCCGCGTTCGCCCTGGTCGCCTCCGGAGAGCTGGTGGCCGCGGCCGAGGCCGCGGGCGCTCACCTCCGCTGAGCCGCTGCGGGGGCGGCGTCCCCGAACCCGCCCACCGGGCAGCGATCACCCGATGTGGTTACCGGGGGAGCATGCGCAGGGCGCCGTCCATCCGGATGGTCTCGCCGTTGAGGTAGTCGTGCTCGACGACCATCGTGACCAGCCGGGCGAACTCGGCGGGCTCGGCGAGCCGCTTCGGGAACGGGACGCTCGCGCTCAGACCGGCCCGGATCTCGTCGGTGAACCCGGCCATCATCGGCGTGTCCACGATGCCGGGGGCGATCGTCATCACCCGGATCCCGACCTGGGCCAGATCGCGAGCGGCGGTCACGGTCATGCCGGCCACACCGGCCTTGGACGCGGCGTAGGCCACCTGCCCGATCTGCGCCTCGAAGGCGGCGATGGAGGCGGTGTTGACGATCACGCCGCGCTGACCCCGCGGATCGGCGTCCCCGCGGGCGATCACCTCGGCGGCCAGCCGCAGCACGTTGAACGTGCCGACCAGGTTGACCTTCAGCACGGCGTGGAACAGCTCGAGGTCGTGCGGCCCCGAGCGGCCCAGCACGCGGGCCGACGGGGCGATGCCGGCGCAGCTGACGGCGATCCGCAGCGGGGCGGCGCCGAGCCGGTCGAGTGCCGCGCGGACCGGGGCCTCCTCGGTGACGTCGGCGGCGACCAGCGTCACGCCGGGTGGCGGCGTCGCACGCTCGATCGACGCGGGCAGGTCCAGGCCGACGACCGCGGCGCCGCGCGCGGCCAGCGCGGCGGCGGTGGCCGCGCCGAGGCCGGAGGCGGCGCCGCTGACCAGCGCGCTGGTGCCGGTGATGTCCAACGAGCTCTCCTGACGTGCTTCGGATGTGTCAGGAGCGTACGAGCCGGGCGATCGCGTCCGACGCTTCCCGTACCTTGATCTCGGCTTCCGGGCCGCCGGTGGCTGCGGCCTGCACCACGCATGTGGCCAGGTGCTCCGCGAGCAGCTGGAGGGAGAACGACTGCAGCGCCTTCGTCGCGGCCGACACCTGGGTCAGGATGTCGATGCAGTACTTGTCCTCCTCGACCATGCGCTGCAGCCCGCGAACCTGGCCCTCGATCCGGCGCAGCCGCTTGAGATAGGCGTCCTTGTCCTCGGTGTAGCTCGCCATGACCGCCTACTCTCTCGATCGGGTGCCCGCATCGATGGTAGAGGCGCGACCGTGGTGTCAGACCAGGAACCGGTACGCGGTGCTGCCCGGAGCGACGTGCTGGATCCGCAGCGGGCTGGCCTCCATCCGCTTCCACAGCGGCTCGTACCCGTCCCGATGAGAGAGCTCGATCCCGCACAGTGCGGCGCCGGTCTCGCGGTTGTCCCGCTTGACGTACTCGAACAGCACGATGTCGTCGTCCGGGCCGAGCACCTCGTCCAGGAACCGGCGCAGCGCGCCCGGCTCCTGCGGGAACTCGACCAGGAAGTAGTGCTTGAGCCCGCGGTGCACCAGCGATCGCTCCACCACCTCCGCGTAGCGGCTGACGTCGTTGTTGCCTCCGGAGAGCAGGCAGACCACCGTGTCCCCGGGCCGTACCCGGATGTCGTCGGCGAGTGCGGCGGAGGCCAGCGCACCGGCCGGCTCGGCGATGATCCCGTCGACCTGGTAGAGGTCGAGCATCTCGGTGCACACCCGGCCCTCGGCCACCCTGACCAGCTCGGCGCCGCAGTCGCGGACCAGCGGAAAGGTGATGTCCCCGACCCGGCGCACGGCGGCGCCGTCGACGAAGCTGTCCAGCTGGGCCAGCACCACCGGGGCCCCGGTGGCCCGGGCCGCGGCCATGCCGGCCGCCCCGGCCGGCTCCACCCCGACGACGCGCACCTCCGGGTGCTCGGCGGCCAGCCAGCTGCCCACCCCGGCGATCAGCCCCCCGCCGCCGACCGGCAGCACCACGACCTCCGGTGCCCGGCCCAGCTGGGCCACGATCTCCACGCCGACGGTGCCCTGGCCGGCGATCGTGCGCCGGTCGTCGAAGGCCGGGACGACCGTGGCGCCGGTGCGCGCGCTGTAGGCAGCGGCGGCCGCCGCCGCCTCGTCGTACGTGTCGCCGCCGACCACCAGTTCGACGGTGTCACCGCCGAGGGCCTGGATGCGCTCGCGCTTCTGCCGCGGGGTGGTGCTCGGCACGTGCACCCGACCGCGGATGCCGAGCTGGCGGCAGGCGTACGCCACTCCCTGCCCGTGGTTGCCGGCGCTGGCGCAGACGGCGCCCGCCGCCCGCTCGTCGTCCCGGAGCTGGGCCAGCAGGTTGTAGGCCCCTCGCAGCTTGTACGAGCGCCCGACCTGCAGGTCCTCCCGCTTCAGCCAGACGTTCGCGCCGGTCGCGGCGGAAAGCCGCTCGTTGCGCAGCAGCGGGGTGGTCATGGCCACCCCGAGCAGCCGTCCGGCCGCCGCGGTGACGTCCTCGGCGATACCCATCGGTAGATCCTCCCGCTGGTCGAGGGGGCCGCCCGGACCGGGGCGCTCAGTGCACGCGATCGCGCCAGTCCCCGGGCACCCGGCCGGCTGGGCCGGGTACCGGCTGGTCGAGCGGGCGGTGCGTCGGCGCCGCCAGCTCGGGCCCGCTCGCCGCCGTCCCGTCGCGGTAGTCCCAGTACCAGTCCTCGCCGGGTTCGAAGCTCTGCACCAGCGGGTGGCCGCTGCTGCGGAAGTGCGCCGTCGCGTGCTGCGCCGGCGAGCTGTCGCAACAGCCGACGTGACCGCAGGCCGCGCACCGGCGCAGGTGCACCCACCAGCCGCCGGCCTCGTCGCAGTCGACGCAACCGGTACCGCTCGGCGTCACGGTGGGGTCGATCTCCGCTGGGGTCACACGCATCTCCTTCTCTCTCTGTCGCACACACACGCGGCGTCGGGTGGGCAGACGGCTCGGCTGGGCCCATGATGGACCCCGGCCCGCAGTACGCCCACGATCGGTGAAGGAGGATCACATGCCCACGAAGCCGTTCGCGTCGTCCACGGATCTGGATGCCAAGCAGCAGACGCTCGAGGTGCTGGCGGACGGCGTCTACGCGCTCACCGCCGAAGGCGACCCGAACATCGGCGCCGTCGAGGGCGAGGACTTCGTGGTCTGCTTCGAGGCGCTGGCCACCCCGGTGGTCGCCGCCCGGTGGCTGGCCATCCTGCGTGAGCACACCGACAAACCGGTGCGCTACCTGGTGCTGTCGCACTACCACGCGGTCCGGGTGCTGGGGGCGTCGGCGTTCGACGCCGAGGTGATCGTCGCGCACGAGAACACCAGGGCACTGGTCGCCGAGCGCGGCAAGCAGGACTGGGACAGCGAGTTCGCGCGGATGCCGCGGCTGGCCGAGGGCGCCGACAGCGTGCCCGGGCTGACCTGGCCCACGCTCACCTTCTCCGACCGGCTGACCATCGACCTCGGTGGCGACCGCGGCGACCTGGTACTGCAGTACTGCGGCCGCGGGCACACCGAGGGCGACATCGTGGCCTGGCTGCCGCGGCCGCGCATCCTGTTCGCCGGCGACCTGGTGGAGGCCGAGGCCGCGCTGTACACCGGCGACGCCTTCCACCGCGAGTGGTCGGGATCCACGTTGGACCGGCTCGCCGGGATCGGCGCGGAGACGCTGGTCGGCGGGCGCGGCGGGGTGAGCCGCGGCGCAGACGCGGTGGCGGCGGCGATCGCGCAGACCCGGCACTTCCTACAGGTGCTGCTGGCCGAGGTGGGCCGGGTGCGGGAGCGCGGCGGAACGCTCAAGGAGGCCTTCGAACGAGCGCACGCCGCGCTGGTCGACGACTACGGCCGGTGGCCGATCTTCGAGCACTGCCTGCCGTTCGACGTCTCCCGGGTCTGGGACGAGCTGTCCGGCGTGGAGCGGCCGGTGATCTGGACCGCGGAGCGGGACCAGGAAGTATGGGCCCAGCTGCAGACGTGACCGACGCGGCCGTTGCGATCGTCGGGAACGGGCCGGTCGGGCAGACCACAGCACTGCTGCTGGCGCGCTGGGGGGTGCCGAGCGTGCTGCTGGACCGCCGCCCGGCGCGCGACCTGATCGGGTCCAAGGCCATCTGCCAGCAGCGCGACGTGCTCGACATCTGGGCCGCGGTCGGAGCGGGGGAGCAGATCGCGGCCGAAGGCGTCACCTGGACGACCGCGCGCACCTTCCACCGCGACACCGAGCTGTTCAGCTACTCCTTCGCCGAGTCCGGCCGCTCGGCGTTCCCGCCGTTCGTGAACATCTCCCAGTCGCGCACCGAGGAGATCCTGGACGCCGCGGTCGCGGCCGAGCCGCTGATCGAGCCGCGCTGGAACTGCCCGGTCACCGCCCTGGAGCAGGACGCGACCGGGGTCACGGTGAGCTGCGCGGGCGGCAGCCGCATCCGGGCCGGGTTCGCGGTGCTCTGCGCGGGCTCGCGCTGCGACGAGCTGCGGGCCGGGCTCGGGATCGGGCTGCACGGGCACTCCTTCGACGACCGGTTCCTGATCTGCGACATCCGCACCGAGCTGCCCGGCTGGGCCACCGAGCGCCGCTTCTACTTCGATCCCTCGTGGAACCCGGGCCGGCAGGTGCTGGTGCACCCGTGTCCGGACTCGACGTTCCGGATCGACTGGCAGGTGCCCAGCTCCTACGACCTGGACGCCGAGGTGGCGAGCGGGCAGCTGGACCAGCGGATCCGGGCGGTCATCGGGGAGCGGCCCTACGAGATCGTCTGGTCCTCGGTCTACCGCTTCCACTCGCGCTGTGCGGACCGGATGCGGGCCGGGCGGGTGCTCCTGGCCGGCGACGCCGCCCACCTGGTGTCGCCGTTCGGGGCCCGCGGGCTGAACTCCGGTGTGGCGGACGCCGAGAACGCCGCCTGGAAGATCGCCTTCGTGGCCCGCGGCTGGGCTCCGGAGCAGCTCCTGGAGAGCTACCACGTCGAGCGGCACGCCGCGGCGCGGGAGAATCTGGAGATCACCACCGCGACCATGGACTTCCTGGTGCCGCAGAACGAGAACCAGGCCGCGCACCGACGCGACGTGCTGGCCGCGGCGGCCACCGACCCGGCGGCCCGGGCGCGGGTCGACTCCGGCCGGCTGGCCGAGCCGTTCTGGTACGTCGACTCGCCGCTGACCACGCCGTCGCCGGCGCGCCCGTTCGCCGGCCGCCCGGCCCGGGGCGCGGTGCCGGCCGCCGGCCCCGGCATCCTGGCCCCCGACGGCCCTGTGAGTGCCGAGCCGTGTTCTAGCACGGCTGGGCACTCACGACGGTTTCGTGAGCTGGCCCGCGACGGCTTCCTGCTGCTGGTCACGGCGGACGCCGATGTCGAGGCCGCCCGGCAGGCGGCCGCGGGCTGCCCGGCGCCGGCCCGGGTGCTGGAGCTGGAGAAGATCGACATCACCGGGGCGCTGACCGCCGCGCTGGCCGCGCGCCCCCGCGAGGTGTGGGTGATTCGTCCGGATGCCCACGTCGCCGCCGTGCTGGAGCAGCCGACCGGCCCCGCCCTCGAGACGGCCCTGCGCCGCGCGCTGGCCGCCCTCGACCCGTCCGGCTGAACATCCACCGGGATGATCCATCCGAGCGGCACGTCATGGTCGTCGGCACAGCCATGACATGACGTTCGAACGGATCTCAGGGGGTGACCGGAGGGGAGCCGGGTGCTCAGTCGGCGGGCGGCGGGGCGCTGGTGGTGCCGATGCGCAGGGTCACCGGGAGCGTGACGTCCGGCGGGCGCTCGCCCCGCACCAACGCCATCGCCGCGCGGGCGGCGGCGCGCCCCTTCTCGTCGGTCGGCTGCACCACCGAGGTGAGCACGGTCGCGCCCAGCCAGGGCAGCTCCGCGCCGTCGAACCCGGCCACGCTGAGCTGCTCGGGCACCCGCAGGCCCAGCTCGGCTGCCGCCTGCAGCACCCCGGCGGCCAGCACGTCGCTCTGCGCGATCAGCGCGGTCGGTCGCCGCCGGGTCGGCACCTCCAGCAGGGCCCGCCCGGCGACGGCCCCCTCGGCCACCGAGTTGCTGGCCGTCTCGTACGCCGGCACCGGTCCGAAGACGTCCTCCACACCCTGCAGCCGATGCCGCACGTCCCGGTAGTGCGCCCGGCCGCGCCGCTGCCCGTCCACCAGGCCACGGGTGCCGTCCAGGCGCAGCGGCATCGTGACCACCTCGACCCGGCGGTGGCCCAGCTCGTGCAGGTGTCGGGCCAGCTCGCGGGTGCCGCGCAGGTCGTCGATGTCGACCAGCACCACGCCCTCCACCACCGGGCCCTCGACGGCGACCACCGGGACCCCGCGGGCCCGCAGCTGGTCCAGCGCCGGGTCGTCCTCCAGGCCGCAGGTCGCGAAGATGGCCGCGTCCAGCGGGATGCGGGCGATCTGCTGCGCCGACGGCCGCCCGGTGTCGCCGGCCAGCAGCAGCAGTCCGACGCCGTGTGGGCCGAGCACCTCGGTGATCCCGTCCAGCAGCTGCACGGCCACCGGGTCGCGGAAGGCGTAGAGCAGCCGCTCCCCCACGAACGCGCCGATCACCCCGCTGCGGCCGCGGCGCAGCGATGCCGCCAGCGGGTCCGGCCCGGCGTAACCGAGGGCCGCGGCGGCGGCCAACACGCGCTCCCGGGTGGGGGCGGCCACGCGTGGGCTGTCGGCGAAGGCCAGCGACGCGGTCGACGGCGACACCCCGGCGCGCGCCGCCACCGCGGCGAGCGTCGGACGGGAGTTCACGACCGCCGACGGTACGCCGCTCGGCGGACACCGAACCGTCGCAGCCCTGCTGCTCGGGCTGCTCCGTGCCACGATGGGGCACCCACGTGCATCGAGCTGATACGAGGTGTGATGTCCGACGATCTTGCCGAGCTGATTCGGGCCGACATTCCGCACTCGGCGCGGGTGTGGAACTACTGGCTGGGCGGCAAGGACAACTATCCGCCCGATCGCGAGGCGGCCGAGACCGTGCTGGAGCTCTTCCCTGGCATCGCCACCCTGGCCCGGCAGTCGCGGCAGCTGCTGATCAGGGCGGTCCGGCTGCTGACCGACGAGTTCGGGGTGCGTCAGTTCCTGGACATCGGGACGGGCCTGCCGACCATGCAGAACACCCACGAGGTGGCGCAGTCGATCGCACCGGAGTGCCGGGTGCTGTACGTGGACAACGATCCGCTGGTGCTGACCCACGCTCGGGCGCTGCTGACCAACACCACCCCGGAAGGGGTCACCGCCTACGCCGACGCCGACGTCCGCGATCCGGACCTGATCATCTCCGACGCGCGCAACGTCCTGAACTTCACGCAGCCGATCGCGGTGATGTTCCTGGGCATCCTCGGCTACGTCGCGGACTTCGACGAGGTGCGTTCCATCGTGGCCCGGGTGATGGACGCCGTGCCGTCCGGCAGCTACCTGCTGCTGCGCGACAACACGGACCTGAGCGCGAACGTGCGGGAAGCCGCCGACCGGTACGCCGAGTCCGGGGTGGAGCCCTATCACCTGCGCAGCGTCGAGCAGCTGCAGCAGTGCTTCGAGGGGCTGGAGATGGTGCCGCCGGGGCTGGTCCGGGTCGCGCACTGGCGCCCTGGCGACATCGAGGTGGGCGCCGACGAGGTGACCGACGACCACTGCGGGCTCGCCCGCAAGCCCTGACCGGACCGCCCCTTCGCCAGCACACCGGAGCTCGGCCGACGCCGGGTGCTCAGGGCGCGCGGAAGCCGAGGCCCGTGCTGATCTCCGCGGTCCCGGCCAGCAGCGGGGCCACCAGTTCCGTCATCCGGGGCCGATCCAACCGGTACGACGGGCCGGAGACCGACACCGCCGCCACCACCTCACCCGCCCGGTCCCGCACCGGCGCGGCCACCGCGTTGAGCCCGAGCTCGTACTCCTCGACCGCCACCGCGTACCCGGTGGCCCGCACCGTGCTGAGCTCGGCGTCGAGCCGGTCGGTCGAGGTGACGGTGTGCGGGGTGAGCGCGGGCATCCCGGACACGGCGAGCAGCCCGGCGCGCCGGCCCGGGTCGAGATGGGCGATCAGCACCTTGCCGCTGGACGTGCAGTGCAGCGGGGTGAGCCGGCCGATCCAGTTGTGCGAGGCCACCGTGGACGGACCGAGGGCCTGGTCGACGTTCACCGCGTAGTGCTCCTGCAGCACCGCGACATTGATCGTCTCGCGCAGCTCGGTGGCCAGCCGCCGGCACACCGAGCGTCCGAGCCGGGTGACGTCGAGCCGGTCCGAGACGGCCCCGGCCAGCGGGATCAACGCGAAGCCGAGCCGGTACTTGCCGCGGTCGGCGACCTGCTCGACCAGCCCGCGCGCCTCCAGCGCCCCGAGCAACCGGAAGGCGGTGGACTTGTGCACCTCGATCGCCGTCGCCACCTCGCTGACCCCGGCCTCCCCGCGGCGGGCCAGGATCTCCAGCACGCTGATGGCGCGGTCGACGGACTGCAGGCCACCGTCCCGACCGGCGGTGTTGCTCATGGCGAAACACTATGCCTCAATTCGAACTCAATGCTTGACGCGGAAGCGCTGGTGAGGACGATCAACGGGTGCCCAGCCTCTACATCGACGGAACGTGGTCACGCGGCTCCGCGGGCACCGCCGAGGTCATCAATCCGTTCGATGCCAGCGTGGTCGAAACGGTCGATCAGGCTGGCCCGGATGACGTCGAGCGGGCGATCGCGGCCGCCCGCGCCGCCTTCGACACCGGGCCGTGGCGGTCGACCACGGCGCCGGAGCGCGGCGCGCTGCTGCGCCGGGTCGCGGACCTGCTGGTGCGGGACAAGGAGGAGATCGCCCGCACCGAGACCCTGGACACCGGCAAGACGCTGGCCGAGAGCCGGATCGACGTCGACGACGTGACCGCGGTGTTCCGCTACTACGCCGATCTGGCCGACAAGGACGCCGGCCGGCTTGTCGACACCGGGCGCCCCGAGGTGCTGTCCCGGGTGCAGCACGAACCGGTCGGGGTCTGCGTGCTGATCACGCCGTGGAACTACCCGCTGCTGCAACTGTCCTGGAAGGTCGCCCCGGCACTGGCCGCCGGCAACACCTGCGTGATCAAGCCCAGCGAGGTCACGCCGCTCACCTCGGTCCTGCTGGTGCGGCTGCTGGCGGAGGCCGGCGCCCCGGCCGGCGTGGTCAACATCCTGCTCGGCGACGGCCCGACCGTCGGCGCCCCGCTCACCGAGCACGAGGCGGTCGACATGGTCAGCTTCACCGGCGGGCTGGCCACCGGCCAGGCCATCATCAGGGCGTCCGCGGCCACGGTGAAGCGGGTGGCCGTGGAGCTGGGCGGCAAGAACCCCAACGTGGTGTTCGCCGACACCGACTTCGAGGTGGCGGTGGACAACGTGCTCACCGCCGTGTTCCTGCACTCCGGGCAGGTCTGCTCGGCCGGCGCCCGGCTGATCGTGCAGGACACGCTGGCCGACGAGCTGGTCGCCGAGGTGGGTCGGCGGGCCGACCGGATCCGGCTGGGCAACGGCTTCGACGAGGGCGTCGAGGTGGGTCCGATGGTCTCGGCCGCGCACCGGGCGAAGATCGAGGACTACGTGGCCTCCGCGCTCGACGAGGGCGCGACGCTGGTGGCCGGCGGCCGCCGCCCGGACGAGCCGGAGCTGGGCAATGGCTTCTTCTACCGGCCCACCGTGCTCGACGGCTGTCACCGCGACATGCGGGTGATCCGGGAGGAGACGTTCGGGCCGATCCTCACCGTGGAGCGGTTCCGGACCGAGGACGAGGCCATCATGTTGGCCAACGACACCGAGTACGGCCTGGCCGGCGCGGTGTTCACCACCGACGGCGCCCGGGCGCACCGGGTCGCCGCCGCGCTGCGCTGCGGCACGGTGTGGATCAACGACTACCACCCCTACATCCCCGCGGCGGAGTGGGGCGGGATGAAGCGCTCCGGCAACGGCCGCGAGCTGGGGCCGACCGGTCTGGCCGAGTACCAGGAGGCGAAACACGTATGGCACAACACGTCGCCCGCTCCGCAGCGCTGGTTCACCGGCTGATCGGCTAGGGGGGCGGACGTGTCGGAGCAGACCTACGACTTCGTCATCGTGGGCGGCGGCTCCGCCGGCTGCGCGCTGGCCAACCGGCTGTCGGTCGATCCCGGCACGTCGGTGCTCGTGCTGGAGGCCGGCCGCTCGGACTTCCGGATCGACCCCTTCATCCACATGCCCGCGGCGTTGCCGATCCCCATCGGCAACCGGTTCTACGACTGGCGCTACCAGTCCGAGCCGGAGCCGCACATGGGGGGCCGGCGGGTGTTCCACGCCCGCGGCAAGGTGCTCGGCGGCTCGTCCAGCATCAACGGCATGATCT
>DATMDS010000226.1:0-5937 GCA_035557575.1 Pseudonocardia sp. | reverse complement strand
GACCTGGTGGCCATGCTGGTCGTCGGCCGCTCGATCCCGGGCGTCGACCCGGACGACGTGCCGGCCCGCAAGGCCAGCACGTGGGTGCTGGGCTTCGGAGCCGACGGCCTGCGCAGCGCCGACTACTACCGGGAGCCGAAGGGCGCGATCGGGGCAGCAGCCGGGGGGTGACGGCTACTTCTTGCCCTTCTTGCCCTTGCCGGCCTTTTTGGAGTCGGACTTGGAGTCCGACTTGACCTTGCCGGCCGCCTTCTTGCCGGCCGCCTTCTTGCCGGCGGAGCTCTTCGCCGCCTTGGTGTCCGCAGCTGTGGCCTTGGCGGCGGCCTTGCTGCTGCCGGCGGCCTTGGTCGCCTCGGCGGCGGTGTCCTTCTTCTTGGCCGCAGTCCGCACCGTCGCCGCGTTGTTGCTGGCCGCGGTGGCGGCGGTCGCCTGCAGCTCGTCAGGACCGGGCCCGGACGTCCGCTTCCCCGACCGGCCGGGCTTGCCCGCCGCGGCCTTTCCGCGGCCCTTCGGAGCCGCCGCCCCTGCGGAGCCGCGGGCGATCTTGGCCGGAGCGTCGGCAATTGACTCCGCCTCGGTTTCGGGCGATGCCGCCGCCGCGGGTGCCGAGCGGGTGCGGCGGCCGGACGTGCCGCGGGACGCCGGCCGGGCGCCGTCTCCGACCGCACTGCGGAAGGCCAGCCCGGCCCGGAACGCCGGCACCGTCGTGGCCGGTACCGCGACGGCCTCCCCGGTACGTGGGTTGCGCGCCACCCGGGCCGCCCTGGACCGGCTCTCGAACACCCCGAACCCGCTGATCGACACCGCTCCGCCGGCGCGCACGGTGTCCACGATGGTCTCGAACAGGCCGTCGACCACGCTGGCCGCGGTGCGCCGGTCACCGATCCGGGCGGCCAGTGCCTCCACGAGCTGGGTCTTGTTCATGAAACAGACCGTAGAGGCAGGTCCGGGCCCTGCGCCAGCCCGGGATCTGTTACCGGACAACGGCTTCCGGGGCGTGGACGGTCAGGCCGGCGTGGTGGTGGGCAGCCGGGCCGGGCGGGCGGCCTCGAAGGCGCTCACCGCGTCGGCGTGGCGCAGGGTGAGCCCGATGTCGTCGAGCCCCTCCAGCAACCGCCAACGGGTGTAGTCGTCGACGTCGAAGGCCACCGTGAGGTCCTTGGCCTGCACCGTCTTCTGCTGCAGGTCGACCGTGAGCTCGGTCCCCGGCTCGTTCTCCAGCAGCTTCCACAGCAGCTCGACGTCGGGCTGGGCGACCTGCGCGGCCAGCAGCCCCTGCTTGGCCGAGTTGCCGCGGAAGATGTCGGCGAAGCGCGAGGAGATGACGACCCGGAACCCGTAGTCCATCAGGGCCCATACCGCGTGCTCGCGGGACGACCCGGTGCCGAAGTCCGGGCCGGCCACCAGTACCGAGCCGCGGGAGAACGGCTCGACGTTGAGGATGAAGGCCGCCTCGTTGCGCCAGGCCGAGAACAGGCCGTCCTCGAATCCGGTGCGGGTGACGCGCTTCAGGTAGACCGCGGGGATGATCTGGTCGGTATCCACGTTGGAGCGACGCAGCGGGACGCCGATCCCGGTGTGGGTGGCGAACTTCTCCATCAGTTCAGGTCCTCCGGTGAGCTCAGCGTGCCGCGCACCGCCGTCGCCGCAGCGACCAGCGGGGACACCAGGTGGGTGCGGCCGCCCTTGCCCTGGCGGCCTTCGAAGTTGCGGTTGGAGGTCGAGGCGCTGCGCTCCCCTGGCGCCAGCTGGTCGGGGTTCATGCCCAGGCACATCGAGCATCCCGCCGATCGCCACTCGGCCCCGGCCGCGGTGAAGATCTTGTCCAGACCCTCCTGCTCGGCCTGGAACCGCACCCGCATGGATCCGGGCACCACGAGCATCCGCACCCCATCCGCCACCGTGCGCCCGTCCATGATGTCGGCCACCGAGCGCAGGTCCTCGATGCGGCCGTTGGTGCAGGAGCCGACGAACACGGTGTCCACGGACACCTCCCGCAGCGGCGTGCCGGCCTGCAGACCCATGTAGGCCAGAGCCTTCTCGGCCGCGACCCGCTCGTTCTCGTCGACGATCACGGCGGGATCCGGCACGCGCTCCGACAGCGGCAGCCCCTGGCCCGGGTTGGTGCCCCAGGTGACGAACGGGGTCAGCGCGTCGCCGTCGATGTCCACCTCGGCGTCGAACACCGCGTCGGGGTCGGTGCGCAGCTCGGCCCAGTCGGCGAGCGCGGCCTCCCAGTCGGCGCCGGACGGCGCGTGGTCACGGCCCTTCAGGTAGTCGAACGTCGTCCCGTCCGGGGCGATCATTCCGGCCCGGGCGCCGGCCTCGATCGACATGTTGCAGATCGTCATCCGGGCCTCCATCGAGAGGTTGTCGATGACGTTGCCGCGGTACTCCAGCACGTAGCCCTGGCCGCCGCCGGTGCCGATCTTCGCGATCATCGCGAGCACGACGTCCTTGCTGGTGACGCCGTCGCGAAGGAAGCCGGTGGAGCTGTTCACGTTGATCGCCATGGTGCGGAAGCGGGTGAGCGGCAGCGTCTGGGTGGCCAGCACGTGCTCCACCTCGGAGGTGCCGATGCCGAAGGCCAGCGCGCCGAACGCCCCGTGGGTGGAGGTGTGGCTGTCGCCGCAGACCACCGTCATGCCGGGCTGGGTGAGCCCGAGCTGCGGGCCGACGACGTGCACGATGCCCTGCTCGGCGTGGTTCATCGGGTACAACGGCACCCCGAACTCGGCGCAGTTGCGGCGCAACGTCTCCACCTGCGTGCGGGAGACCTCGTCCGCGATCGGGGCGAGCACGTCCAGCGTGGGGACGTTGTGGTCCTCGGTGGCCAGGGTGAGGTCCGGCCGGCGCACCGGCCGCCCGGCCAGGCGCAGCCCGTCGAAGGCCTGCGGGCTGGTGACCTCGTGCACCAGGTGCAGGTCGATGTAGAGCAGGTCGGGTTCGGCCCCCGATCCACTACGGACCAGGTGCTGGTCCCACACCTTCTCGGCCAGCGTGCGCGCCACGCTCCCAGCCTCCTCATTGAGTCCCAGATGATGGGAAGTTAGTATCGCAACGTGAGACAGCATAGCGGGATCGGCGTGCTCGACAAAGCTGTGGGGGTGCTCCGCGCCGCCGCCGCGGAGCCCTGCGGGCTGTCCGAGCTCTGCCAGCGCACCGGCCTGCCCCGGGCCACCGCCCACCGGCTGGCGGTCGGGCTGGAGGCGCACGGGCTGCTGCACCGCGGGACCGACGGCCGGTGGCGACCCGGCCCGGCGCTCGCGGAGCTGGCCGCCGGCGGGGTGGACCCGCTGCTGGACGCGGCCGCCGCGGTCCTGCCGCGGCTGCGCGACATCACCGGGGAGAGCGTGCAGCTCTACCGCCGCGACGGTGCGCACCGGGTGTGCGTGGCCAATGCGGAGCCGGCCAGCGGGCTGCGGGACACAGTGCCGGTGGGCAGCCGGCTCCCGATGACCGCGGGCTCCGGAGCCAAGGTGCTGGCCGCCTGGGCCGAGCCCGCCGTGCAGCGGGCGGTGCTGACCGAGGCCACGTTCGGCGAGCGGGTGCTGATCGACGTCCGCCGCCGCGGCTGGGCCCAGAGCGTGGCCGAGCGGGAGTCCGGGGTGGCCAGCGTGTCGGCGCCGGTCCGCGACGGTTCGGGCGCGGTGGTGGCCGCGGTGTCGGTGTCCGGGCCGGTGGACCGGATCGGACGTCGACCGGGTGTGCGCTGGGCGGCCGACCTGCTGGCCGCCGCGGATGCGCTGCAGCACCGGCTGTGACGGGCCGCGCGACCGGCGCTCGGTTCGCCACGCCGGGGGCCCGATGCAGTTTGCCCGGGTCAGGCAGGTAACCCTGCCCGATCGGACGAGTCATCTGCAGTTAACGTGACCCTGGACCGGCACGATGGTCCATCTGGAGGCACGGCGAGAAGAACGGGCGACCCATGAGTTATCTGCTCGGCATCGATGTGGGCACGACCCGGACAGCCGCGGCCACCGGTCGGCCGGACGGCGGCGTCGGCGATTTCGAGATCGTCAACCTGGGTGACCGGTCCAGCTCGATCCCGTCGGTCCTCTACATCGGCGACGACGGGTCGGTGCTCGTCGGTGGGGCGGCCGAGCGGCGCGCGACCACCGAGCCGGATCACGTCGTCCGCGAGTTCAAGCGCCGGATCGGCGACCCGACCCCGTTCGTCGTGGCCGGCCGCCCCTACGCGCCGGAGGAGCTGTCCGCCCGCCTCGTCCGCTGGGTCGTCGACCGGGTCGCCGAGCGCGAGGGCGGACCGGCGGACCGGATCGCCATCACGCACCCGGCGTCGTGGGGCGGGCACAAGAAGGAACGCCTCGCCGGCGCCCTGAGCGGGCACGGGATCGCGGCCACGTTCCTGGCCGAGCCGCAGGCCGCGGCGCTGCACTACGCAGCGGCGGAGCGGGTGGAGGCCGGGTCCACGATCGCGGTCTACGACCTGGGCGGCGGCACGTTCGACGCGGCCGTGGTGCACAAGGACGGGCGCGGGTTCGCGCTGGCCGGGCGACCCGAGGGCCTGGAGCGGCTGGGCGGCATCGACTTCGACGAGGTGGTGTTCGAGCACGTCCGCAGCGGGTTGCCGCAGGCCTTCGAGGGCCTCGACGAGACCGATCCGGCGGTGCTGGCCGCGGTGGCCGGGGTCCGTCGCGAGTGCTCGGAGGCCAAGGAGGCGTTGAGCAGCGACACCGAGGTCTCCATCCCGGTGCTGACGCCGGCCGCCCAGGGATCGGTGCGGCTGCACCGCAGTGAGTTCGAGGCCATGATCCGCCCTCGCGTCGAGGAGACGGTGGACGCGCTGCGCCGCGCGGTCAGCTCGGCCGGCCTGGTGCCCGACCGGCTCTCGGCCGTGTTGCTGGTCGGTGGTTCCTCGCGCATCCCGCTGGTGGCCGAGCTCGTCTCCGAGCAGCTCGGACGCCCGGTTGCGGTGGACGCCGACCCGAAGAACGCGATCGCCAAGGGCGCGGCGCTGTCCCTGCACCCGGTGGGGGTCACGGCCACCGGGGCAATGCCGGCCCGCGTGTCCCCGCCGCGCGACGGAGCCCGGCACGCGGCCGCCACCGGCGCCATGCCCTGGTATGCCGCCCAGCACGGACCCGGCGTCAGCGGGAGCGGGCCGCGTCCGATCGCGGCGCCCGGGCCGCAGTTCGCCGCCCCGGTGACCCAGCGCATCAGCAGCACCCCCGCTCCGCCGCCCGCGGTGGGCGCCCCGCCGCGGCCGCCGTCGCCGGAGCGCCCGTGGACGCCGAGCGCGCCGCCCGCGGTGCGCAGCGCACCGCCGTCCGGGCGCAGCCCGGCGATGCTGGTCAGTATCGGCGGGGTGTCGGCGGCCGCCGCGGTCATCGCGACCCTGTTCCTGCTGCCGTCCGAGCCGAGCAGCGCCGGGCAGACCCCGACTCCGGTGGCCGACGTGCCCTCGACCACCGCCGCACCGCCGCCGCTGACCACGACCATCGAGGTCACCACCGCCGCTCCGGCTCCGCCGCCGGAGCCGGCCCCGCAGCCCCGGCGTACGACGCGCCGGGCGACGCAGGCCCCGCCGCCACCGCCGCCGCCGCCGACCACCGAAGTCGAGCCGCCCCCGGAAGAGACGACCACCACCACGACGTTGACCACGACAACCACCACAACCAGCACCACGACAACGACCGCGACCAGCGAGCCCTCGGTCGAGCCGGCACCCTAGGCTGCGGCTCGCGCCTCTACCTCCGGCCTGGCGCGATCGGCGGCGGGAGCGGCTCATCAACGGGCGGGGATCCAGTCGGTCGAGGCCTGGCCGAGGCCGAAGACCGGTAGGTACTCCGCCCGGGCGATTCGCCACGGCCGCGGCCCCTGCACCGCGAACGAGCCGTCGGCGAGCTCGGTGGCCACGGTGAGGAAGTCGGGTGGGTTGTCCGGGCCGTCGGCGAAGGTCAGCAGCACCTGCCC
>DATMDS010000225.1:0-3645 GCA_035557575.1 Pseudonocardia sp. | reverse complement strand
CGGCAGTTGCCGGTGACCCGGCGGGCCCGGATCTTGCCGCGGTCGGAGATGAACTTCCGCAGCAGGCCGGTGTCCTTGTAGTCGATGTCCTGGGCCTTGTCCTTGCAGAACGCGCACACCTTCTTCTTCGGCTTGCGCAGGACGGGCTTCGCCATGGGTTGTTACTCCTGGTTCACAAAGTTTGCGTGACGGTCGGTCAGAAGGGGGGCTCGTCGTCGACGGGCGCGCTGCCGGCCGGCGGGGCCGAACCCCACGGGTCGTCGGCCGGGCCGCCGCCGCCGCCCGATCCACCGCCGCCGTAGCCGCCGCCACCACTGCCGCGACTGACCTTGTTGACCTTCGCCGTGGCGTACTTGAGCGACGGGCCGACCTCGTCGACCTCCAGCTCCACCACGGTGCGCTTCTCGCCCTCGCGGGTCTCGAAGGAGCGCTGCCGCAGCCGGCCGGACACCATGACCCGCATCCCGCGGGTCAGCGTCTCGGCCACGTTCTCCGCGGCCTGCCGCCACACGTTGCACCGCATGAACAGCGCGTCGCCGTCCTTCCACTCGCCGGACTGGCGGTCGAAGGTGCGCGGCGTGGAGGCCACCGTGAAGTTGGCCACCGCGGCCCCGGACGGGGTGAACCGCAGCTCGGGGTCGGCCGTCAGGTTGCCGACCACCGTGATCACAGTCTCGCCGGCCATGGCCCCGCCCTCAGCTCGCGGCGGGCGCCGGGGCCCGCTTCGGCTCGCGGCGCAGGACCTTGGTCCGCAGCACCGACTCGTTGAGACCCAGCTGCCGGTCGAGCTCGGCGACGGTGGCCGGCTCGCAGCTGACCTCCAGAACGGCGTAGATGCCCTCGGCGTGCTTGAGAATCTCGTAGGAGAGCCGGCGCCGGCCCCACACCTCGATCTTCTCCACCGACCCGCCGTCGCTGCGGATGACGTTGAGGAACGTCTCCAGCGACGGGGTCACCGTGCGCTCGTCGAGATTCGGGTCGAGAATGACCATCAACTCGTAGTGACGCATGAGAACCACTCACCTCCTATGGACTGAAAACGGCCGCGGTCGATCCGCGACAGGAGGTTCTCATCGCACCCCGACAGAATCTCCGTCCGCTGCCGATCCCGAGGACTGACCGGGGAACGAACCGGGGAGGCGACACGGGCTCGACGAGCCCGGCCGGGGTGACCGGCCAACTCTACCAGCGCCGACGTGACCGGCCGCGGCGCCCTCGATCCGGCTGTCCCGGTGCACCCGTCGGCCGGGTGGCCGGCAGTCACTACGCTGCGGGCATGCTCATCGGGGCCCACGTGCGCGAGGACGACCCGGTCGCCACCGCGGCCGAGCGTGGAGCCGACATCGTGCAGATGTTCCTGGCCGATCCGCAGGGCTGGAAGAAGCCCCCCGTCCACCCCCAGGCGCAGGAGCTGCGCGCCAGTGACACGGCGGTCGTGGTGCACTCGCCGTACGTGGTCAACCTGGCGTCGCTGAACAACCGGATCCGGATCCCGTCCCGCAAGCTGGTCACCCAGCACGCCGACGGCGCCGCGGAGGTCGGGGCCATCGGGCTGGTGGTGCACGGCGGCCACGTCACCGCGGGCGAGGACACCACCACCGGGGTGGACAACTGGCGCAAGTTCGTCGAGCGGCAACACGGCGAGGGCGGCTTCGCGGTGCCGATCCTGCTCGAGAACACCGCGGGCGGCGACCACGCCATGGCCCGGCACTTCGACGCGCTGGCCCGGCTCTGGGACGCCATCGGCGAGTTCGGTGTCGGCTTCTGCCTGGACACCTGCCACGCCTTCGCGGCGGGCGAGGACCTGGTCGACGTGGTCGACCGGGTCAAGGCGATCACCGGCCGGATCGACCTGGTGCACCTGAACAACTCGCGCGACGAGTTCGGTTCGGCCCGGGACCGGCACGCGAACATCGCCGACGGCACCATCGACCCGGACGCGCTGGTCGCGGTGTGCGCCGCCGCGGCCGCGCCGGTGGTGGTCGAGACGCCGGCCGAGGGCCAGGCGGACGACATCACGTTCCTGCGTGAGCGGCTGGGTCGGTGACGTCCGGCGCCGCCGCCGGGGCCGGACCGTGACCGACACGGCGGTCGGCGCCGTGCGCCCCGACCAGCCCGAGCTGACACCCCCGCCCCGCCCGTCCACCGGCCGGCTGGTGCTGGCACTGCTGGTGCTGCTCACCGGGCTGACCCTGGTGGCCGGCTACGCCAACAAGGCCCGCTGCGTCGGCCCGGAGTTCGACGCGGCCGGGCGCAGCGGGCCCGACTACGAGCGCCGGGTCGACCACGACGCCTGCTACTCCGACATCCAGCAGCTGTGGCTGGGCCGCGACGTCGACCGGCACGTCTTCCCGTACGTGAACGGATCGATCACACCGGACGGCAAGCTGGTCGGGGGTTCGGTGGAGTACCCGGTGCTCACCGGGCTGCTGATCTGGGCGGGCGCGCTGTTCGCCCACGACGACGGCGAGTTCCTGCTCTACTCGGCCCTGCTGATGACCCCGTTCGGGCTGCTCACCGGGTGGATGCTGGGTCGGCTGGCACGCTGGCGGGCGCTGCTGTGGGCGCTCGGCCCGCCGCTGGTGCTCTACGCCTTCCACAACTGGGACCTGCCCGTCGTGGCCTGCGCGGTCGGCGCCGTCTACGTGGTGCACGGCCCGCGCGCCGGCGGTCGCTGGTCCGCGCGCCCGGTGGCGGACCGGGCCGCCGTCGCGGCCGTGCTGCTCGGGCTGGGCTTCGCGCTCAAGCTCTACCCGGGGGCGTTCGTGCTGCCGCTGGCGCTGTACGTGCTCACCGAATCCCGGGTGGGGTCGCTGGACTGGAGGGGCGCGCTGCGGGTGTGCGTGCTGGCCGCCGGCACCGCGGTGCTGGTGAACCTGCCGTTCATGGTGGCCGGGTACCAGGGCTGGCGGGCCGCGTTCACCTTCCAGCAGCTGCGCAAGGTCGACCTGACCACCAACTCCATCTGGTACTGGGGCTACCGGCCGCACTCCGAGCCGGACAACGTCGAGTTCCAGGAGATGGTCAACGTGGTCTCGCCGGCGCTGGTGCTGCTGTCGTTCGCGGTGGCGGTCGCGGTCGGCTGGTGGCGCTGGCGGCGCACCGGGCGCTACCCGTGGGTCGGGGTCAGCGCGGCCATGCTCTGCGGCTTCCTGCTGCTGCACAAGGTGCACTCCCCGCAGTACACGCTGTGGCTGCTGCCGTTCTTCGTGCTGCTCGCGGTGCCGTGGGGGTGGGTGGCGGCCTACCTGGTGGCCGACGCGGTGATGGGCATCGGGATCTTCCGCTGGTTCTACGTGTTCGACAACGGGCTCGACACCGGCATCCAGGCCGGTTTCGCGGCGCAGGCGGTGACGATCGGGGTGTGGGGGCGCGCGGTGCTGCTGGTGGTGCTGTTCGTGCTGTTCCTCCGGCTGCCGGAGGCGGTCCGACCCGAGCCCGCCCCGACCCACTGATCCGCCCACCCACTGCTTCGGGCGGCACCCGCCGACGGGCGGACCCCGGCTCCACGATCAGCGCTGCGGTACCTGAGGCGCACCAGCGGCCCACCGACGACCGGCGGCACGGGCGGGTCAGCGCCAGGCGAAGACGGGCTGCTCCAGGTGCGCCACCCGGGTGCTGCGCCGGTGCAGCACGACCTCGCGG
>DATMDS010000224.1:0-23396 GCA_035557575.1 Pseudonocardia sp. | reverse complement strand
GGATGCCCGACGTGCACACGGTGACCACCGTGACCGTGCGGTACTTCGCCGCGGCCCGGGCCGCCGCGGGTGTCGAGTCCGAGCAGTTCGACCTGCCCGCCGAGAGCACGGTCGAACACGTGCTGGCCGCGACAGCCGCCCGGCACGGCGGCGAGCTGGCCCGGGTGCTGCAGCGCTGCTCCTTCCTGCTCGACGAGGTGGCCGTGCGCGACCGCAGCGCACCGCTGCCCGACGAGGCCACGGTCGACGTGCTCCCCCCGTTCGCAGGCGGCTGAACCTCCGTCGAGTCGAGGCCGACCCGGTTCCGGCGCGCCGGGGTCCATCGCTGGTGCGTAGCTCGGTGGACAGCGGGCGTTGGTAGCGGCGGTGCATGTCAGGCTCTCGTGATCACCGTCCGCGGTACATCCCGTGCGCCCGTGAGCCTCATGTACCGCTGAGGCTGATCATGGGGGTATTAGGGCCTCGGGGTCGCGGTGCGTAGCTGGGTCGAGCGGTGGGTCGGGCCAGCGGCGGCGCCTTCGGCGTCCGTCCGTGATCGCCGTCTGCGGTACCTCCGGTGCACTGGTGAGCCCCGTGTACCGCAGGCGCTGATCACGAGGCAGCGGCGGCCTGCTCGTTCCGGAGGCCTACCGCTCGGCGTGCTGCGCGAGGTCGCGGTAGCCGAACAACGTCCGGACCGGCGTCCGCACCGTGCGGGCGGCCAGCACGGCGTGCACGACGGCACGGGACATCACGTCGGCCGCGGCCGCGTGCAGCGCGACCAGCTCGGCCAGCTCGGGCGCCGGGCGGGCGGCGGTGGACAGCCCGAACACGGTGTCACCGTCCAGCGCGGTGTGCACTGGCGACAGCGCCCTGGCCAGCCCGTCGTGGCCCATCGCGGCCAGCCGGGCGCAGCCCGCCTTGTCCAGGACGAGGTCGGTGGCCAGCACCCCGAGGGTGGTGGCGGTGCCGGCCGTCGGCGAGCCGGGGATGGCCACCGAGCGCAGCGCGGCGAGCCCGGCCGGGGTCACCGGCACCGGCGCGAACTCGCCGGGCAGCCCGAGCCGAGCGCCGTGCAGCTGCCCGGTCGCGTGGTCGACGGCCGAGCCGGCCGCGTTGACCACGGCCAGCGCGGCCACCACCGCTCCGCCGGCCAGCAGCGTGCTCGCGCTGCCCACCCCGCCCTTGAGCCCGCCGACGACCGCGCCGACGCCGGCCCCGACCACCCCCTGGGCGACCTGCCCGTCGCGGGCGGCGTCGAAAGCGGCCGCCCCGGTGGCCGCCGTGGGGCGGGCGCCGAAGTCGCCGCCGCGCCCCAGGTCGAACACCACCGCGCCGGGCACGATCGGCACCACTCCGCCGGTCACCGGGAAGCCGATCCCGGCCGCCTCCAGCCGCTCCATCACCCCGCCGGCGGCGGCCAGCCCGTACGCACTGCCGCCGCTGAGCACCACCGCGTGCACCCGGGCGACGGTGGCCCGCGGGTCGAGCAGGTCGGTCTCCCGGGTGCCGGGGGCCGCACCGCGCACGTCGACGCCGCCCACCGCACCCCCCGGCGGCGCGAGCACCACCGTCGTCCCGCTCAGCGCGCCGGCTCCCGGCAGGGCGGCGTGCCCCACCCGCAGGCCGGGCACGTCGGTCAGGGCATTGTTCGGGCCGGACGCCATGGCGCTCATCCTCGTCCGGAACCCGCCAGCACGGCGGCCGGCCCTGGGACAGGCTGGTGCCATGACCTCAGCGTTGCTCCCCCGCGAGCGCCGGGTGCTGGCGCCGGGCGCGGTGCACGTGCCGGACTGGCTCGATCTGCCGCAGCAGCGCGCCCTGGTGCTGGCCTGCCGGGGGTGGGCCGGCGAGGGGCCGGGTATCCGGGCCGCGGCGCTGCCGAACGGCGCCCGGATGTCGGTGCGCACGGTCTGCCTGGGCTGGCACTGGTACCCCTACCGCTACTCCCGCACCCGTGACGACCAGGACGGCTCCCCCGTCACCCCGTTCCCGGGGTGGCTGGCCGAGCTCGGCCGGCGGGCGCTGGCCGCGGCCTACCGGGATCCGGACCGGGCCCGTGGCTACCGGCCGGACATCGCGCTGATCAACCACTACGACGCCGGCGCCCGGATGGGCCTGCACCGCGACAGCGACGAGGACGTGCTGGAGCCGGTGGTGTCGTTCAGCATCGGCGCCCCCTGCCTGTTCCGGCTGGGCAACACCGAGCACCGCGGCCGGCCGTGGACGGATGTCGAGCTGCACTCCGGTGATCTGCTGGTGTTCGGCGACGAGAGCCGGCTGGCCTATCACGGGGTGCCGAAGCTGCTGCCGGGCGACGCGGTCCCGGACACCGGGCTCGCCTCCGGACGGCTCAACATCACGCTGCGGGTGTCCGGCCGGGAACCCGGCCCGCCGCCTGCAACCGGGTGACCTCGCGCGGGGTTCGGTCCGGTATGAACACCATGACCCTCGGCTCGCCGGTGGGCCGGCTGCACCTGGCCGCCTCGGCCGCCGGCCTGACCCGCTGCACGTTCCGGCCCCGCACCCGCGCGGCGCAGCCGTCCGACGCCGACCCGGCGGCCCATGAGCTGCTCGATCAGGCCCGCCGCGAACTGGAGGAGTACTTCGCGGGCGAGCGTCGCGAGTTCACCGTCCCGGTGGATCTGGGCCGGGTCGGGCAGCCGCACCGGCGGATCCTGGAGGCGCTGGCCGCCGTCCCGTACGGCGCGACCACGACCTATGGCCGGTTGGCCGCGGCGGTCGGGCTGGTCGAGGACGGACCGCGGCAGGTAGGTGCGGCGATGGCCCGAAATCCGGTCGCCATCGTGCTGCCGTGCCACCGGGTGCTCGGCGCCGGCGGCTCGCTGACCGGCTACGCCGGGGGCCTGCCCGCCAAGCAGCGCCTGCTCGACCTGGAGGCGCGTGCCGAGACCGCCCGGCCCACCACCGCGCAGCTCACGCTGGCCTGGTAGTCGGCAGCGCGAGCGCGCCCCCCGCACACCCGAAGACCGCACCGCACACCAGCCGTCCTCGGCGAACAGCCGCAATGAGCGCGAGGACGACGGTGTGCGGTGCGGGTGGGCGTGCGGTGACTCAGCCGCGCAGGCGGCGGACCAGGAGGATGACCAACAGCAGCAGCAGGCCGCCACCGGCGATCGGGGCGATCCGCTTGAGCACGGGGGCGCCCGCGGTGTCCAGCAGGTCGATCGCGTCGATCTCGCTGCGCATGGGGCCGGCCGCCGCGGCCGAGGACGCGGCCGGGGTGGCGGCCGGGGTGGCGGTCGACGACGGGGTGGACGAGAGCGCCGGCCCGGTCGCCGTGGCGGTGGCCGTCGTGCCGGCCGTGGCGGCGCCGTTGCTGCTGCCCGCGCCGGCCTCGGCCGCGCTCGTCCCGGTCGATGCGGTCGGGGCAGCGGCCGGGGTGGCGGCCGCGGCCGGCTCCTCCGGCGCCAGCTTCTTGGCCACGCAGCCGGCAAACTGTCCGATGATCTTGTCGGCGACGTCGGAGATCACCCCCCGGCCGAACTGGGCGGGCCGGCCGGTGATCGTCATGTCGGTGACCATGGTGACCGCGGTCTTGTCCGGCCCGTCGGCGGTCATGGTGCCGGTGACGGTGGCGTTGGCGGTGCCGTTGCCGCGGGAGTCCCGCCCCGCGGCCTCGATCACCACCCGGTGCGCGTTGTCGTCGCGCTCGATGTAGGTGCCCTTGCCCTTGTAGGTCAGGGAGATCGGGCCGAGCTTGACCTTGACGGTGCCGGTGAAGGAGTCACCCTCGTACTCGGTCAGGGTGGCCCCCGGGAAGCACGGGGCGATGGTCTCCGGGGTGTTCAGCGCCTTCCACGCCTTCTCGATCGGGGCCTCGATGGTGAACGTGTTCTCCAACTGCACGGAAGTCTCCTCCTCAAGCACAAGCCGGACGCCCGCCCACCGTATCCGGGGGGCGGGCGTCCGGGAGAAGCGATGGTCAGCCGACCGCGGCCAGCACAGCCCGCCCGGTCAGCACTTTGGCCAGGTGCTCACGGTAGTCGGCGGCGGCGTCCGCGTCACTCGGAGCCGCGGTGCCGTCCACGGCGTGCTCGGCCGCCGCGCGGATCGCCTCCGCGGTGGCCGGCTGACCGACCAGGGCCAGCTCCACCCCGGTCGCCCGGATCGGCGTGGTGCCCATGTTGGTCAGCCCGACGCGGGCCTCGGCGATGGAGCCGCCGTCGACCCGGATCGCCGCCGCGACCGCGCACATCGACCAGGCCTGCGCGGTGCGGTTGAACTTCTCGTAGTGGCTGCCCCAGCCGGTGTAGCGCGGGAACCGGATCTCGGTGAGGATCTCGCCCTCGCCGATGGCCGTGGTGAAGTAGTCGGTGAAGAACTCCGCCGCCGGCACCGTGCGGGTGCCGGAGGCGCCGGCGATCACCAACTCGGCGTCCAGCGCCAGCGCCGGCGCGCCCAGGTCGCCGGCCGGGTCGGCGTGGGCGAGCGCACCGCCGAGCGTGCCGCGGTGCCGCACCTGGTTGTCGGCCACCGTCTCGGTGGCCTGGGCCAGCAGCGTGACGTGCTGGCGCACCAGCTCGTCGCGGATGATGTCGTGGTACGGCGTCATCGCCCCGATCGCGATCCGGTCGCCGTCCTCGCGGACGCCGCGCAACTCGGCGATGCCGCCCAGGTCGATCAGCACCGACGGGGCGGCGAGCCGCAGCCGCAGCACCGGGAGCAGGCTCTGCCCACCGGCCAGGATCTTGGCGTCCTCGCCGCCGTCGGTCAGGGCCTGCACCGCCTCGGCGACCGACGCCGGCTTGACGTAGTCGAACTTGGACGGGATCACTGCCCCTCCTCCGGTGTCACGATCTCCTGCGGCGGGTTGTTCGGGTCGATCGAGCCCAGGCCGGCGCCCGGCGAGTGGGTGTCGACCGGGGTCTCCTGAGTGCTGCGGCCCTTGGCCTCCTGGATGGCCCGCCACACCCGCTGCGAGGTGGTCGGCATCTGGATGTCGGTGACGCCGAAGTGGCGCAGCGCGTCCAGCACACCGTTCACGATGGCCGGGGTGGAGGCGATGGTGCCGGCCTCGCCGACGCCCTTGACCCCCAGTGGGTTGGAGGTCGACGGGGTGCTCACCGTGTCCGTGTCGAAGCTGGGCAGGTCGGCGGCCGAGGGCAGCGTGTAGTCCACGAAGGTGCCGTTGACCAGGGTGCCCTGCTCGTCGTAGTTGGCCTCCTCGAACAGCGCCTGGGCGATGCCCTGGGCCAGGCCGCCGTGCACCTGACCCTCGGCGATGAGCGGGTTCACCACCACGCCGATGTCGTCCACGCACACGTACTTCCGCAGGTTGACCCGACCGGTCTCGGTGTCCACCTCGATCGCGGCCAGGTGGGTGCCGTGCGGGAAGGAGAAGTTGTCCGGGTCGTAGACCGCGTCGGAGTCCAGGCTGGGCTCGACGTCGTCCGGGTAGTCGTGCGCCATGAACGCGGCGAACGCGATCTCCTGGATGGCCTTGCCCTTGTCCGTGCCCCGGACGGTGAACTGGCCGTTCGCGAACTCGATGTCGTCCTCGGACGCCTCCAGCAGGTGCGCGGCGAACTTCTTCGCCTTGGCGATCACCTTCTGGGCGGCCATCATGATGGCCGGGCCGCCCACCGACAGTGATCGCGAGCCGTAGGTGTCCAGGCCCTTGGGCGAGATCTGGGTGTCGCCGTGCAGGATCTCCACGTCCTCGAACGGCACCCCGAGCTGGTCGGCCACGATCTGGCTGAACGCGGTCTCCAGGCCCTGCCCGTGCGGCGACGTGCCGGTGATCACCTCGACCTTGCCGGTGGCCAGCATCCGGATGCTGGCCGCCTCCCAGCCGCCGGCGCCGTAGGACAGCGAGCCGAGCACCCGGGACGGGGCCAGCCCGCACATCTCGGTGAAGGTCGAGATGCCGATGCCCAGCTGCACCGGGTCGTTCGACGCCCGGCGCTGCTCCTGCTCGCGGCGCAGCCCGGCGTAGTCGAAGGTCGCCACGGCGTGCTCGGTGGCCTGCTCGTAGTTGCCGGTGTCGTAGGTCAGCCCGCAGACGGTGGTGAACGGGAACTCCTCGTGCTTGATCCAGTTCTGCTGACGCAGCTCCATGGGATCCCGGTCCAGCTCCACCGCCAGTTCGTCCATGATCCGCTCGATGGCGAACGTGGCCTCCGGCCGGCCGGCGCCGCGGTAGGCGTCGGTCAGTGTCTTGGTGGTGAACACGTTGGTGCAGGAGAACCGGTAGGCCGGGAACTTGTAGATCGCGTTGAACATGAAGGCGCCCAGGATCGGCACACCCGCCCCGACCAGGCCGAGGTAGGCGCCCATGTCGGCGAGCAGCTTGACGTCCAGCGCGAGCACCGTGCCGTCCTTGCGGGCGGCGACCGTGATGTCCTGGATCTGGTCCCGGCCGTGGTGCGCGGCCAGCAGCGACTCGGAGCGGGTCTCGGTCCACTTCACCGGGCGGCCCAGCTTCTGGGCCAGCGTGACGCAGAGCATCTCCTCGGGCAGCACGGCGATCTTGCCGCCGAACCCGCCGCCCACGTCCGGTGCGATCACCCGGACCTTGCTCTCCGGCACGCCCAGGGTCACCGTGGTCATGGTGCGCAGGATGTGCGGGATCTGGGTGGCCGCGTAGATCGTCAGCTGCTCCCCGGTGGGGTCGACCACGCAGGACCGCGGCTCCATGAACGCCGGGATCAGCCGCTGCTGGCGGAAGCGGCGCTTGACCACGATCGCGTCCGGGTCGGCCTCGGCGGCGGCGACCGCGTCCGTGGCGCTGCTCCCGGTGCCGGCCTCGCCGGAGTCGAACACCCAGGTGGCGTTCTCGTTGGTGCCCAGGTCGGGATGCACCAGGGTGGCGCCCTCGGCCAGCGCGGCCTCCATGTCGAGCACCGGCTCCAGCGGGTCGTAGTCGACCTCGACCAGGTCGCCGGCGTCCCGGGCCTCGGCAGCGGAGCGGGCCACCACCACGGCCACGCCTTCACCGGCGAAGTGCACGGTGCTGCTGGCCAGCACCGGGCGCTGCGGGGCCTTCCAGTCGGGGGTGATGGGCCAGGCGGCGGGCAGCCCGACCGCCTCGATCCCGAGGTCGGCCGCGGTGTAGACGCCGATCACGCCGGGCGCGGCCTTCGCCGCGGTGCTGTCGATGCCGGTGATCGTCGCGTGCGCCAGCGGCGAGCGGACGACGTGGATGTGCAGGGTGCCGGGCGGGGTGATCGCGTCGGTGTAGCGGGACCGGCCGGTGATCAGGCGCTGGTCCTCCTTGCGGACGCGGGCCTTTCCGACTTCGAGCGTGGTGGGTTCGGCGGTGGTGGTCACTAGTTGCCTCCTCCGGCCACCGACACGCGCTGCTCGCTGTCGGAGGTGGCGCCGGGCTTCATCTTCTGGGCCGCGCCCTGGATGGCGCGCACGATGTTCTGGTAGCCGGTGCACCGGCAGAGGTTGCCCTCGATGCCCTCACGCACCTCGTGCTCGTCGGGGTCGGGGTTGTCCCCGAGCAGGTCGATGGCCTGCATGATCATTCCTGGCGTGCAGTACCCGCACTGCAGGGCGTGGTACTCCCGGAACGCCTCCTGCACGGGGTGCAGCTTGCCGTCGCGGGCGATGCCCTCGATGGTGGTGACCTCGCCGCCGTCGGCCTGCACGGCCAGCACCGAGCACGACTTCACGCTCTGCCCGTTGAGGTGGACCGTGCACGCGCCGCAGTTGCTGGTGTCGCAGCCGACCAGGGTGCCGGTCTTCCCGAGGCGTTCTCTGAGGTAGTACACCAACAGCATGCGGGGCTCGACGTCGTCGGCGTAGTTCACGCCGTCGACGGTGACCCGGACCTGTGCCATGAGTTCTCTCCTAGGCGGCGACGTCAGTTCGAGTCGCAGGGCGACTCCGGGGGCCGCACACGGTGCTGTGGCGGCTACCACATCTCACCGCTGATCATCGACTGCTGCAAGGAAGCCGACCCTGGCACGCAAGGGTGCGAACAGGCGACAGTCACGTCGGTCGCCGACAACGGCATGTTGAACCCCGCTGATGCGTTCGTTGCCACCCGGATGGCCCCGCAGTCGCGGATATCCGCCTCACCGGTCATCATCCGATCGGACTAGTCCAGAGGGTTGGCCGGAGCCCGGCCCGGATCCGGGTATCAGAGCCTGGTGGGCGGCCTCCTCCTCATCGGCGGGACCCACGCCGACAGGAGACACCATGCCGCGACCGGTCGAGAGCAGCGTCGATGTCGCGCGGCCCCGGGACCGGCCGGTGCTGAGCGCCTGGCTGCTCGGCTCGATGATGGTCACCGTGGACGGGACGGTGGTGGACACCTCGTCGAGCCGGCGCACCCGGCACGTGCTGGCCTACCTGCTGCTGCACCGCCGCAGTGTGATCCCCCGGGACGTGCTGATGGACACCTTCTGGCCCGACGCCCGGCCGGCCGCGGCGCGCAACAACCTGCACGTGGCGCTGGCCGGGGTGCGGCGGGTCCTGCGCGCTGCCTGGCCGGGTCACGCGCTCGAGCGCCGGCACGACGGCTACCGGCTGAGCGGCGAGCTCGACGTGTGGGTGGACGTGGACGAGTTCGAGCGGTCCCGGCGGGACGGGTGGGCGGCGGACCGGGCCGGCGACCACGCCGGAGCGATGGCCGCCTACGCGGCGGCAGATCGGCTCTACGGTGGCGAGTTGCTGGCCGACGACCCCTACGCCGACTGGGCGGAGATGGCCCGCGAGTCGCTCCGGTTGGACCTGCTGGACGCCCAGCGCCGGCTGGCCGAGCTGCACGGAGCGGCGGGTGACCACGCGTCGGCGGTGCTGGTGGCCCGGCGCGCGCTGGCCATCGACCCCTGCAACGAGCCGTTGCACCGCCAGCTCATGCGCAGCTACCGGGACACCGGACAGCAGCACCTGGCGCTGGCGCAGTTCCACCGCTGCTCCCACCGGCTGTGGCAGGCCTTCCGGGTGCGCCCGTCCGCGGAGACCCTGGAGCTGCACGAGCGGTTGCGGAGCCCGGCCCGCCGCACGGCGTAGGTCCGGCATGCCGCGGGAGCCGGTGCTGTAATGAGGGATGGACATCGCGCATCGGCTGCAGGTCAGCTCGCATCCCGGCGGTCTGCTCTACGAATGCACCGACGGCTGCGGTCGCCGGCTGGTCGTCGACCGCACGACCGGCGCGCTCACGGTGATCGACAAGGGTGACCAGTGGGCGATGCACTCCGGCTCCATCGGCGACGTGCGGCTGAGCGTGACCGGGATCAAATCGGGCTGACGCGCACAACGGGCCGCACCCCACAGAGGGATGCGGCCCGTCAGCGGAAGTGGATCAGCCGATCCGGACCACCGGGAACTCGACGATCGCCGACACGTCGCTGACCTGGCCGAAGTTGCGGTGGGTCAGCAGCACGACAACCTTGTAGGCGCCGGACTCGCCAGCCGCCGGCGGGTTGGGCAGCGTGGTGGCGGGCACCGTGATGGTCGCGGAGTAGGTGGTGCCGCCGTTGAGCGGAACCGTCACCGCACCGAGCTTCACCTCGGGGCCGGGACCGATCGACTCCGCGTAGGCGGCGACCTCCCACTCGCCGCCCAGCAGCAGCGCGGCCAGCTGGCTGATCTCCCAGTTGGCGTCGACCGTGATGTCGGTGCCGGCGTCGAGCACCGAGCTCGGGTTGCCGTTGTTGTCGTTGAGTACCGCGGTGAAGGTGCTGGGCGGAGCGAGCAGCACGTTCGGGAACTGGATCTCGACCATTCTCTGGTTTCCTGTCCGATCGGCGGGGCCCGAGTGGCTCCCGGCTGAGCACAGAGTCCGGCCCCGCCCTTACCCCGCTCCTACTCGACGCTTAACCCCGCGCAGCAGTTCAGTAAGTCGGAACCGCTCCCGGCCGCCGCCGGGCCCGATCGGGCGCAGCGGCTCCCAGCTGCGATGTTGTCCGGCTCCCCACCAGAGCCCGGCGCCGTAGGCGAGGTCGTCGAGCCGGTGCGCGATCAGGTGGCCCACCAGCCCGGCGCGGACCCGGGGATCCCGGCTGCGGTGCCGCCACCAGTCCAGCACCCCCTCGGCCACCGCGATCGCGCTCACCGTGCGGCGCGCCCGGCGCGAGAGCACGCAGGCCAGCAGCGACAACGGCCAGTAGTGCCGGTTCACCGCGTCGGCGGTCTGGGCCGCGGCGCCCAGCGTGCCCAGTGCCACCAGCCGCGCGGCGGTGCTCCATGGCCGGCGCACCCGCAGCCGTCGGGCCAGCCGCAGTGCCGCTACCAGGCCGATCACCGCCGCCGGCGGCACCGCGAGCGGGCGTCCGGTGAGCAGCAGCGCGACGATCCCGGCCGAGCTCGGGGTGAGCACCATCGGCGGCACCGCGCCCCGGTGCCGCAGCGCGAGCGGCGCGGCGCCGGTCCCGTAGAAGGCCTTGCGCAGCCACCACGCCCGGAAGGTGGTGCGGTGGTCGTGGGCCACCCTCGCGACCGGGACGTAGCGCAGCCGCCAGCCCGCGGCGTGTAGGCGCAGCACCAGGTCGACGTCCTCGGCCACGTGCAGCCGCTCGTCGAAGCCGGGCCCGGCGGCGTCGCGGCGCACCACCAGCGCCGCGCTCGGCACGTAGGCCACCCGGGAGCGCGGCACGATCAGCGCCGGGTCCGGCCCGAGATCCAGCGACGAGCGCACCGCCTCGTAGCGGCCCAGCCAGCCGGTCACCGGGAGCAGCGCCACGATCCGCGGTGCGGCGAGCCCGACCGCCGGATCGGCGAACGCGGCCAGCAGCGGGTCCAGCCAGCCGGGCTCCGGCACGACGTCGGAGTCGAGGAAGGCCACCAGCGGGGTGGTGGCCGCGGCCAGCCCGGTGTTGCGGGCGGCGGCCGGGCCACGGGCCTGCGGGTGGCGCAGCACCCGGGCACCGGCCGCGGCGACGGCCGTGACGGCCGCCGGATCGACCGAACCGTCGTCCACGACGATCACGCCACCCACGGCGGGCGGCAGCGCGGCCAGCACCCGGCCCAGCCCGGCGGCGCGGTCCCGCACCGGGACGACGACCGTGACCTCCCCGGGCGCCGGCACCCCGGCGGCCGGGACCGTGACCGGGTGCGCGATGCCGGTGTCCAGCAGCCGGCGGGCCAGCGCGGCCGACGTCGCGTCCCGCACGGTCAGTGCGCCGGAGCCGAGCAGCTCGCGGGCGGTCGTGGAGAGCTGCAGCAGCCGCGGCGGCGCCCCGCCGAGCAGCACGGCGCCATCGTCGAGCACGCGGGTCCGCCGGTCCAGCGCGATCCGGGTTCCGGCCGGCACGGCCGTGCTGCCCGGACCCGCCACCGCCGCACGGTAGCAATCGCCGCACGTGCCCGCCTCGGGCCGCTGCGCCGGGCACACACCGAGGCCGTCGAGCTGTACGACGCCGCACCGGCTGAGCAGGACCCGCGGGCCCGACCGCCGCCCGCTACACCCGTCTCGGCGCCGCGGGCCGTGCCGGTACCGTGCTGCACGGCGATCCCCGCCGCCCGGCTGGCACGTCCGAGCGGTGAAGCCCTGCGCGCTGAACTGTTGCGCGGCCCGCTACGTGTACCGGAGGTATGCCGTGGGTGAGCAGCACGACGGTCGGCCCGGCTACCCGAGACGACACAGAGGGGAAGTCCACGGATGACCGGTCCCTACCCACCCGGTGGGCCGCCCGACACCGAGGCGACGCAGCGGTTGCCGGTACACCCCGGCCCCTACCCGGGCCCGCCGACTGCGGGGCCGCAGCAGCGTCCCTACCAGCAGCCGTACGCCGACGCCTGGGCCGCGACGGGGCAGCAGTACCCGTCGACCCCACCGCTGCCCGCCGGCCCGCCGCCGCGCCGCGGACCGGCCACCGGCACCGTCGTGGCCCTGGTCCTGGCCGGGGTCGTGCTGCTCGGGCTGATCGGCGGGGGCGTGGCCCTGATCTCCAACCGCAGCACCACCCCCACCGACCGGGCAGCGCCGCTGGACACCGTCCCGGTGCCGGTCCCGCCGGCGGTACCGACCTACCCCGGGCTGCCGAACTCGGAGGTGGCGGTCTCGCTGCCCGCCGTCATCGACGGTCACCGCCAGATCGACAACCAGTACGCACAGCAGCTGGTCGGCGGGCTGCGCCGGCAGCTGCAGACCAACCCCGCGTTCTCCGGCGACGCCGATGTGGGCATCTACGGGGACAGCGGCGAAGCCCTTCCCGCCTTCCTCGTCGCCGCCAGCACCACGGACCTGGACCCGGAGCTGACGCTGGCCGGGCTGGCCCTGGGCATGCAGCAGTCGGCCGGCGCCGCGCCGATCGATTTCGAGGAGCAGGCCCCCGGCCCACTCGGCGGTTCGATGCGCTGCGCCCAGAGCGCGGAGCAGTTCACCGTGTGCCTGTGGGGTGTCGAGGGCGCGTTCGGCATCAACATCGTTTACGGGGAGGCCATCGGCGACGCGGCGGCCACCACGGTGCGGGTGCGCCAGGCGGTGGAGACGCACAGCTGACCCAGGCCCGGGTGTAGAGTGGACATGTCGGGAGCATGTTGCACCTGGGCGGCAAGGCCCATGTCGTCCTCGATGAGTGTCCACGCCGGACGGATCACCGTTCGAGGACCGGAGCCCGGCATGACGTCGGCATCGAACATCTCCCCCACCCGGCCGGAGCAGGCGCGGTTGAGCCTGAAGCCAGCCGGGCCCGGCACCGGTTTCGTGGATGGCGCCTGGTGGCCCGCGTCCCGTGACCTCGCGGCCGAGCTGCCCGCGCTGGCCGCCGAGCTGGGCTCGCGGCTGGGCCGGGTGGTGAGCATCAGCTACCACATCGGGGTGTGGGAACCGGGTCCGCGCAAGTTCGACCTCGACGGGACGACGGTCCGGTTCGCCGGCTACCGTACGCAGCACCGCGACACCGTCGACGTGATCGGCAACCAGGGCCGGCTGACCCTGCTCGTCGTGCCGCCCGACGCCGATCCCGGGTTCGCCCGGGACGCGATGGCGGCCGCCGGCGAGCGTGGCAACGTCGACGGCATCGACGCGCTGCTGCACACCCACCACGAGGCCGAGCCCGCCCTCGCGGGCCCGCGGTAGCCGGTTCGGCCGCACCCGGTTCGGGCGCGGATCACCAACCCCTGGGAAGGGGATCTCTCATGAATACCAATGGCACCTACGTCTCCCTGTACGACCGGCGGGTGCGGCTCGTCGCCGACGCCCTGAAGGCGAACTCGACGCTGTCCGAGCAGGCCGCGCTCGAGCTGGCCGTGCACGCGCTGTACGCGCTGGACCACATCCCGGAGGTCGTGCGGTAAGTGACGGCCACATCGCCCCGGCTGCGGGTCGGCGTGCTCGCGTCCATCGCGCACCGCACGCCGCCCCGCGGCTACGGCCCCTGGGAGCAGGTCGCCTCCACCCTCACCGAGGGTCTGGTGGCGCTCGGCCACGAGGTCACCCTGTTCGGCACCGCCGACTCGATCACCGCCGCACGCCTGCACGCGGAGGCGCCGGCCGGCTACGAGGAGGACCCCGGCGTCGACGCCCCCAGCTACGACGTCAAGGTGTACGAGGGTCTGCACAACGCGGCGGCGTTCGAGCGGGCCGGCGAGTTCGACGTGCTGAGCAACCAGTTCGACTTCCTGCCGCTGACCTACAGCCGGCTGGTGTCGACGCCGGTCGTGACCACCGTCCACGGCTTCTCGTCGCAGCGGATCCTGCCGGTCTACCGCGCCTACGACGACATCGGGCACTACGTCGCCATCAGCGACGCCGACCGGCACCCCGACCTGAGCTATGCGGCGACGATCCATCACGGCATCGATGTCGCGTCCTTCACGTTCCGCCCGGACCCGGGCGGCTACCTGCTGTTCCTGGGTCGCATCCATCCCGACAAGGGCACCCACCGAGCGATCGAGGTCGCGCGCCGGAGCGGGCTCCCGCTGGTCATCGCGGGCATCGTGCAGGACGCGGACTACTTCCGCGACCGGGTGCAGCCGCATCTCGGATCGGCGGACGTGCGCTACGTGGGCCCGGTCGGACCGGCCGAGCGGGACGAGCTGCTGGGCGGCGCGCTGGCGCTGCTGCACCTGATCGGGTTCGCCGAGCCGTTCGGGCTCTCGGTGGTCGAGTCGCTGGCCACCGGCACCCCGGTGATCGCGCACCCGCTCGGTTCGCTGCCCGAGATCGTCCGCCACGGCCGGACCGGGTTCCTGGTCGCCGACGTGGCGGGCGCGGTGGACGCCGTCGGCTCCGTCGCCGCGCTGTCCCGGCAGCACTGCCGTGAGGACGCCGAACGGCGCTTCACCGCGACCCGCATGGTGGCGGACTACGCGGAGCTGTTCACCCGCATCGCCGCCGGCGACCCTTCGCTGCACAACCGCTCGACGAGCAACGGGAGATCGACGAACGCGAACCGGACGGCCGCGTCGCTGCACCCGTAGGGCAGCAGCAGCTGGTCCCCGACGCGCATCGCCCCGCAGGAGTAGACGACGTTGGGCACGTAGCCGTCGCGCTCGTCCTCCGCGGGCACCAGCAGCGGTTCGCGCAGCGCACCCAGCACCCGGCTCGGGTCCTGCAGGTCGAGCAGCAGCGCACCGATGACGTACTCGCGCATGGGGCCGACCCCGTGGGTGAGCACGACCCAGCCGGCGTCGGTCTCCACCGGCGAACCGCAGTTCCCGGTCTGGGTCAGCGACCACGGGCGGCTCGGGACCTGCAGGGTGCGCGGCTCACCCCACTGGCGCCCGTCGGCGGACGTGCAGACGGCGTTGTTCTCCCGATCCCACCGGGAGAGCGCGACGTAGCGCCCGCCGACCCGGCGTGGGAACAAGGCCATTCCCTTGTTCCGCGCGGCCGGCCCGGCCAGCGGTGAGATGCGGAAGCGCCGGAAGTCGGCGGTCTCGATCAGCTGCGGGGCGATGTCCTGGCCGTCGAACGCCGTGTAGGTGGCGCGGTAGCTGCCGTCGTCCTCGATCCACACGAAGCGGGCGTCCTCCATGCCCCGGGACTCGGCCGGGCCGTGCGGCCAGAGCACCCGTTCGGCCAGGCCGGACGCGGCCGGGAACTCGACCTCGTAGGTGCTGGCGGCGAGCCGGCGCGCCAGCTCGCCGGTGCGGTCCGCGGTGGGCCGGGTCAGCCGCTGCGCGGCCAGGGCGGCCAGCGCGGTCTCCAGCTGCTCGTCGTCGAACCGGCGCGGGAGGCCGGCGATGACGAAGGCGGCGCTCTCCCGGTCGACGTCCTGCGCGGCCAGCAGCGCGGCGAACAGTTCCCGGTCGTGGTGGCTCGGCACGATCCGGCCGGTCTCGACGTGCGGACCGGGATCGTCCACCCGCAGCTGCTGGCCGGGACCCACCACCCCGGTGCGGAACTCGACCGCGGACAGGTGCCCCTCGCCGACCGCGCGCAGGCTCAGCACGAACCGGCACTGCCCGGGCTCGAGGCCGGTCTGGTCGGGGTGCGCGACGATCGACGGGTTGAACAGGGCCGCTGCCTCGACCGCGAACTCGTGGGAGAACCAGGCGCCGATCAGGTCGCGGCGTTGCTCGGACAGGTCCGCTCCGTCGGGCACCCGGTGCGCGATCTGCGCGTAGTGCGCCCGCAGCACACCCGGCAGGTCCCGGTGCCGGCCGGTGTAGCGGGCGAGCACCCGGCGCAGCGTGGCCCCCACCTCGTCCTCGGGCAGCGCCAGGATCCGGCCGAGCACGCCGGACGCCCGGGACCGGCCGTCGAGGGAGAGCTCGTGGCCGGGTACGAACAGCCGGGCCACCACCCGGGACGGGTCCGCGGCCAGCACCACACCGGTCCGGACGACACAACTCATCGGACGCTGACCGCGGACAGCGAGCGAGCCCGCTGCAACGTGGAGAGCAGCGCCAACGTCGACTCCGCCCCCTGGTTGTCGTTGCGCCGGTCACGGTGCAGGCCGTCGAACCCGCCGCCACCGGCCGGATCGAGCAGCGGGATGCCGACGTCGTTGGCGCCGAGGAACCAGGACGCGGCCAGCTCGACGCCCTCGGCCCAGCGCCGCCGCCCGGCGATCAGGTAGGCCCGCGCGCAGGCCTCGGCCAGCGCCGCGGCCTCGATCGGCTGCTGGTCGAACCCGGGCCCGGCGTCACCCGGCCCGTGCCCGGCCACCGGGACCACGGACAGGTGCCCGTCCCGGAGCTGCCGATCGAGCAGCCAGCCGAGCAGGCCCAGCCCGTCGGCGACCAGCGACGGCGCGTCGAGCGCGGCGCCCACCGCCAGCAGCGCCTCGGGCAGCACGGCGTTGGCGTAGCTCAGCCGCGGCTCCGGCCACGGCCACGCCTTGTCGAGCAGCGGCCGCCCGATCGTCGACGCGGCCGCGACCAGCAGCGCCCGGGCCACGGTGTGCCCCGGCTGCACGGCGAGCACCTCGGCCGCGCCGAGCGCGGCATAGGCCATCGCGCGCCGGTGCGGCGAGCGCAGCCGGGCCCCGCGGTCGAACGCGACCAGCGCCCGGTCCCGCAGCCGCGGAGCCTCGGCGACGGCGGTGCCCAGGCTCCACAGCGCGCGGCCCCAGCAGTCCTCCACCGACGCGGTGTCGGTCCAGTTCAGGGTGATGTCGCGGCGGTTGTGGAACCGGCCGTCGGGTTGCTGCGCGGCGAGCACGAAACCCAGGTACTGCTCGCGCAGGTCGTCCAGCTCGAAACCGGGCTCCCGGCAGGTGACGACCAGGGCCCGCGCGACATCGTCGAGGCAGTAGCCGTGCTCCCGGCGCGGGGTGACGCCCTGCGCGTGCTCGTAGAGCCCGCCGGCGTCGGTGAGCCGGCGCAGGTGCGTGAACACCGGGGCCGGGACCTCGAGGGGGCTACTCATGAGACCCCCGCCAGATCGGTCGCAACCAGCCCCGCCGCGACCGCGCGGTAGCGACCGGCGACCGCGGCCCAGAACAGCTCGGGGGCCTTCCCCGCCGCCTGCTCGGCCATCCCGTCGGCCAGCCCCGGCTCGCTGAGCACCCGGCGCAGCGCCACCTCCAGCGCGACCGCGTCCCGTTGCGGCACCACGATCCCGGTCTCGTCGGCCAGCAGCTCGATGGCGTGCGGGAACGCGGTGGAGACCACCGGCCGGCCGGCCGCCACGGCCTCGATGAGCACCCCGGAGGTCACCTGCTCGCGGGAGTCGTAGGGCAGCAGCACGACGTCGGCCGCTTGCACCAGCTCGGCCAGCTCGGCGGCGCCGAGGTAGCGGTCGTCCAGCTCGACCAGGTCGGGCACCCCGTTGTCCCGGGCCCGTTGCCGCAGGCCGTCGCGGTAGGCCTCACCGTCGCGCTGCACCACCTTGGGGTGGGTCCGACCGGTCACCAGGTAGCGCGGCTGCAGGTCGCGCAGGCCCGCCATCGCGTCGATCGCCCACTCGATGCCCTTGCCGGGTCCGATCAGACCCCAGGTGAGCACGAGCGGACGGGCGGCGGCCGGCCGCGAGGTCGAGCCCGCGCCGTGGTCGACCGCGCCGTGCGGGATCACCGTGAGCCGCGCCGGGTCCGCGCCGTAGCCGGCCACCAGCCGGCGCCGGGCGGTCTCGGTCATGGTCACGACGGTGTCGGCCGCGGCGAGCAGCCGCAGCAGGATGGCACGCTGACTCGCCGTCGGGTCCTGCAGCACGGTGTGCAGCACCACGATCAGCGGCACCGTCAGCGCGTCCACGACGTCCAGCACGTCGGCGCCGTCGGGTCCGCCGTAGATGCCGTACTCGTGCTGCACGACCACCGCGTCGAAGCCGTTCAGCCGGCGCACCGCGCCGGCGGCGCTGGCCGCCGAGCCGTTCACCAGGTGCCCGACCACGTCCGGTCCGGGCACCGCCTCCGGCTGGTCGACCACCCGGACCACCCCGAGCGACCCCGGTGACAGCTGCAGGTGCTCGATGAGCGCGGCGCTGAAGGTGGCCAGGCCGCACTGGGTCGGTGGGTAGGTGCTCAGCATCCCGATCGTGGTCGGGCGCGGCGCGGCCGGCGCCGCGGGACGGGTCGAAACCGGGTGGGCAGCGGAGATGGGCACGGACAGAACTCCAGACATCGGCAGAAGGTGGTGCAGGACCGTCGGCCGACCGCGCGGAGCGATGGGGCGGCGTCGTACCGCTCACGATCGACCGCCACCGGTCGATCGGGCTACGAAGCGGACACCCCGTGGGTGTTCCCGGGGAAGAGCAGGGACGAACCAGCTGATCTCGCCGGACCGCGTATGACGACGGCACTGCGGCCGCCGCCTCGGACCTCACTGTAGCCCTGCCTGGGCACACGCCACCCGCACCGAGCCCAGGAACACACCACCGGGGACCCGACCCTGGCACCCTCGAGCCGTGACCCACCGCGGCAGCCGACATGACGACTCCGGCACCGCAGGGCCGGCGCCACCGGCCGCCCGGCCCGCCGCGGCGGGCCGGGCCCGGCACTCGCTGGCCGACGTGGTGCCCGCCCTGCTGCGCGCGCTCGGCGAGCCGGGAGTGGACGCGGGGCCGGACATCGCCCCGGTTCGGGCGGCGGCGCTGCTGCTCATCGACGGTCTGGGCGCGCAGCTGCTGCGCGCGCACGCCGCCGACGCCCCGTTCCTCGCCGCGCTGCCCGATGCCGGCCCGTTGCGCACCGGCTTCCCGTCCAGCACGACGATCAGCCTGGCGTCGCTGGGCACCGGGCTGCCGCCGGGCACGCACGGGATGGTCGGGATCTCCTTCCGGGCCGGCCCCGGTGCGCTGCTGGACAGCCTGCCCTGGACGAGCAGGGTCGACGGCCGCGCCGTCGACATGCGCGAGCGGTTCCCGCCGGAGTCGGTGCAGCCGCTGCCGACGCTGTTCGAGCGGGCGGCGGCCGCCGGCATCACCGTGCGCACCGTGTCGCAGGCGGCCTTCGCCGGGTCCGGGCTGACCCGCGCGGTGCTGCGCGGCGGCGAGTTCCGCGGGACCCGGGCCATGGGCGATCTGGCCGCGGAGGTCATCGACGCGGTCACCGGGCCGGGGCGGCGGCTCTGCTACGGGTACCACGCGGATCTCGACTCGATCGGGCACCGGCACGGGCCGGGCTCGCTGGCCTGGCGGCTGCAGCTGGCCCAGGTGGACCGGCTGGCCGCGCTGATCACCGAACACCTGCCGTCCGACGCGGTGCTGGCGATCACCGGTGACCACGGCATGGTGCTGGCGAACCGGATCCACGACTTCGACACCGACGAGGATCTGCAGCGCGGGGTGGCGCTGCTCGGCGGCGACCCGCGGGCCCGTCTGGTCTACGCCCACCCCGGTGCGACCGCCGACGTGCTGGCCGCCTGGCGGGCCGCGCTCGGCGCGCACGCCTGGGTGGTGCCCAGCGAGCAGGCCATCGACGAGGGCTGGTTCGGGTCGGTCACCGACGCCGTGCGGGACCGGATCGGGGACATCGTGGTCGCCGCCCGGGGCACCGCGGCCGTGGTGCGCACGGTGGCCGAGCCGTTCATCGCGACGATGCCCGGGCAGCACGGCTCGCTGTCCAACGCCGAGCAGCTCGTGCCGCTGCTGCTTGCGACCTCCGACACATAACTCACCGGCAATCTATGTGGCCTGGATACACTTCGCCGCCCCGGGTTGCCCCGTACCGTCACCGGTCATCAGCCCACCGTCCACGCGACCGGAGAACCCGATGACCGCGCTCCCACCGCGCCAGCCCACATCCATCGTCAAGGTGGTGGCGGCCAGCATGGCCGGCACCACCGTCGAGTGGTACGACTTCTTCCTCTACGGGGTGGCCGCCGCGGTGGTCTTCCCGGCCGTCTTCTTCCCGGCCTCGGACCCGGCCGTCGGCACCCTGCTGGCGCTGGGCACGTTCGCCGTCGGGTTCATCGCCCGCCCCATCGGCGGGGTGATCTTCGGCCACTACGGCGACAAGATCGGTCGCAAGAAGCTGCTGGTCCTGAGCCTGGTGCTGATGGGCGCGGCCACCTTCGCGATCGGTCTGCTGCCCGGCTACGCGACGATCGGGTTGGCCGCGCCGCTGCTGCTGGTGCTGCTGCGGCTGCTCCAGGGCTTCGCGCTGGGCGGCGAGTGGGGCGGCGCGGTGCTGATCGTCTCCGAGCACGGCGACCCGGCCCGGCGCGGCTACTGGGCCAGCTGGCCGCAGGCGGGGGTGCCGATGGGCCAGCTGCTGGCCAACGGCCTGCTGGCGCTGCTCGCGCTGTTCCAGCCGGAGGAGGCGTTCCTGGCCTGGGGCTGGCGGGTCCCGTTCCTGCTGTCCGCGGTGCTGGTCGGCATCGGGCTGTACATCCGGCTCGCCGTCGAGGAGTCCCCGGTGTTCAAGGCGGCCCAGCAGGAGGCCGAGCGCAAGGCCGCGGCCGGTGAGCGCGAGGTGATGCCGATCCTCGACGTGTTCCGCCGCTACCCGCGCGAGGTCTTCACCGCGATGGGCGCCCGGTTCGCCGAGAACGTCTCCTACTACATCTTCACCATCGTCGTGGTCACGTACCTGACCAAGAGCGCCGAGCACACGCTGTCCAGCTCCTTCGTGCTGAACGCGGTGCTGATCGGGGCCGCCTTCCACCTCATCACGATCCCGATCTGGGGGGCGCTGTCGGACCGCTTCGGCCGCCGGCCGATCTACCTGCTGGGCGCCGTCGGCGTCGGGGTGTGGGGGTTCGTGTTCATCTACCTGATCGACACCGAGAGCTTCCCGCTCACCGTGCTCGCCATCGTGGGCGGGCTGCTGTTCCACGGCGCGATGTACGGGCCGCAGGCCGCGTTCCTGTCCGAGCTGTTCGGCACCAAGGTGCGCTACTCCGGCGTCTCCGTCGGCTACCAGCTGTCCTCGATCGTGGCCGGCGGGCTGGCTCCGATCATCGGCGTGGCCCTCTACACCCAGTACGGCGGCTACTCGGTGGCCGTCTACGTGGCACTCTCCGCACTGGTCAGCGTGCTCGCGGTGGCGACGTACGGCGAGACCAGCCGGCGCGACCTGAGCGCCGACCACGCGATACCGGCCGACGCTTCGCGCCCGTGAGCGCGTAGCCGTGCTAGAACACGGCTGCGCACTCACGAGCACAATGTCGGGCGTGCCGGAGACCGCACTGCAGTTGCTCCGCCTGCTCGCCCAGGACGCCCCGGCCGACCGGATCGAGGAGCAGGCCGCGGCGCTGGCCGCGGCCGACCCGTCGACCGCCGGGGTGGCTCGTGAGCTGGCGCTGCGGGTGCGCGCCGACATCGACACCCACCAGCGCCGGGAGGCGGAGCTCTCCGCGCTGCTCGACACGGCCCGGGAGCTGGCGTCGCGGTCGGATCCCGGCGGCGTGCTGGACGCGATCGTGCGCCGGGCCCGCACCCTGCTCGGCACCGACGTCGCCTATCTGACGCTGGCCGACCCGGAGCGCGGGGACACGTTCATGCGGGCCACCGCCGGTTCGGTCTCGGCCCATTTCCAGGTGCTGCGGCTGCCCGCCGGGGCCGGCCTCGGCGGGCTGGTGGCCCAGACCCGGCGCCCGTACTGGACCGCCGACTACCCGGCGGACGAGCGGTTCCGGCACACGGCCGACATCGACACCGCGGTCGGCGAGGAGGGGCTGGTCGCGATCTGCGGCACCCCGCTGCTGGTGGACGGCCAGTTCGTCGGGGTGCTGTTCGCCTCCAACCGCAGCCGCCGCCCGTTCCGCCGCGACGAGGTGGCGTTGCTCGGTTCGCTGGCCACGCTGGCCGCGGTGTCGCTGGTGCAGACCCAGCGGGCCACCGAGACGGCGGCCGCGCTGGACGCGCTGTCCCGCGCACACGCCGCGAACCAGCAGGCCGCGGCAGCCCACGACCGGTTCGTGACCGTCGCGCTCGGCGGCGGCGGGATCGACGACATCGCGGCCACCCTGGGTGAGCTGCTCGGCTGCTGGGTCGCCGTGCTGGACACCGACGGGCAGCGGCAGGCCACGCACGGCCCGGCACCGCCTGGCGAGCACAGCACCGGACCGGACGCGCTCTCCCGGCACCCGGCCGTGCGCCGGTCGGCCGCGACCGGCCGGCTCGTCGGCGCCGACGGGCTGTGGGCGGTGGCGGTGACCGCGGCCGGACAGCGGCTGGGCACGCTGGTGCTCGGCGGTCCCGACCAGCTGGACGACGGGCAGGGCCGCACCGTCGAGCGGGCCGCCATGGTGACCGCGCTGGTGCTGCTGTTCACGCTGCGCGCCGCGGAGGCCGACCAGCGGGTGCGCCACGACCTGCTGGCCGACCTGCTCGGCTTCGACCGCGACTCCGACGACACCGACCCCGCCACCGAGTCCTCGCTGGTCGAGCGGGGGCGGCTGCTGGGGCTGCGGCTGCACGCCCCGCACGTGCTGGTGGTGTGCCGGACCGGCCCCGCTCGGCCGCGCGGCCTGCTGCTGGCCGCCGCGTCCGCGGGGTCCGGGCGGGGGCTGGCCGGGGTGCACGGTGGGGCCGTCGTCGGGCTGGTGCCGGGCGACGACCCGGCCGTGGTGGCCGCGGCGCTGGCCCGGCCGGACTCCCACGAGGACGGGCCGGTCACGGTGGGCGGGGTCGGGCCGGTGACGCCGCTGCGCGGCCTGCGATCGGCGCACGTGGAGGCCGCTCGGGTGGCGTCGGCCCTGCTCACGCTGGGCATGCGCGGTCGCGGCGGCACGATGGCCGAGCTCGGCTTCGCCGGCCTGGTGGCGGGCGGCACCGCCGACGTGGCCGGGTACCTGGACCGGGTGCTGGGCCCGGTGACCGACTACGACGAGCGCCGCGGCTCCGACCTGGTCTGCACGCTGGAGACCTACTTCGACTGCGGAGCGAGCCCGCGGCGGGCGGCCGGGCTGCTGCACGTGCACCCGAACACGGTGGCCCAGCGGCTGGAGCGGATCTCCGCGCTGCTCGGTGCGGACTGGCAGCGGCCGGAGCGGTCGCTGGAGATCCAGGTCGCGCTGCGACTGCGGCGGCTCCGCCGCCCGTGAGTGCGTAGCCGTGCTAGAGCACGGCTACGCACTCACAAGCGCGGGTCCTCGGCCCGCGGAAGGAGATCGACCTGCCATGCCTCCTGCCTTCGGTGACCACGTCGGCGCCGTCCCGGACCGTCAGGTCAGGGCGCTGTTCGACGAGCGAACGCTCACCGTGTACCAGGCCTTCCGTCCGGAGATCGCCGACCCGGCGTTGGCCGCGGGCACGTTCGTCGCTCCGTTCAAGACCGATCGGATGACCTGGATCAAGCCGTCGTTCCTGTGGATGATGTACCGCTGTGGCTGGGCCGAGAAGGCCGGTCAGGAACGCGTTCTGGCCGTTCGCGTGTGGCGGGACGAATTCGATCGCGCCCTGGCCGGATCCTGTCTGAGCCACTTCCGGCCGGAACTGCATGACGACCGCGACACGTGGCGCGAGCGACTGTCCGCCAGCCCGGTTCGGGTGCAGTGGGATCCGGAGCGGAACCTGCGGCTGGAACGCCTGCCGTGGCGGACGATCCAGGTCGGGCTGTCCGGGCCGAGCGTGACCGCCTATCTCACCACCTGGATCGCGGGGATCACCGACGTCACGCCGCTGGCCCGACGGATCCGCGAACTGCTCGCGGCCGGCGCGC
>DATMDS010000223.1:0-10252 GCA_035557575.1 Pseudonocardia sp. | reverse complement strand
GACGTCCAGGTCCACTCCGTCCAGCGCCCGTACCCCAGGGAACTGTTTGACGATGCCCCGCATCGTCAGCAGCGGCGCCCCAATTCCGTGCACCCGGTCTCTCCCCACGTCGGCGGACCAGCGGGGTCAACATAGGAGCGTTGACCAGCGCCGTACAACGACTGAATAATGTGTTTTGTCGTTGTTTATCCGTCGATATCGGGCCGTGATGCTGCTTCCCTCGCTGCTACCGCCGCTGCGGCTGAGTACGCCGCCGTTGTCGGTCCGGGTCGACGCCGAGGTCACGCTGAGCACGGTGGCCCGGCTGGTGGCCTCCGGGGCGGCGGTCAGCAAGGCGGACCTGGTCCCGGCGGCCGGCCTGGCCCGCACCACGGTCAGCGCGGCGGTCGACGAGCTGCTCGCGCGTGGCGTGCTGCGGCTCGCCGGCACCCGCCCGACCGTCGGCCGCGGGCGCCCCGCCGAGCGGCTGGCGCTGTCGCCGCGCGGCGGGCACGTGCTGCTGGCCGACGTCGGGGCCCGCGGCGCGCACCTGGCCGTGGTCGACCTCAGCCAGCAGGTGGTGGCGCACACGCACATCGACGTCGACGTCGGCGACGGACCGGAGCCGGTGCTGGCCGACGTGGAAGGACAGCTGGACGCGCTGCGCCGGCAGGGGCCGGCCGACGTCCCGGTACGCGCGGTGGTGATCGGGCTGCCGGGACCGGTGGACGGGCAGCTGGGCGTCCCGGTGCGGCCGCCGATCATGCCCGGCTGGCACGCCTACCCCGTCTCCGCCCGGCTGCAGCGCCGGTTCGACTGCCCGGCGATCCTGGAGAACGACGTCAACCTGCGGGCGCTCGGCGAGGCCAGGGCGCTGCCGGCGGACCAGGCGCCACTGCTGTTCGTGAAGGTGGGCACGGGCATCGGCGGGGGACTGATCAGCCGCGACGGGGTGCTGCACCACGGCGCCGACGGGGCGGCCGGCGACATCGGGCACGTGCGGCCACGCGGCGGCCCGGACGACCCCTGCGTGTGCGGCAACGTCGGCTGCATCGAGGCCGTCGCGTCCGCCTCGGCCATCGCCCGCCGGCTGGCCGCGGCCGGTGGGGCGCCGGTCACCATCGCCGACGTGCGGGCGCTGCTGGCCAAGGCCGACCCGACCGCCCGCGGGCTGGTCCGGGAAGCCGCCGCGCTGATCGGCGAGGTGGTGGCCATGCTCGTGCACTTCTACAACCCGGCCCGGGTGACGATCGGCGGCTCGCTCACCGCGGCCAGCGACGACCTGCTGGCCGGGGTGCGCAGCGTGGCCTACCAGCGGGCGCTGCCGCTGGCCACCCGCAACCTGGTGCTGGCCTACAGCGTGCTGGGGGAGTACGCCGGGCTGGCCGGCGCCGCGGTGCTGGGCATCGAGCAGGTGCTCTCGGCGTCCGAGATCGGGATGCTGACGGCCTGAGCCCCCGCGGTCAGGCCGCCCCGCTGCCCACCGCGGAGATCAGCTGCTGTTGCTGCGCCGAGAGCTCGATGTCGGCGACGGCGAGGTTCTGCTCCAGGTGGTCCACCGACGACGTGCCCGGGATGAGCAGCACGTTGGGCGCGAGCGACAGCGTCCAGGCCAGCGCCACCTGGGCCGGGCTGCGGTCCAGCTCGGCGGCGACCGCCCGCACCTGCTCGTTGCCCAGCACCGGGTTGTCGGCGGCGAACCCGGAGCCCAGCGGGAAGAACGGCACGAAGGCGATCCCGCGCGCGGTGCACTCGTCCAGGATCGGCTGCGACGACCGGTCGATCAGGTTGAACGGGTTCTGCACGCAGGCGATCTCGGTGCGCCCGAGCGCGTGCCGCAGGTGCTCGAGCGTGATGTTGCTCAACCCGACGCCGGCGATCAGCCCGTCCTCCCGGGCCTTGACCATGGCATCCAGCTGGTCGTCGAAGTGCTGGTCAGGGCCGGTGCCGTCGATCAGCCGCAGGTTGACCGCGGCCAGCCGGTCGACACCGAGCGTGCGCAGGTTCTCCTCGATGCCCGCGCGCAGCTGGTCCGGCTCGGCGTAGGGCAGCCAGCCGCCCTGCTCGTCGCGCCGGGCACCGACCTTGCTGACCAGGGCGAGGTGCTCCGGGTAAGGGTGCAAGGCCTCCCGGATCAGCTCGTTGACCACGTCCGGGCCGTAGTACTGCGAGGTGTCGATGTGGTCCACGCCGAGCTCGACGGCCCGGCGCAGCACGGCCACGGCCTGGTCGTGATCGCGGGGTGGACCGAACACCCCCGGCCCGGCGAGCTGCATCGCGCCGAACCCGACGCGGGACACCGAATGACCAGCCAGCGGGTAGCTCTGCACCGGTCCAGACTACGACCGCCGCTGACCCTGTCCGCCCCGGACGCCGACATCGACACCAGTCCAGGTTCGATCATGTGCAACCGGACTGGTGTCGAACTCGGCGCGGTCGCCGGTCGCTACAGCTAGGGGGCGAGGTTCCGTTCGATGGCCGCCCGGGCGACCGCGAGGACGTCGTCCCGGTCGGTCGGCGTCGGGTCGGCGGCGACCGGCGGTGCGGTGCGCCCGTCCGGGCGGGCGGTGACGGCCGGTGCGTCCGGGGCCCGGTCGGCCGCGGCGGCGAGCAGCGCCGCCGGGCCGTGGTCGCCGAGCCGGTGCAGCAGCTCGCCGAGGTTGCGCAGCGTGGTCCACAGGTGGGTCCAGTTCCCGGTGCGGGCGAAGTAGTCGATGACGTCGCGGTAGCCGCGCAGCGCGTCCCGCACGCGCCCGGACCGGCCGAGCACGGCCAGCAGGCCCACGGTCGCGACGCCGTCGAGGAAGGTCGCGCCGCAGCGGCGAGCCAGCTCGACGGCCCGGCGGTAGTGCGGCTCGGCCAGCTCGGGGTGCCCGGCGCAGCTCTCGATCTCCCCGGCCACGTAGGCCCCCCACGAGCGCAAGGTCGGTGACCCGCCGCCGGCCATGCCCCGCGCGTTCAGCTCCCGCGCCCGCTCGAGATCGCCGGCATAGGCGGTGGCCAGCGCGGCGATCCCGAGACCCTCGCGGGGCCGGGTCTCGAGTGCGGCCGCGGCCAGGGCGTGCTCGACGGCCTGGGCGTACGCGCCGCGGGCCAGGTCGGCCACGGACAGCGTCAGCAGGCAGTACCACGAAGCGGCAGCGTCGGTGGCCGCCTCGAGCCCGGCCCGGGCGAGCCGGTCGGCCTCCCGGTGGTCCCCGCGGTGGTAGGCGGCCTCGGCCGCGATGCCCAGCACGGCGGCGAACCGCCCACCGGTGGTCGCTGCCGGGTCGCGGGTGAGGTCGCGGGCCAGCTCCTCGGCCCAGTCCCGGATCTCGACCAGGTCCCGGTAGCCCACCGCGTCCATCAGCGCCACCACGATGGCGGTGGACGCCTCGGTGTCGGCGCGCCGGCGCGCGAGCCGCCAGGCGGCCCGCAGGGTGGGCAGCTCACGCCGGAGCACGGCGTCCGCCTCGGGCTCCCGCTCGGTGGTCAGGCCGTCCCGGATCCACGCGGTGAGCTCCACCGCCCACCGGATCAGGTGGCCGCCCGCGCTGTCGTCCTCGCCCGCCGCGGCCAGCCGGTCCAGCCCGAACGCCCGCAGCGTCTCCAGCATCCGGTACCGGGTGCCGCTCCCGAACTCGGCGTCGATCATGGACGTGTCGACGAGCCGGGAGAGCAGGGAGCCGGGGTCGCCGTCCAGCCCGAGGTCGGCGGCCAGGCGCTCGGCGGCCGGCAGGGCGATGCCGTCGGGGAAGACCGACAGGTGCCGGAACAACCGCTGCTCGTCCTCGGACAGCAGCTGGTAGGACCACTCGACGGTGGCGCGCAGCGTGCGGTGCCGGGCCTCCCCGCTGGGCCGGCCGCCACCGAGCAGGTCGAGCGAACGATCCAGCCGGGCGTGCAGGTCGGGCAGGGAGAAGCTGGACAGCCGACCGGCGGCCAGCTCGATGGCCAGCGGCATCCCGTCCAGGCGGCGGACGATGTCGGCGATCAGACGCAGGTCCGGCAGGGCCGGCGGACGGCCCGGGCGGACCCGGGCGGCCCGGTCGAGGAACACCGCCATCGACGGCACCGACCGGAGCTGGTCGGCCGAGCCGGCGGGGTCCGAACCGGGTAGCGGCAGCGGGGCCAGCCGGAAGGTGTACTCGGCCGCCAGCCCGAGCGGTTCGCGGCTGGTGGCCAGCACGGTCAGCCGCGGGCACGCCGACAGGACCAACCCGACCGTGTCCCGGACCGGGTCCAGCAGATGCTCGCAGTTGTCGATCACCAGCAGGCCGGACCGGCCACCGAGGACGGCGACGCACGCGGTGAGGACGTCGCCCTGGGCGACGTCGAGGTGCAGCGCCGCGGCCAGCGCGTGCGGCAGCGCGGCCGGATCGGTGACCGGCGCCAGCAGCGCCACGGTGGGCGCCTCGCTGCGGTGCGCGACCTCCAGCGCCAGCCGCGTCTTGCCGACCCCGCCGGGGCCGACCAGGGTGACCAGCCGTTCGCCGGCGAGCAGCCGGTGCAGGGCCGCGACCTGCGACTCGCGGCCGACCAGCCGGTTCGTCGGTCGGACGGGCGCGTCGACCGGGGCCGGGGCGGGCCCGGCGGAACCGGCAGCGATCTCGCGCTCGAGCCGGCCCAGCTCCGGCGAGGGGTCCAGGCCGGTCTCGTCGGCCAGCCGGTGCCGGTACTCGCGTCCGACGCGCAGCGCCTCCGCCGCCTGCCCGGTCGCGGCCAGAGCCCGCATCGACAGCAGCACCGCCGGCTCGCGCAGCGGGTCCGCGGCGTGGCCGGCCGCGGCGAGCTCGACGACGCCGTCGAGCCGGCCCGCGTCGATCGCGCAGGAGATCAGGGTGTCGGTCACCTGGCGTTTCAGCTGCGCGCAGGCCTGGACGGCGACGGCGATCGGTGCGACGTCGGTGAGATCGGCCAGGACCGGCTCCTGCCACAGCGCGTGCGCCTCCCGGGCGAGCGCCAGCGCGGCGGCCGGATCCTGCCGGGCCGTGGCACGCGCCCTGGCCAGCAGCATGCGGGCCGCGGCCACGTCCAGCTCGGCCGGGCCCAGCTCGAGCCGGTACCCGTCCTGCCGGGTCTGCAGCCGGGAAGCGGCCGGGCCGAGGTGCGAGCGCAGCCGGGAGACGTGGGTGTGCAGGGCCTGGCGGGCCGAGTCCGGCACCTCGGCGGGCCACAGCGCGTCCACCAGATGATCGACGGTGGCGGTCCGGCCCTCGGCCAGCGCGAGCAACGCGAGCAGCGCGCGCCGCTTGGGCCCGGGCACCTCGACCGGGATGCCGTCGACGACCAGCCGCAGCGGCCCCAGCACCGCCACCCGGACCGGTAGTCCAGCGCCCATCGATCCACCTCCGCGCACAGCATCTCGCGGGAGCCGCTGTCAGTCGCGCGACAGCGCGCGTCAGCGCCGTGCCAGCCGGGGCGCCGACCCTGGCATCGCGACCGGCAGCCGCCGGCCAGGACAGAAGGGACGCAGTGGTGAACCACGACACGGTCATGGAGTTCCTCGGACGGTTCGTCACCGATCTCGGCGCGGCCGGTGCCGCCGGCTCGATCGCGGTCGGCAACCGGCTCGGCCTCTACCGCGCTCTCGCGCAGGGTCCGGCGACGCCGGAGCAGCTCGCCGAGCGCACCGGGTGCGATCCGCGCTACCTCACCGAGTGGCTGCGCGGTCAGGCCGCGGGCGGCTACGCCGGCTACGACCCGGTCACCGGTGAGTTCTCGCTGAGCGAGGAGCAGGCGTTCTGTCTCGCCGACCCGAACGGCCCCGACCTCTCCGCCGCGTTCGTCGCCGTCCTCGGTTACCTGCGTGCCGAACCGCGGATCAGCGACGCGTTCCGCACCGGTGCCGGGGTGGCCTGGCACTCCCACCACGAGGACGTCTTCGTCGGGTGCGACGCCTTCTACCGGCCCGGTTACGTCGCCGAGCTGATCCCGCACTGGATTCCCGCGCTGGACGGGGTCGAGGAGAAGCTGAGCGCGGGCGGCCGGGTGGCCGACGTCGGCTGCGGGCTGGGTTCGACCTCGGTGCTGCTCGCCCAGGCCTTCCCGCGCGCCACCGTCGTCGGCTCGGACTACCACGACGCGTCGATCGAGCTGGCCCGGAAGAAGGCCGCGCAGGCCGGCGTGGCGGACCGGGTCGGCTTCGAGGTGGCCACCGCACAGACCTTCGGTGGAACCGGCTACGACCTGGTGACGATGTTCGACTGCCTGCACGACATGGGCGACCCGGTGGGCGCCGCGCGCCGGGTGCGGGAGTCACTGGCCCCGGACGGGACCTGGCTGCTGGTCGAGCCGTTCGCCGCGGACGCGGTCGAGGAGACCTTCACCCCGGTGGGTCGGCTCTACTACAGCGGCTCCACCTTCCTCTGCCTGCCGAACGCGCTGTCCCAGCCGGGTGGCCACGCGCTCGGGGCGCAGGCCGGGGAGAACCCGATCCGGCGCATCGCCACCGAGGCCGGCTTCACCCGGTTCCGCCGGGCCGCGCAGAGCGCGTTCAACCTGGTGTACGAGATCCGGCCGTGAGCGGGCCGGTCAGCCCATGCCGTGCATCATCGCGGCCCACTGCCGCTGGGCGGGTGCGTGCCAGCGGGTGTGCTGGGCGGTGAACAGCGCCGCGGCGCGCGCCCCCGCCCAGTCGGCGGGCAGCAACACGGCGGGCAGCTGGGGATCGAGGAACGGGAAGCGGCGCCAGGAGTGCACCAGGTGGATCTGCTGGGCGAGCACCTCGTCCGGTGCGGTCGGGTCGGCCGGGCCGAACTCGGCCAGGAAGTCCTCGTAGGCGGCTTCCACACCGGCCAGGTCCCAGGCCTGGGCGACGAGGTCGCGCTCGGTGCCGATGGCGCCGAACGGCCCGACGAAGGAGCTGGTCACCTCGGTGAGGTCGAGGTCGGCGACCACGTCGGCCACCTCGCCCTGCTTGGTCGGGTCGGGGGAGAGCCATACCCCGGGGGCCGGCGAGCCGAGCCCGGCCCAGGCCAGCCGGGTGCGCAGCCGGTGCCGCAGCCGACGGCGCGACTCCGGCACGCTGATCAGCAGGACCAGCCAGCGCCCGTCCCAGACGGGCCGGGCGCCGCCGAAGCCGTAGATCCGGGCCGCGCCGCTGGACAGCAGGTCCCGACCTGATGTGGTGAGCGACCAGCGCACCCGGCGGCCGGCCCGGTCGGAGGCCAGCAGCCCTTCCGCGGCGGTGCGGGCCAGCGCCTGGCGGGCGCTCTTGGACTCCACCCCGAGCCGGCCGAGCACGTCGAGCAGCACCTGCGTCCATACCGGCTCCGCGCTCTGCAGCACGAACTCGCCGAGCACGGTGAGCAGCAGCGACCGCGCGCTGGTGGCGCCCAGCTCGCGGCGCCGGGACAGCGCCGGGTGCTCGGCGGCGGGTGCGGCGGCGGTGGACATGGCGTTGCAGCTTAACCCGCGAGTAGCCGCAGACCGCCCGATCGCGCCGTGACACGGCCGGGCGGGCGCCGTCGCGCTGGCGGCTAGGCTCGCGGCCCGTGGACGTCGAGGCGCTGCTGGCCACGGACCGGGCGCACGTCTGGCATCCCTATGCAGCGATGCCGGCCCCGGTGCCGCCGCTGGCCGTCACCTCGGCCGCCGGGGTGCGGCTGCGGCTGGCCGACGGCCGGGAGCCGGTGGACGGGATGTCCTCGTGGTGGGCGGCGATCCACGGTTACGCACACCCGGTGCTGGACGCGGCGGTGCGCGAGCAGCTCGGCGTGATGAGCCACGTGATGTTCGGCGGGCTCACCCACTCGCCCGCGGTGGACCTGGCCCGGCTGCTGGTGCAGATCACCCCGGCCGGGCTGGAGCACGTGTTCCTGGCCGACTCCGGCTCGGTGTCGGTGGAGGTCGCGATCAAGATGTGCCTGCAGTACCAGCGCTCCCGCGGCCGCCCGGGCAAGCACCGGCTGCTGACCTGGCGCGGCGGCTACCACGGCGACACGTTCGCCGCCATGAGCGTCTGCGATCCCGACGGCGGGATGCACACGCTGTGGCGCGACGTGCTGCCGCAGCAGGTCTTCGCCTCCGTCCCGCCGGCCCGGTTCGAGGCCGGCTACGTCGCCGAGCTGGCCGAGCTGGTCGAGCGGCACGCCGACGAACTGGCCGCGGTGATCGTCGAGCCGGTGCTGCAGGGTGCGGGCGGGATGCGCTTCCACGACCCGCGCTACCTGCACGTGCTGCGCGAGCTGTGCCTGACCCACGACGTGCTGCTGGTGTTCGACGAGATCGCCACCGGCTTCGGGCGCACCGGCGAGCTGTTCGCCGCCGACCACGCCGGGGTCGCGCCCGACGTGATGTGCGTCGGCAAGGCGTTGACCGGCGGATACCTGACCATGGCCGCGGCGCTGTGCACGCCGCAGGTGGCCAGCGGGATCAGCGCGGGCGAGGCCGGGGTGCTCATGCACGGCCCGACGTTCATGGGTAACCCGCTGGCCGCGGCCGTGGCCGGCGCCTCGGTGCGGCTGCTGCTGGAGCGGGACTGGCGGGCCGAGGTGAGCGCCATCGCCGCGGCGCTGCGGTCCGGGCTGGCCCCGCTGCGCGGTGCGCCGGGGGTGCGTGACGTGCGGGTGCTCGGCGCGGTGGGGGTGGTCCAGCTCGATCACCCGGTGGACGTGGCCGCGGCCACGGCGGCGGCCCTGGAGGCGGGCGCGTGGCTGCGCCCGTTCCGCGACCTGGTCTACACGATGCCGCCGTACATCTGCACGCCCGCCGACCTGGCCGAGATCGTCGCCGCGGTGCTCGCCGCGGCCGCGGCCGGCTGACCGGCCGCGTACCCGGTTACCGTGAGCGGCGTGTCGACACCGCCGCCCGAGCACCCGCTGGCCTGGCTGGACGGGCACGCGGCGCGGCGGCGGGCGGCCGGGCTGCGCCGGGAGCTGCGCCCGCGGCCGGCGGTGGCCGCGGTGCTCGACGTGGCCGGCAACGATTACCTCGGGCTGGCCACCGATCCGCGGGTGATCGAGGGGGCGGTCGCCGCGGCCCGCACGTGGGGCGCGGGCTCGACCGGATCGCGGCTGGTCACCGGCACGACCGAGCTGCACGCGACGCTGGAGCGGGAGCTGGCCGGGTTCTGCGGGACCGAGGCGGCGCTGGTGTTCTCCTCCGGATACGCGGCCAACCTCGGGGTGCTGACCGCGCTGTCCGGGCCGGGCGCGCTGATCGTCTCCGACGCGGCGAACCACGCCTCGCTGGTCGACGCCTGCCGGCTCTCCCGGGCCAGGGTGGCGGTGGTGCCGCACCACGACCCGGCCGCGGTGGACGCCGAGCTGGCCACCCGCGGCGAGCGGCGCGCCCTGGTCGTCACCGAGAGCGTGGACTCGACCGACGGCCGGCTCGCGCCGCTGCGGGCGCTGCACGCGGTGGCCAGGGCCCGGGGCGCGCTGCTGGTGGTGGACGAGGCACACGGGCTCGGGGTGCGCGGGCCGGGTGGGCGCGGGTTGCTGGCCGAGGTCGGGCTGGCCGGTGCCGACGACGTGGTGGCCACCGTGACCCTGTCCAAGGCGCTGGGCAGCCAGGGCGGGGCGGTGCTCGGCCCGGCCGCGGTGACCGCGCACCTGGTGGACGCCGCGCGCACGTTCATCTTCGACACCGGGCTGGCGCCGGCCTGCGTCGGCGCCGCGCTGGCCGCCCTGGGGGTGCTGCGGGCCGAACCCGACCGCCCGGCCGCCGCGCTCCGGGTGGCGGCGGAACTGGCCGCTGCGGCCGGGGTGCCGGCGCCGCCGTCGGCGGTGGTACCGGTGCTGCTCGGGGAGCCGGAGGTGGCGTACGCCGCGGCGCTCCGGTGCGCCGAGCTGGGGTTGCGCGTCGGGTGCTTCCGGCCGCCGTCGGTGCCGGCGGGGACCAGCCGGCTCCGGCTGACCGCCCGCGCCACCCTCACCGACGCCGACCTGGCCCTGGCCCGCACGGTGCTCGCGGTCGTGCTGGCCGAGGTGCCCCGTGCGGTGCTCGCCCCCGCACCCGCTCGATGACCAGCCCCGGCCCCAGCCTCGGCGCGCCCGCGCGCCGGACGGATGGCCCTGCCGTCCCAGGCGGCTGGCCCAACCACCCGGTTCCCGCGGGGCGGCGCCGGATGGCGCGGGCGCGGCGGGGACGGCGGTGCTGACCGGGGCGCTGACCGGGGTGCTGGTCGTCACCGGTACCGGTACCGGGGTGGGGAAGACGGTCGCCACGGCGGCGATCGCCTGCCTCGCGCTGGCCCGGGGGGCCCGGGTGGCCGTGCTCAAGCCGGCCCAGACCGGCGTCGGCCCGGGCGAGCCCGGCGACCTGGACGACATCGCCCGCCTCGCTCCCG
>DATMDS010000222.1:0-19624 GCA_035557575.1 Pseudonocardia sp. | reverse complement strand
TCGTGCATCCCGGCTGAGTCTCTGTCCACGCCGTTCCACACGAGGAGGGCCGGATGCCCGCCACGACTTCGCACCCCGGATTCGCCGCCCTCCGCCCGCGGCTGCAGTCGGCGCTGCTGGCCAGCTTTCCCGCACATTTCGCCCGCGCCGGCTGGAGCCGCCCGCAGATCCTCGCCCACCAGCGGAGGCAGCTACAGCTGCTGCGCCGGGATCGATCTGACCGCCATCGATCCACGGCAGATGTCGTCGCTGCCGGTGATGACCAAGGCCGAGATGATGAACGAGCTCGACGACGCGTTCACCGATCGGCGACTGACCCACGCCGACGTGGAACAGGCGCTCGCCGCGGCCGGGACCGAACCCGCCGTGCTGCTCGGCTCCTATCTCGCCCTCACCTCCGGCGGCAGCTCGGGGCAACGCGGGGTGTTCGTACTGGACCTCCCCGGCGCGACGCAGTTCTACGGCTCGCTGACCCGGGGGCTCGCCGCGCGGATCGCTGCCCTGGGTGGACCACCCCCTGGCGGCCTGCCCGCAAGATCGTCGCCGCTGGATCACCTCTGCACGCCACCGGAACCGCCGGTCCGCTGACGGCCGGGGGCGGGCTGCCGTTCCGGTTCCATCCAACACCGGTGACCCTGCCGCTTCCGAAAATCGTCGCGCAGCTCAACGCCCTGCAGACGCCCGTGCTGTTCGGCTACCCCACGGTGCTGGCCCGGCTCGCCGCCGAGCAACGGGCCGGCCGGCTGCGGATCGCTCCGGTCGCGGTCACCTGCACCAGCGAAACCTGCACACCCGAGCTGCGCGCGGCGATCACCGACGGGTTCCACGTGCCGCTGATCGACGGCTTCGGCTCGACTGAAGGCCTGGCCGGGAGCAGCAATCCTGGCGAAGAAGCGATCGTGTTCGCCGAGGACGGCTGCATCGTCGAGCTCGTTGACGACGACAACCGGCCGGTGTTCCCGGGCATCCCCTCCGCGAAGATCCTCATCACGAATCTCGACAACAGGCTGCAACCCCTCATCCGCTATGAGATCACCAATCGGTTGATCGCGGAGCCCCCGGCAGCGGAGCACGGCTACCTGCGGGCCCGAGTACAGGGCCGCGCCGACGAGATGTTCCATTACGGCCCGGTGACCGTGCACCCGTTCGTGGTGGACACGGCGACCCTGCACGACCAGCTCACCGCCGCCCTCACGCACGCCGGTCTACCCGCTCCGAAGGTCACCGTTCGTGTCGCGGCCAACCTCGAGCGCCACCCGCAGACCGGCAAGCTACGGCGTTTCGTCCCGCTCCCGTCGCAGCACTCCCGACCGCCTCGATAGTTCCGTCTCCGCCGACGAGCACCCCGATAGGAAAGGCGCCGCATCCCGGCTCGGCCTCCAGCGGCGATCACCTCGGCACATCTCGCTGGCCGACCGACCCAACAGCACCGGTGCGATCCGACCTGTCACACCTGGCCAGCCCCCTCGCACTCGCAAAACTACGAATGCCCAGGTCAGGGACCTGGGCATTCGTCCGTGGAGGTGCTTGCTCTTACTCGCACACCCTCACAGGCCGCTGAGCTGGCGCAGGGTAAACGGTCCGCCAGCTGCATCTGACAACTCTGCCCGCCCCTCCGTACCCCGCTCCACGCTTGACGCTCGCCACGAGCGCGCCATTCGACACCGACACATCAGACAGGTCGGACCAGTCCGCCCGGCGGTGGCTAGCTAGCCTGACCCGCAGCGGCGACAAACGTGGAGGACCAGTGACGCCCATGACCGGTCGATGGCGGATCGTGGATATGGACATGTGGGACCGCGACGCCATCGACCTCGTCGAACCTGGCTTCATCGAGTTCGCCCGGGATGGGACCGGCCAGTTCGCCTTCATCGCCGTCCGTGGCTCGATGGACTGGCGGACCACCGAACGTGACGGCCGCACCGCCGTCGAGTTCAGCTGGGACGGTGACGACGAAGGCGACCGGGTCGGCGGGCGCGGCTGGGCCACCCTCGGCGAGGACGCAACGATCGAGGGCCACCTGTTCATCCACCTGGGAGACGACTCGCGCTTCCGAGCGGTGCCCTTCACCGCCTAGGCAAGCAGCCTCTTCGGGTCCTCAACTGGCAGACGTTGCAGAGACGGACATGGTCGACCCCACCTCTCGACGAGAGCGATCACTGGCGACGCTGCAGTCGTTCGTGCTGCGGAGGCGGTCCGCCTACCTCGTGGTGCCGAGAAGTTCGGCAAGGCGTTCGCCGATGATCGAGATACTCGGTGTCGGTTCACAGTCGAAGAAGGACTTCTTGTTGCGGCGGAGCAGTTTCTCCCCGTCACGCGCCCAGGAGAAACCGGGCTTTCCGAGAAACGTGCGGAAGACGAGGTCAACGCCCCCGGGGTGACGTTGCACCAGACGGCGGATCGGCAGCGGCGAGACCGACTCGTCGTGCAGGTACTCGCGCAGCAGGGCGAGGTTGGTGCGGTCTCGCGCCAGTGCGGGATCGGCGAACAGAGCGTCCAGGCGGCCGAAGTCGCGGTAGTAGTTGAGTCCTTCGATCTCGTCGTAGACCAGCGCGACGCTGTCGGCATCCAGCAGCTCGTCGGGCAACCGCCCGATCTCCTCGGGTGTGGGACCGCTGGTCATGGCGCGCTTGGCCGCCTTGCCCTGGAGACTTGCCGCCGCCTTCCGCCGCAAGCCGCGGTAGTGCTCGTGCAACGTCTCTTGCGCCTCGTGCGGCGGCAGCACCACGAGGTCGAAACCCACCTGAGCGATGAAGTTCCTACGGTGCTCGGCCTGGACCTCCCAGGCCCGCCGGAGGATGGCCGGGTTGCGGCGTAGCAGTTCCGGATGAGCGATGACCTGTTCGGCGGCGATCTGAGCGAGCTGGCGCCGAGCGGATTTGGGGAACGCAGCGATGTGACCACTGATCAGCCAGGCATCCGTTGCCGGGTGAACCGGCACGATCCGGCATATGACGAACATCCCCTGGCGTAGCTGATTGAGCGCCCCGCGACCCACGTTGGAGTAAACGCGGTAGGCGAGGTCGTCGAGAAGGTTATGAAGCTCCACTGCTTCACCATCACCTCGGCGAACCTCGAAGCACCCCTCTACGACGTCGCGCCAGCCGAGCATCATCTTCCGCTCGTCACCCGACAGCTTCGGACGCCGTTGCGCGACAAATCGCTCGACGACGGTACCCCCGTCGGAGAGTCGGTACTGCAACGCGAAGCGGTCGATGGTGAGCACAGCCGTGCCCTCGTCCAGACGACCGTGGCCATCGGCGGCGTTCAACAACAGTGCGTCGAGGCGCCTCGCGAAGCGAGAACTCTGGGCGAACGCCACCAGTTCGCCCTTCAGGTCCGCAGCCCGCTCGATCCGATCGCCTATCGAGGTGTCGACGGCCGAGGTCGAATCAACGGCCGGCGTGGTCTGCGTGGACATCTCTGCGGACCCTACCGGCCGACGCCCAGGGGAGCACGACGGCCCAACGGCGTGTTGCCTGACGGCGATCTCCGGTCGATGGAGCCAGCCGGCCCTGGACCGAGCGCCTGCGGTCTAGCTAGGTGGCGAGGTCGCGCGCTCCGCTCGGGATGAACCACAACATGGCGTTACCATCGCTGGCACACCCCGGCGCGCCGATGTCCAGGGGTCGTGCTGGGCGAGCGGCACTTTCGTCCAGCGTCCTTGGACGAGAGTGCCGCTCGCTCAACTAGCTGATCTTGATTTGTGGAGGTGCCGGGAATCGAACCCGGGTCCTTCGTTGCTTCACAAGGGCTTCTCCGTGCGCAGTCCGCTTCGTCTCTACTCGGATCCACCGGTCACGCGAACGAGCCGGTGTGACGATCCCAGTCGCTGTGTGTTGTCCCAGCCGCCCCGCGACCGGGCGGTGAGGTGAGTTCCCCTAGCTGATGCCGGGGTCCGGGTCGGGGAACGCACCCGGTCCGACAGAGTTCACACTCGCTCAGGCGGCGAGAGCGAACTCAGTGCGCTTATCAGCGGCACTTATTTTTTTGCGACGCATGGTTAACGAGATCATCGTCGCCTTCCTCGGCACGCTTCACCTTGATCAACAGCCGAAGTCGAAACCGTTCACCCCCTTCGGCGCCCGGCCGGGCGCCCGCACAGCATAACGCCGCCGGGGCCCGGCATCATCCGGGTCGGGGCGACCGACCGGTCAGCGCTGCCGACCGCGCAACCGGTCGGCGAGGGTGCGTCTCGACGGTTCAGCGTCCCCCTCGTCGCTGCGGGTGTGCGGGATCGCCGTCGTCAGCTCGACCGAGCTGTCGTCCGCCGGGTCGCCCTGTTCGGCTCGGTGCAGCGGCCGCCGCGGCTCGGCCGGTCCCCTGCTCGCCTCCGGCAGCTCGAACGTCGGGATGCCGAACCGACCGTCCGAGCGGGGTTGCACGTGGGGCCGGTCCGGTACGACGGGCTCGCCACGGGGCTCCGTGGGCTCATGATCGGCCAGTGGATCGTGTTGCGCCGGGTCGGGCCCCGCCGGAGCTGAGGGCGACGCGCCGGACGACTGCGGCTCGGGCTCCGGCTCCGTGGCGGCGCGGTGGCGGCCGCCTCGGGTTTCGCCGACGGCGTCGGCGATCAGGGCCGGCGGTGCGACGTCGTCGGGCCGGAAGTGCCGGTGCGGTGTGGATCCGGTGTCGGCCGCCGGATCGGCGTCGGTCTCCACCACCGGGATCACGTTGGTCTCCGCGGTCGGGTCGTCCTCGTCGGCCGGACGGCCGCCCCCTGCCTCGCTGCGCACCTGCAGCCGGTCGGTACGCAGCTGCGGATCATCTGCTGCCGTGGCCGCGGTGCTGCCGCCCTCCGGTGGGGTGGCAACGTCATCGGGGTGCTCGCGATCGGCCAGGGCGGTCCGGGCCGTCTCGCTCGCGCCCGAGACGTCGCCGTCGACATCGGGATCCCCGTCCGCTGCATGTTGAGGCGCTGCGTGTTGAGGCGCTGCGTGTTGAGGCGCTGCGTGTTGAGGCGCTGCGTGTTGAGGTGCTGCGTGGTGAGGCGGGGTGGCGTCGATGCCCCGCTCGGTGAGGGCGGTCCGCTCCCGGGCCAGCGCCTCCTCGTGCAGGACGCTGGCCACCAGCTCGTCACTGTGCGCGTCCCCCACCGCCGGTGAGATCACCGCCCCGCGCTGCCGCCCGGTCGACGCGAGCCGGCCACGGCGGCCCCAGCGCCGCCGGACGTCGACCCCGATTAAGATCAGGATCAGCAGTGCGAGGGCGGCGACCACCGCGGCGGCGACGACCAGCCGGGTGTCCATCCGTCGAACTGTAGCCGCGCCGCGCGCCGCGGCAATGGCCGTTAGGCCAGCAAACGAACTGGAGCGTCGTAGATCACCGAACGCAGGAAGGCCGCTCCGAGCCGCTCGTCGGCCGCCGCCCAGCCGGCCACCGCCCGCAGCTGTTCGGCGTAGGCGTAGGGAATGTTGGGGAAGTCGGAGCCGAAGACCACCCGGTCGGCGACGTCCACGAGCCGGGCCGGCCAGTCCGGGGGCAGCGGCGCCATCGGCAGGCTGAACCCGGTACCGACCATCGTCGTGTCCAGCCGGACCTGCTCGTAGCGGGCCAGCAGCTCGAGCGCGCCGACGAAGTCCGGCATCCCCGCGTGGGCCAGCACCACCGGCAGCCGCGGGTGCTCGGCCAGCACCTCGCCGAACACGTCGAGCCCGGTGAACGCACCTCGCAGCGGCCCGTTGCCGCAGTGCACCACCGCCGGCACCCCGGCCTCGGCCAGCAGGCCCCACGCGGGGCGCAGCAGCTCGTCGCGCGGGTCGAACCCGCCCACCTGCACGTGCACCTTCACCATGCGGGCCCCGGCCGCGACGGCCGCGCCGAGGTAGTCGACCACGTCGGGCTCCGGGAACAGCGTGGCCGTGGGCACGGCTCCGGGTGTGCGGGCGGCGAACGCGGTGATCCACTCGGTGAGCCAGCGCGCCATGCCCGGCTTGTGCGGGTAGGCCAGCGGCGCGAACGTGCGCACCCCGAGCCGGTGCAGCGTGGCCACCCGCTCGGCCTCGGGGAGCCGGTAGTGGATCGGCCAGGCTGTGCCGTAGTGCCGGCCCGCGTCGTCGAAGTAGGCCCAGACCTTTTCCAGCATGCGCTCCGGCAGGAAGTGCACGTGCACGTCGACGATGCCGGGCACGTCCAGCTCGGCGAGGAAACGCGGGATGTCGTCGTCGTCCAGCGGCGGCGCCGGCAGCTCCGCGCCGGTCACCGCAGTTCCCGGGCCCGCCCCTTGGCCGCGCGCCCGAACGCGCGCGAGATCTCCCGATCGGCGTCGCGCTTGGCCAGGTCGGTGCGCTTGTCGTAGGAGCGCTTGCCGCGGGCCAGCGCGAGCTCGCACTTGACCTTGCCCTCGTTGAAGTACAGCGCCAGCGGCACCAGGGTCAGCCCGCCCTCGCGGATCTTGCCGATCAGCCGTTCGATCTCGCCGCGGTGCAGCAGCAGCTTGCGGTTGCGCCGCGGCTCGTGGTTGGTCCAGCTGCCCTGCGTGTACTCGGGGATGTGCAGCCCACGCAGCCACACCTCGCCGTCGTCGACGGTGGCGAAGGCGTCGACCAGTGACGCCCGCCCCAACCGCAGGCTCTTGACCTCGGTGCCGAGCAGCGCGACCCCGGCCTCGTACGTGTCGATGATCGCGTAGTCGTGCCGCGCCCTGCGGTTCTGCGCGATCACCGAGCGGCCCTTCTCCTTCACCTGCCCAGCCTACGCGGGACGATGACGCGGCTGGCGCCGCTCGTGAGTGCCTGGCCGTGTTCTAGCACGGCCACGCACTCACGGGCGGCGCCAGCCGCCTACAGCCGGACGTAGAGGCGCAACGTGACGTACCCGGTGACCGCCGCGATCCCGGCGCCGACCATGATCAGGATCGGCGAGACCCAGATGATGTCGGCGACCTCGATCGGCGGCACCACCCCGTTGGACACGATGCCCGACAGCAGCTGGTCGATGAACAGGAACTTGCCGACCACCAGCCCGGCCACCGCGATCAGGGCGCCCACCACCCCGGTCATCACGGCCTCGATCAGGAACGGCAGCTGGGTGTACCAGCGGGTGGCCCCGACCAGGCGCATCACCCCGACCTCGTTGCGCCGGGTGAACGCCGACACCTGCACCGTGTTGGAGATCAACAACAGCGCGGCGACGGCCTGGACCAGGGCCAGCGCGAAGGTCACGTTGCGGATGCCGGCCAGGAAGTCGAACAGCTTGGCCACCACTTCCCGCTGGTCGATCACGTTGCGCACACCGACCTGGCCGACCATGGCCTGGCGCACCGCCGCGGCGCCGCCCTCCGGATCGGCCAGCTTGACCCGCAGGGTGGCGGGCAGCGACTGCGGGCGCACCACGTCGGCCAGGGACTGCCCGGCGAACAGCTGCTTGTAGCGCTCGTAGGCCTGCTGCTGGCTCTCGAAGCGCACCGCCCCGACCAGCGGGGACGCCTCCAGCGCGGTGCGCAGCCCGGTGCAGACCGGCTGGCTGCAGTCGGCGTCGGCCACCGACACGTCCTGGGTCAGCGCGACCTGCACCTCCACCCGGTCGCTGTAGAGCTCCTCGGTGCGGTCGATGGTGCGCACCGCGAGCAGCCCGGTGCCCACCAGCGCCAGCGAGATCGCGGTGGTCAGCACCATGGCGACGGTCATCGTGACGTTGCGGCGCAGCCCGGTCAGGACCTCCCGGACCACGAAGTCGGAGCGCACGTTGGTTCCCTCGCCCTACCGGCCGACGCCGTAGACCCCGCGCGACTCGTCGCGCACGACCTTGCCCAGGTCGAGCTCGACCACCCGCCGCCGCATCGAGTCCACGATGGAGTGGTCGTGGGTGGCCATCACGACCGTCGTGCCGGTCCGGTTGATCCGCTCCAGCAACAGCATGATGTCCTGGCTGGTGTCGGGGTCGAGGTTGCCGGTGGGCTCGTCGGCCAGCAGCACCAGCGGCCGGTTCACGAACGCCCTGGCGATCGCCACCCGCTGCTGCTCGCCGCCGGACAGCTCGTGCGGCATCCGGTCGGCCTTGCCGGCCAGCCCGACCAGATCGAGCACCTCCGGCACCACCCTGCGCACCGTGCCCGACGGCTTGCCGATCACCTCGAGCGCGAACGCGACGTTGCCCCCCACGGTCTTGTTGCCCAGCAGCCGGAAGTCCTGGAACACGCACCCGATCCGCTGCCGCAGCCGCGGTATCCGCCGCCGCGGCAGCTTGGCCACGTCCAGGTCCGAGATGAAGATCGAGCCCCGGGTGGGGACGTCCTCGCGCAGCAGCAGTCGCAGGAACGTCGACTTGCCGGAGCCGGACGGCCCGATCAGGAATACGAACTCGCCCTTGTCCACCGACACCGTCACCCGGTCCAACGCCGGCCGCGTCGAGGTCTTGTAGACCTTGGTGACGCGCTCGAGTCGGATCACGAACCGGGACGATACCGGCCGGTGAGTGCTGCGCCGTGCAAGAACACGGCGCAGCACTCACGACCAGGTCCGGCCCGGCCCGATCTCACCCGGCCAGGGGTCGTGAGTGTTGAGCCGTGTTCTTGCACGGCGCAGCACTCACCGGCGGCGCCAGCGGATCGCGGCCTCGATGAAACCGTCGATGTCGCCGTCGAGCACGGCGCCCGGGTTGCCGACCTCGTACTCGGTGCGCAGGTCCTTGACCATCTGGTACGGGTGCAGCACGTAGGAGCGCATCTGGTTGCCCCAGGACGAGCCGGTGTCCTTGAGCGCGTCCATCCGGGCCTGCTCCTCCAGCCGACGCCGGGCCAGCAGCTTGGCCTGCAGCACCATCATCGCGGAGGCCTTGTTCTGCAGCTGGGAGCGCTCGTTCTGGCAGGACACCACGATCCCGGTCGGGATGTGGGTCAGCCGCACCGCGGAGTCGGTGGTGTTCACGCCCTGCCCGCCCGGCCCGGAGCTGCGGTAGACGTCGACCCGCAGCTCCTTCTCGTCGATCTCCACGTGATCGGAGCTCTCCACCACCGGGGCCACCTCGACCCCGGCGAACGACGTCTGCCGGCGGCCCTGGTTGTCGAACGGGGAGATCCGCACCAGCCGGTGGGTGCCCTGCTCCACCGAGAGCGTGCCGTACGCGAACGGAGCGTGCACCGCGAACGTGGCCGACTTGATCCCGGCCTCCTCGGCGTAGGAGGTGTCGTAGACGTCGGTGCCGTAGCCGTGCCGCTCGGCCCAGCGCAGGTACATGCGCATCAGCATCTCGGCGAAGTCCGCCGCGTCCACCCCGCCGGCCTCGGCGCGGATGGTGACCAGGGCGTCGCGCTCGTCGTACTCGCCGGACAGCAGGGTGCGCACCTCCAGCGAGGCGATGTCGGAGTGCAGCGCGGCCCGCTCCGCATCCGCGTCGGCCTGGGCCTGGTCGCCCTCGGCGCCCCCGGTCTCCTCGGCCAGCTCGTAGAGCACCGGCAGGTCCTCGAGCCGGCGGCGCAGCTCCTCGAGCCGCCGCAGCTCACCCTGCGCGTGCGCGAGCCGGCTGGTGACCTTCTGCGCCGCCTCGGCGTCGTTCCAGAGGTCGGGCTGCCCGGCCTGGTCGGAGAGGTCCGCGATCTCGACGCGCAGCGCGGGCAGATCGGTGACCGCCTCGATGCTCTCCAGGGTGCTGGCGAGGTCCTTCAGATCGGCTGCAGCGTCGGCATTCACAACGGTTCAGGTTACGCGCCGGCGGGTGGCTCGGTCGGGATGGTGTCCAGCAGCTTCACCATGGCTCGCAGGTGGGCGACCGCGAAGTCGGCGACCGCCCTGCGGTACGGATCGTCCTCGTTGCGGGCGGCGGCCCGGGCCGCGCTCAACCGGCTGGCGTAGAGCGTGCGGGCCGACCCGACCAGCTCGGCGCGCTGGCGAGGGGTCAGCGTGCCCGCGTTGAGCAGCCGCAGCACCAGCGGGCTGCGCAGCGCGTCGGAGCCGCTGCCGTTCAGCAGCCAGGCCTTGAACGCGCGCCGCCCGGCCGCGGTGATCGCGTACTGCTGCGAGGCCCGCGGCCCCTGCTTGCCCAGCTTGAGCAGTCCCGCCTCGGCGAGCCCGGGGAGCTCCCGGTAGACCTGGCTGCGGGTGACCGAGAAGAACGAGCCGTACTGGTCGCCCGCCGCAGCCACCAGCTGGCCGCCGGTCATCGGCCCGTTGTGCAGCAACCCGAGCAATGCGGCGGCGGTGGCGTTGACGGGGGACGCTTTCGCTGGCGGCATTCCCCTACCGTGCCATCCGGCGGGCCGTGCCGCAGCTCCACAATGGCACCCCCCGACCGGATCCGGCTCCACAGTGGGCCGCGCAGTGTCCAGTGTGGGCCGACGCGCCCACGTCCGGCGGCCGCTCAGCCGATGGTCAGCTCCGCGATCCGGGCGCGGTGCGCCGCGGTGGTGCCGAACTGGCCGGCCAGCCGCTTGGCGCGCTTGTAGAACAGGTGCGCCTCGTGCTCCCAGGTGTAGCCGATGCCACCGTGGTACTGGATCATCGCCGCGGTCGTGCCGAGCGCGGCGTCACCGGCCTTCGCCTTGGCCACCGCGACCGCCAGCTCGACGTCGTCGAGGCCCGCGTCCAGCGCGTGGGCGGCGTAGAGCACGGCGTGTTCGGCCAGCGTGACCGCGACGTGCAGGTCGGCCAGCGCGTGCTTGATCGCCTGGAAGGAGCCCACCGGCACCCCGAACTGCTGCCGGTCCCGGTCGTAGGCCACCGTGCGGGTGAGCGCCTCCCGGGCCAGCCCGACCAGGTCGGCAGCCACCAGCACGGTGCCGCGTGCCGTCAGCTCGGCGACGGCCGCCGCGTCCGCGCCCGGCAACGCCTCCCCGGCGGTCACCTCGACGTCCGCCAGCCGCACGGTGCCGTCGTAGCCGGCACGTGGGGTGGCCGCGGTCCGCTCGACCACGGCCAGCCCCGCCCCGGAGCGGGCGATGATCACGTCGGCCAGCCCGCCGTACTCGACGGCCGGCAGCGTGCCCGGGGCCGCGCCCCGCAGGGTGCAGGCGCCGACCACGTCACCGGCGGCCAGCCGGGGCAGCCAGCTCGCCTGCTGCGCCGGCGATCCGGCCAGCCGGAACGCCTCGGCGGCGAGCACGGTGCCCCGCCACGGCCCGGGGGCCAGGCCGGCGCCCAGCGCGCGGGCGATCACCTGCGCGTCGACCATGCCCAGGCCGAGGCCGTCGTGCTCCTCCGGCACCAGCACCGCCGTCCAGCCCTGCTCGGCGGCGGCCTTCCAGAGCGTGCCGGGGTGCCCCTCGCGGGCCCCGGGCACGGTGTCGCGCTCCTCCACGACCGCGCGCACCGCATCCAGGTCGAACCGGTCCGCCAGGTAACCGCGCACCGCGGCGCCGAACTCGCGCTGGTCGTCGGTGAGGGCGAAGTACATGGGCACCGTCCCTATCGGGGCAGGCCGAGCACGCGCTCGGCGGTCACGTTGCGCTGCACCTGCGAGGACCCACCCCAGATGGTGACCGAGCGCGACCACATCGCCTGCGCGTGCATGGCGGCGAGGTCGAGCCCGTCCACCTGCGCCAGCGTGGCGTCCGGCCCCAGGATGTCGTCGAACACCTCCCAGAGGTCCTGGAACGGCTCGGACCAGATCAGCTTGGTCATCGACGCCTCGAAACCCAGGTCGCGACCCTGCTCCACCTCGGTGAGCACGTGCATGGCGTGCAGCCGCAGGCACTCCAGGTCGGTGAGCACCGCGGCCAGCCGGTCCCGGATCGCGGGATCGCGATCGCGCCCGAGCGCCTTCGCGACGGCCACGATCTCGTCGTACTGGCGCCGGAACTCGGTGTACTGCGCGATGCCCGAGGCGCCGCGCTCGAAGGAGAGCAACAACATGGCCGTCCGCCAGCCGTCGCCGATCTCGCCGAGGCAGTCGACCGCCGGCACCCGGGCGTCGGAGAAGAACACCTCGCCGAACTCGCTGGCCCCGCTCATCTGCCGCAGCGGCCGGGCCTCCACCCCTGGCTGCCGCATGTCGATCAGCAGCATCGAGATGCCGCGGTGCCGCACGCTGCCCGGCTCGGTGCGGACCAGCGCGAAGATCTTGTCGCCGTGCACCGCGTTGGTGGTCCACACCTTCTGCCCGTTGACCACGAACTCGTCGCCGTCGCGCACGCCCTTCGTGGCCAGCGCGGCCAGGTCGGAGCCGGCGCCGGGCTCGGAGAAACCCTGGCACCAGATCACGTCGTTGCGCAGCAGCGGGGCGATGATCTCCCGGCGCTGGGCCTCGGTGCCGATGGCCACGACGGTCGGGGCCAGGAACGTCAGGCCCAGCGGGTTGACGGTGCGCGGGGCGTGCGCGAGCACGGTCTCGACGTCGTAGATCGCCTTCATGCCCGGGGTGCCGCCGCGGCCGCCGTACTCGACCGGCCACTCGATGCCGGCGAACCCGGCATCGGCCTTGTCCCGCTCCCAGGCGCGGCGCAGCCGGAAGCTCTCGTCCTCGTCGAGCGACTCCCAGAAGCCGGGGCGGCGCCACTCGGCCGGGATGTTGGCGTCCAGCCAGGCCCGCAGCTCGCGTCGGAACTCGTCCTCGGCGGCGCTGAAACTCAGCTCCATCGGCCTCTCCTTCTCACCGACGCGGGGTGCTCCACCCACCTTCGCACGCTCGCCGGTGGCTCGGTGGCCGCATCGTCACCCGGCCAAGCGGTTGCGCAGCCGATGCAGGGCCGCGTCGTCCAGGCCGTTGGCCCGCAGCCAACCGGCCGCGCCGCCGGAGTCACCGGTGCCGTACTCGTCATCCAGCTTCGCCAGCACCGCGGCCATCACCTGCGCGCGCGGCAGGTGCGGCGTGAGGTCGGCGGGCATCGGATCCCCGGATGCGGTGGTCCAGCGCCGGAACAGCGCCGGCACCTGTTCGGCGGAGAGCTCGTAGTCGGCCAGCACCGCGGAGCGCTGCACCCCGACGGCGTCCAGCACCAGCGCGACGAGCACCCCGGTGCGGTCCTTGCCCGCCGCGCAGTGCACCAGCGCCGGGCCGGCGTCCTCCGCGGCCAGCCGGCGCACCGCGGTGACCACGTTCTCCCCGCGCCGCGACAGGTAGCCCAGGTAGGTCCGCATCACCGGGTCGAGGTCGTTGTCGGCCCAGGGCAGCGCCTCCCCCTCCTCCGGGATGAAGCTCAACCAGACGGTCTCCACGCCGGCCCTGGCCACCGCGGTGGGACCGTCCCGGTCCACCTCGCGGCGGGTCCGCAGGTCCAGCACGAGCCTGAGCCCGAACGTCTGCACCAGGTGCTCGACGTCCTCGGGGGTGACGTAGTGCAGGGACGCGCTGCGCAGCAGCACCCCGGAACGGGTGTGGCCGCCGCCGTGCAGCGCCAGCCCGCCGACGTCGCGCACGTTGTCCAGGCCTTCGAGGGTCAGCCAGCGGTCCAGTGAATCCACCACGCCGGCACCGTAACCCGGTGCGGCCGCGCGGTCACCCGTCCTGCACCGGGGCGCGCAGCAGCGGCGGCAGCAACCGGGCGCCGGGGCCGGCGGCGGCCATCCGGTCGCCCGCGTTCGACAGCTGGCAGCGCTGCAACGACAGGCAGCCGCAGCCGATGCACGAGTCGAGCCCGTCGCGCAGCGCCACCAGCGCGTCGATCTGCTCGTTGAGCCGGCCCCGCCAGGACCGGGACAACCGGGTCCAGTCCGACCTGTTCGGGGTGCGGCCGTCGGGCAGCCGGTCCAGGCCGGCCCGCACCTCCTCCAGGCTGACCCCCACCGTGCGGGCGGCCCGGATGAAGGCCAGCCGGCGCAGGACCGAGCGCTCGTAGCGCCGCTGCCCGCCGGAGGTCCGGGTGGTGCGGATCAGCCCCGCGCGCTCGTAGAACCGCAGCGCGGACTGCGGGAAGCCACTGCGCCGGGCCACTTCCCCGATCGTGAGCAGGTCCTTCGCGTCCACGCTGCCCTCCTTGACTTGAAGCTGACTTCAAGTCGCAGGGTAGGCGCATGACCGAGAGAACCGCCATCGTCACCGGAGCCGGACAGGGCTTCGGGCTGTCCCTGACCGCCGCGCTGGCCGCTCGCGGCTGGACCGTCGTCGGCTGCGCCCGCGACGCGGACCGGCTGCGCGCCGCCACGGCCGGGCTGCCCGGCGTGCTCGCACTGCCCGGCGACGTCACCGACGCCGCCTTCCGCGGCGCACTGGTCGACGCCGCCGGAGGACGGCTCGACCTGCTCGTGCACAACGCCGGCGAGCTGGGTCCGTCACCGCTGCCCACCCTGGCCACCTATCCCGTCGACGCACTGCGCGCCGTCCTGGAGACCACCCTGGTCGCGCCGCTGGCGCTGACCCAACTCGCCCTGCCGTTGCTGCGCGCCGCCCCAGCCGGAACCGTGATCACGCTCAGCTCGGACGCCGCCGTCGAGGCCTATCCCGGGTGGGGTGGCTACGGAGCCGCCAAGGCCGCGCTGGACCAGCTCGCCGCGGTGCTGGCCGTGGAGGAGCCGACGCTGCGGGTGCATGCGGTGGATCCGGGCGACATGCGCACCGCCATGCACCAGCGCGCCTTTCCCGACGAGGACATCTCGGACCGCCCGCTGCCGGCCACGGTGGTGCCGGCGTTCCTGCGACTGCTCGAGGAGCGGCCGCCCAGCGGCCGGATCCGCGCCGCCGAGCTGCTGGCGGTGCGGTCGTGAGGCCGGCCACCGCGTTCACCCTGGACCCGGGACTGTCCGCGCTGGAACCGCCGGAGGCCCGCGGCCTGGCTCGCGACCAGGTCCGGCTGCTGGTGGCCCGCGAGCACCGCCCGCTGCGGCATCTGCGCTTCGACGCCCTGCCGCGGGCCCTGCGCCGTGGCGACCTGGTCGTGGTCAACACCTCGGACACCGAGCCGGCCGCCGTCGACGGCCGTCGCGGTGACGGCCGGCCGGTCGTGTTGCACGTGTCGGGGCCGGTGCCCGGCGGTGACCAGGAGGTCGTCGTCGAGCTGCGGACGGCGGACGGGCGCCGGATCGCCGACGGGTCGGCCGGCGAGCGGATCCGGCTGCCGGGCGGGACGGCGGCGATCCTGGTCGCCGGCCATCCGGACGCCGGGGTGCGCGACGGCAGCCGGCTCTGGCGGGCCCGGATCCCGGTGCCGGACGGGGTTCCGCGCTGGCTGCGCGCGGTCGGCCGGCCGATCCGCTACTCCTACCTGCGCAGGCGCTGGCCACTGGCGGCCCACCGAACCCTGTTCGCGACGGCCGAGGGCGAGTTCGGCAGCGCCGAGATGCCCAGCGCGGCCCGCCCGTTCACGCCGTCGGTGCTGGCCGGCCTGCGTGCCCACGGGATCGGGGTCGCGAAGCTCGTGCTGCACACCGGGGTGTCCTCGCTGGAGGCCGGCGAGGTGCCGCTGCCCGAGCGGTACCGGGTGCCGGCGAGCACCGCGGCGGCGGTGAACGCGGTCCGGGCGGCAGGTGGCCGGGTGGTCGCCGTGGGCACCACGGTGACCCGCGCCCTGGAGACGGTGGCCGACGAGACCGGCCGGGTGCGCGCCGGAGCCGGCTGGACCGACCTGGTGCTCGGCCCGCAGCGCCCGGCTCGGGCGGTGACCGGACTGGTCACCGGGTGGCACGAGCCGCAGGCGTCGCACCTGTTGCTGCTCGAAGCCGTCGCCGGGCCCCGGCTGGTCGGGCGGGCCTACGCGGCCGCGGTCGACCGGGGCTACCGCTGGCACGAGTTCGGCGACTCCTGCGTGCTGTTGCCGTCCTACCCGGCGCAGCCGGGAGATCAGTGACCGGCGTCCTCGCCCTTCGGCATCTCGCGCGGCCGCGCTGGACGAACGGAAAGTGGCAGCGCGTCACGCACAGGAGCGGGCGGGGAGAGTCGCTGTCGACCGCGCGCGACGCAGGGCCGAGGCGCCGGACGAGCCGGCACGCTGCACGTTCACCCCTGGTGGTCGTGCCGGCTGATCCGCTCGCCGTGCCCCCCGACCGCTCACCGGTGAACGGTTGCGGAACGAGCCTGCCCAGTGGGAGCTGAACGGGGGCCGAGCTGCGCTGACAGGTCGCCCTGCTTCTTGTCGCAACGAGGCCCGGCCTCCTAAGGTTCTGCAGCAGCGTCACGATCCAATCACGTGCGTCTCGACCGGGGCCTCCCCAACCCGGTCCACCGGAACCCCGAGCCGGCGACGCAGGAGATCGGATTGCTCCCCCAGCGCTGAAGGGCAGGTTCGTGGCAGGTCACCGCTCCCCCGAAGGTCGGCGCGCGCGTGTCACGATGCGCCCCAGCCAGTCCCGGCACCGGGCCGCCCACGCCCCCTCGCCGACGGGCCCGTCGCTGCGCACCACCATCGTCGCCACCACGGCCGCCGTCGGCGCCGTCGCCACCGGCACGTTCACCGCCCTGGTTCCCTCCTCCGGCGAGGGCGTGGCCACCAGTGCCGCAGCCGAGGAGGCACCCACCGAGGTCGTCCCGTTGGCCTCGGTGATGGCCGCGAGCATCGCGCCCGCCCCGCACGTCGCCGACACCACCTCGCTCGCACCTGGCTCCGCGGCCACCACGCTGCTCCCGGTCGCCTCCATGGCCCCCATCCCCGACGGCCTCCAGGCTCCGGACCAGCACCTGGCCCGGCTGGACAAGGCGGCGACGCTGGCGGCCCAGCTGGCCGAGCAGCACGCCAGGGAGGCCGAGAGGGCCCGCCTGCGGGAGGCCGTCGCGCGGGGCGGCGTGGACGCGTGGGTCGCCGAGGCGCTGCAGATCCTGGACCTGCCGCAGTCCTACGCCCCCGGCGTCAAGAAGATCATCATGGCCGAGTCCGGCGGCAACCCGCTGGCCGTCAACACCTGGGACAGCAACGCCCGCCGCGGCACCCCGTCGCGCGGGCTGATGCAGACCATCCCGTCCACGTACCGGCACTACGTGCACCCCAAGGTCGCCGACCGTCCGATCACGGACCCGGTCTCCAACATCACCGCCGGCGTCCGCTACATGATCGACAACTACGGTCTGCGCACGGTGGCCGCCGGCGGGCGCAGCAACAGCGTCGGCGGATACGTCGGGTACTGATGTCCGGCTGATGCCGCCGCTGCGCATGTGCAGCATTGTTCGAACTGCCACTCCCGGGCATTTTCTGCACGCCGGTTCCCTATGCGGAATTGCCGGGTAGCCTCGGCCCATCGGTAACGGAAACGGCACCGCGATGGAGGGTCCGATGGCCGACGCACATACCCACGAGCATTTCCACGGCGCGCAGACGCACGTGCACACCCACCTCGAGCACGACCACGCGCACGTCGAGCACCAGCACGAACACACCCACGACGGGATCGCTCACGAGCACCAGCACGTGCACCAGGAGGGCTTGCAGGACGCCCACGAGCACGATCACTGAGCGACACCGAAACGCGGTTCGGCGAGTATCGACTCAGAGCGCGAGTGCGCTCTGCACGCCGACCCCGATGGCGACCAACAGCAGCATTCCGGCGAATGCCCGGGTCAGCGCGGCGGACGAGCAGCGGTCGGCAATGCGCTTCCCGACCAGCGTGGCGATCACCGCGGCGACGGTGAACGGCAGGATCACCGGCCAATCGAGATCGTCGACGAGACCCGTGCCGCCGACCCGCGAGCCCAGCGCCGCCACCGCGTTCAACACGATGATCAACAGTCCGGTGCCGATGGCCCGGGTCATCGGCATACCCAGCGCGACGACCAGCGCCGGCACCACGAGGAAGCCGCCGCCGACGCCGAGAAAGCCGGTCAGCAGCCCGGCGACGGCCCCGCAGATGACGATCTTGACCGCCGTCACCGACAGGACGCCGCGCCGCACCTCGGCTCGGGTCAGCACCGCGGTTCCGCCACCGGCGGCCGGCGCGGGCTCCGGCTCCTGCTCCGGCCCGTTGAGCAGCATGGCCGCCGCCGCGAGCAGGGTGATCGCTGCGAACACCAGCAGCAGGACCGGCTGCTCGACCCGCTGGTTCAGCACCGTGCCGAAGTAGGCGGCCGGGGCGCCGACCACCCCGAAGGCGATGCCGGTCGACCAGTCGATCCCGCGGTCGCCGATCCGGGCCAGCACGCCGACGACCGCCGCGGTGCCGACGATGATCACGCTGCCGGCGGTGGCGTCGTGCGCGCTCTGCCCGAGCAGGTAGACCAGCGCCGGGACGGCGAGCACCCCACCGCCGCCGCCGAGGCCGCCGATGACCAGGCCGATCAGCAGGCCGAGCGCGATCGCGGGAAGCATCAGCCCACCGTCCCGTCGCGCTCGAGCTCCATCCGCCGTCCTTCTCTCCCACCGTCCAAGACGCTTGCCCGCAAATGTACGGTCATTAGGCGCGGGCGGCAAGCGCTGACCGGGTCGGCGCAGGAGATCTCAGGCGAGCCGGCGACTGCTCAGAACGGCACCGAAGCGGAGTGCGCGCCGCGGACGGCGGCGGCGAGGCGGACCGCGAGCCGGCGCAGCCGTCCCGTCGTGGGCGGGGAGGCCGGCGGCGGCAGGGTCTCGGACTGGGCCGGGCGGCGTCGCACGGGGGGCGTGCTCATCGGTGACGTCCTCTGCTGGATGGGTCGGTGGGCTACCCGGCGCCGACCCGGCGAGGAATCGTCAGGCGCGCCGCGAAGCCGAGCGACACAGCCGGTCGTCGACGGAGAGCTGGTCCATCGCGAGCAGGCACACCCGGAAGGTGTGGCACTGGACGAGGCCCGCGGAGGTCACCTGACCAGTGGAACACTCCGCGGCGCCGGATGGCAACCGCGGCGCCCGCTCCGCCGTGGCACGACGAGCAACGTGTCACGACATACGCGATACGGCCCTCGGGATGCTCCCCGAGGATCGTTCCTGCTGAGAACAACCCGGTACCCGATGAGGGCAGGACATAGGTAGCGATCGCGGATGGCCGGACGCCGCGCCACGGGCAGAATCCGAACACCGGCATGCCCAGCACTGTGGAGGAAGGACGATGACGGCGATCAGCACGGCACTCGTCGTCGGCGGTGGTACGGCGGGCGCCGCCGCGGCCATCTTCATGGCGCGCGGCGGCATCGCGGTGGACCTCGTCGAGAGCAGCCCGGATGTCACCGCGCTCGGGTCCGGGATCGCCCTGCATGGCAACGGGCTGCGCGTCTTGGACGCCCTCGGCGTGCTCGATGCGTGTGTCGCGCAGGGCTTTCCCTTCTCGACGGTCGCGATCCGTGCGCCGGACTCGCGTGCGACGGTGCTCGCGGAGCTGGAGAGCTTCCGGACCGGCGGGCCGGAGTTGCCCGCGGCACTGGGCTTGTACCGACCGGACCTCGCCCACATCCTCATGGCGGCGGCGGGGGCGGCCGGCGCGACGACCCGCTTCGCGACGACTGTCCACGCGATGCAGCAGGATGATCGTGGCGTCGATGTCCGGTTCTCCGACGGCTCATTCGGCCGGTACGACCTGGTGATCGGCGCGGACGGCGTGCGGTCCTCGACGAGACGGATGCTGGGCGTGGCGCTGGACACCGCGCCCGTCGGGCTCGGGGTCTGGCGGATCTTCGCGGCGCGCTCCGCCGACGTGACCCGTGCCGAGCTGTACTACGGCGGCCGCTGCCCCAGCGCGGGCTACACGCCGACGTCGGAGCGGTCGCTGTACGCGTTCCTCTACGAGGGTGTGCAGGATCGGCGGACACTGACCCCGGCCGAGCAGCTTGCGGTCGTCCGCGACCTGGCCTCGTCCTACCACGGTCCATGGGACGCGATCCGGGACAGCATGGTCGATCCGTCGAGGATCCACTACGCCGTGCT
>DATMDS010000221.1:0-4049 GCA_035557575.1 Pseudonocardia sp. | reverse complement strand
GGGGTGGTGGCCTGGCGGCACGACGGGTCCTGCGCCGATCCGGTGGCGACGCTGGCCGCCGCCGTGGCCCTGGCCACCGGGCAGTCCACGTCCGAGGCCCTGGCGGTCTGACGCACCCCGGTCGTGAGTGGTGAGCCGTGTCCGTTCCCCCGCTCGAACGAACGGCACGTTCGCACGAACCTATCGTGCGACCGTGCCGTTCGTTCGGGTGAGACGGGGGAGCCGGGGAGCCGGGCGGGCGGGGCGCGCCCGGTCAGGGGAGGGAGAGCGGCAGCGGGTGCGCGTCGCGCGGGTCCGGGGTCGGGTTCCAGCGGCCGTCGACGATCCCGTAGGTCCAGCCCGGGCCGCGCTCGACCAGCGCGGTGAGCGCGTCGGTCAGCCGGTCGATGTCCTCGACGCCGGTGCCGATGCCCAGGCTGGCCCGCACCGCGCCCTCGGCCGCGCTGGTCAGCCGCTCGACCAGCGGGTGCGCGCAGAACCGCCCGTCGCGCACCCCGATGCCGTGCTCGGCGGACAGGTAGGCCGCGACCAGCCCGGCCGGGTACGGGTCGACGGTGAAGGAGACGACGCCGACCCGATCCGGGCAGTCCGGCCAGATCCGCAGCCGGGTCACACCGGGGATCTCGTCCAGCCGGTCGACCAGCCGTTCCAGCAGGGCCCGCTCGTGGTCCGGGGCGGCCTGGTCGAGCACCGGGTCCAGGGCGCGGCAGGCGGCGGCCAGCGCCGCGGCGCCGGTGACGTTCGGGGTGCCGCCCTCGTGCCGCTCCGGTGCGGCCGCCCACTCCACCTCGACCGGCTCCACCTCGACCGTGTCCGTCTCCCACGGGCCCACCTCGGCGCCGGCCCGGACGCGGCGGGTGGCGCCCCCACCGGCCAGGTACGGGGCGCCGGAGTCGAGCCAGTCCCGGCGCCCGACCAGCACGCCGGCCCCGAACGGCGCGTACAGCTTGTGCCCGGACAGCGCCAGGTAGTCGATGCCGGTGTCGGCGATGTCGATGCGCCGGTGCGGGGCCAGCTGCGCGGCGTCGACCAGCAGCCGGGCCCCCGCCGCGTGGGCCAGCCCGGCGATCTCGGCCAGCGGCAGCGCCTCCCCGGTCACGTTGGACGCCCCGGTCACCGCGACCAGCGCGATCGGCTCGGCGGCCAGCGCCGCCGCGAGGGCGGTCAGCGTCCCGGCCAGCGTGCTCGCCGCCGGCAGCACCCGGTGCCCGCTGCGCGACCAGGGCAGCAGGTTGGCGTGGTGCTCGACGTCGAGGGTGAGCACCCGCCCCGGCACGCAGCCGGCCAGCAGGTTCAGCGCGTCGGTGGTGTGGCGCGTGAACACCACCACGTCGTCGGGCCGGGCGCCGAGGAAGCGGGAGACGGTGCCGCGGGCCTGCTCCAGCACCGCCGTGCACACCCGGGAGGCGTAGCCGGCGCCCCGGTGCACGCTGGCCGAGTACGGCAGCAGCTCGGCCACGTGCTCGGCCACCGCGCACAGCGCGGGCGCGCTGGCCGCGAGGTCGAGGTTGGCGTAGCGCACGCGTTCCCCGGTGACCAGCGGGACCTGCAGCTGCGCGCCGGCGGTGCGCGGCAGAACGGGCGCGGCGTCGATCGCGGTGGGAACGGGGGCAGGCAGCACAGCGGTCATCACGGTCCTCCGGAACCTCGGGGACCCGGGTGCGTCGGGTCCGCGCTTGCCACCGTGGGTGCACGGCGGCCCGGTCGTCACCCGGAGCACCCCACCGCGGAGGAGGGTTGCCGACCAGCGAGCCGGGGCTTGACGCTGGTGCTCTTGACCTGAGGTGACACGGTAGGAAAGAACGCCGGCCGCGTCAAACCGCCTGCTCAGTCCTCGGTCATCTGGCGGCGCAGCGTGATGAGGATCTGGCTGAGCAGCCGGGACACGTGCATCTGCGAGATGCCGATCACCTCGGCGATCTGGGTCTGGGTCTGACCGCCGAAGAAGCGCATCACGACGATCGCCCGGTCCCGGTCGGACAGCTGGTTCAGCAGCGGGATCAGCGACTCCCGGTACTCCACCCGGTCCAGTTCCGCATCGGCTCCGCCGAGCCGGTCGGCGAGCGGGGTGTCCTGCGCCGAGGTCAGCTCGTCCAGGGAGCTGCTGCGGTAGGCCTGCTGCGCTTCGAGGCCCTCCAGCACCTCCTCCACCGGGAGGTCCAGCTGCCGGGCGATCTCGCTCGGTCGCGGCGCCCGGCCCAGCTTCTGCGAGAGCGGACCGATGACGCCGTTCATGTTGCTCTGCAGGTCCTTCAGCCGGCGCGGCACCCGCATGCCCCAGGTGTGGTCGCGGAAGTGCCGGCGGATCTCGCCGGTGATCGTCGGGACGGCGAAGGACAGGAAGTCGATGCCGCGACCGGGCTCGAACCGGTCCACCGCCCCGATCAGTCCCAACGTCCCGGCCTGCTCGATGTCGTCGAGCGGCTCGCCGCGGCCGCTGAACCGCCGGGCGATGTGCTGCACGACCGGAAGGAACCCGGCGACCAGCTTGTCCCGCATCGCGGCGCGGCGCGGGTCGTCCGCGGGCAGCGCGGCGAACTCGACGAGCACCGGGTGCAGGTGGGAGTAGTCCTCCCGCGGCGTCGGTGTCATCGGCGCAAGCGGATGCGCAGACGGGAGCGACTCATTCCGTCATGTACCCGCCACCGTCGACCTCAGAAACGGTATGCGGACAGAAACAGCCCATAGGAGCAGGACAGGGCGCGTCCGCCCGGCGCGGGGTGGACCGGGCGGTCGCGGGGAGTACCGCGGCGACGGGGTTCGATCGTCGCCGCGAGGTCGGTCGACGGCGGGGGTTGCCCGCGCCGACCTGCGGGGATCGGTCCACGTCACCGCGCCACGCGCCCTCGGCGGCGCCGCGGTCCTCGACACGAAGCCCTCCGGGTCGTGGTCGAGCCGGAGCGTGCTGATCGAGGCGGACCCGGCACCCCGGGCTCACACGTCGGGTCGTTCGGGAATGTCCCGTCCCTCGAACCGGCTGTCGTTGGCCACGTCCATGTCGTGCCGCAGCCGGTCCAGGCGCTCGTCCGCGTCCGGGTCCGGGGCGGCGGCCTCGGCCGCGTAGTCGGGGCGGGCCGGGTCGTCGTCGGCCGGCGGTTCCGGGTCGACCCACTCCTCCCGGTGCCCGCCGGCCGAGCCGAGCATGCCGGTCAGCTCTGCCTTGAGCCGGTCGTCCTGACGGGGGCCGTGTTTGTCGCTTCCGCGTTCCACGTCACTCCTCCCTCGGGGTTGGTGCCGGTAGGTCTACTCGGTCGGTGCCCAGCCGTCATCCCGTACGTCGCAGGGTTGATCGTCGGTCGAGCGGGTATCCAGCGCTGGTGAAGGTGACCGTATTGCGGCCGACGTCCGACGTCGTGCTGATCGTGCTGGTCGGCGAGCTGGACTCGGTCACCGCCCCGCACTGGAGCACGGTCCTGCACCGGGAGCTGGACAGCCGGCCGAAGGTCGTCGTGTTCGACCTCGGCGCGGTCAGCTTCTTCGGGGTCGCCGCGCTGCGCGTGCTGCGGCTCGCGGCCAAGCGGGCGCAGCGGCTCGCGGTCGAGGTGAACGTGATCTACCGGGACCGCACGCCGGTGCACGCCAGCCTGCTCGCCGGCGGTCTGACCCCGATCTTCCCACCGTTCCGCACCATCGCCGGCGCCCCGTTCGGCGGCGGCTAGTCCAGGTAGTCGCGCAGCACCTGCGAGCGCGACGGATGCCGCAGCTTCGACATCGTCTTGGACTCGATCTGCCGGATCCGCTCCCGCGTGACCCCGTACACCTGGCCGATCTCGTCCAGCGTGCGTGGCTGCCCGTCGGTGAGTCCGAAGCGCAGCCGCACCACACCGGCCTCCCGCTCGGACAGCGTGGCCAGCACCGACTGCAGCTGGTCCTGCAGCAGCGTGAAGCTGACCGCGTCGACCGCGACGACGGCCTCGGAGTCCTCGATGAAGTCGCCGAGCTGGCTGTCGCCCTCGTCGCCGATGGTCTGGTCCAGCGAGATCGGCTCCCGGGCGTACTGCTGGATCTCCAGCACCTTCTCCGGGGTGATGTCCATCTCCTTGGCCAGC
>DATMDS010000220.1:0-2786 GCA_035557575.1 Pseudonocardia sp. | reverse complement strand
CCGGCCCGGGATCGTCGGAGGAGGCGAGATCTCCGAGCTGCGCGAAGTTGTCTGAGGGCCGCCGTCGTCACGTTGGTCGTGAATCGAGGGCTTGCTGCAGGGTCCGCACCGGGTCGGTCCGCCGCGGCAGCGACCCGCTAGCTGCCTCCCTTGCAGCTAGTCGAGCTGACCACGGAGGGCGCCATGCTCATACCTGGTCGAGTGGACGTTGAGGTAGAAGTACTCAGGATTCTTGATGATGTCCCGGATCTTCTCGCGGGCGCTCATGTGGCCCTCGTGGCCTCTGTCGTCTTCCACGCGGACGCAGCCCCAGGTCGCACCTCGCTTCCCGGTGAAGTGTTCGTCGTTGAAGAGATCGATCGCGTGCGGGCCGTCCTTGCCCCGAGGCGCGACGTGCAGATGTGCGGCGGTGACGTAGCCTTCGAGTTCCCTCCACTCGATGAAGTAGCAGGCCGTCTCACGGGCTTCGTCGAGGGCGAGCCGGGCGAAGCCGATCCCACCACGGTCGCCTCCGCCGCGAACTTCCTCGGGGACCAACCGGATGGAGAACGCACCGTCCTTCTGTGCCCGATCATCGGGGCGCGCCGCCGCGGCGCTCGGCAGGGCGGCGGCGAGGAGGATCGATGAGGCAACCGCGAGGCACGCTCCGAACCGTCTCAACATCGTGAGCTTTTCCTTTCTGCAGGACCACCCGGATGAACTGATCAAGAATGTCTACCGGCTGTGATGGATCTACCACAAGGGGTAATCGCCGGGGCGGCTCCGTTCGTTAGCTGCGGGTCGCTAGAGTGCCGCGCGTGCTGCTTGACCAGCGCCGTCCCGCGGTGTTCCTGCCCGCCGATCCACCTCGCGAGGGTCGGCTTGCGCTCTACGGCGAGGGGCCGGACGAGATCGAGCTGGCGGTGCCCGCGGGCCGCGCCATCAGGCGAAAGACGGTGCCCGCCCGGCTGGTCGGAATCGGCGAGGCGCTACCCGAGCTGCTCGCCCTGCCCACCGAGGGCACCGACCCGGCGCTGGCCGCCTGGGCGACGGCGGCGACGGCCGGGGTCGGGCTGATCGCCCGCGGCCGGCTGCTGCCCACCGCCACCCCAGCCGGGTACGGCGCCTGGCGGGCCGGGCCGCTGGACCCGGCCGACGCGCAGTGGCTGGCCGAGCTCACCGCCGCCATGCCCGCGCACGCTCACGCGCTGCCGGTCGCCGGTTCGGCGCCGCTGCGGGTCCGCTCCCCGGAGGCGCTGGTCCGGGCGCTGTGGGACGCGATCGCCGACGTCATGGTCCGCACCGCCGCCGCCTCGCGCGCGACGTGCGCACCCGCCTTTGCTGCCCGCGAGCCCATCGACACCGGTGAGCTGGCCGGATGGCTCGCCGGGACCGACGCGGCGCTGGCCGCTGGCGCCCGCACCGTCCTGCGGGTCGAGCCGCCCGGCAAGCCCGACGAGCCCTTTGCCGGGGTGCTCGCGCTGCGCAGCGTCGCTGACCCCAGCCTCACCGTGGACGTCGCCGACCTGTGGGACGCCCCGGCCGCGGTCCTGACCAGGCTCGGCGAGCAGGCGGAGACCGATCTGCTGCTCGCGCTGCGCCGGGGGGCCCGGGCCTGGCCGCCGCTGGCCCCGGTGCTGCGCGCGGCCACCCCCACCGAGCTGGCGTTGCACGACGACGCGATCGCCGACCTGCTCGACACCGGCACCGAGGTGCTGGGCGGCGCGGGTATCGAGGTGCTCTGGCCTGCCGAGCTGCTCGGTGAGGGACCGAAGCTGCGCGCCACCGCCGCCACCCCCACGCCGGCCTCGGCGGCCACGAGCACCTTCGGGCTCAAGGACCTGTTGCAGTTCCAATGGCAGGTCACCGTCGGCGGGGAGGTCCTCACCGACGAGGAGGTCGCCGCCCTGGCTGAAGCCAAGCGCCCGGTGGTGCGGCTACGCGGCCGGTGGGTGCGGGTGGATCCCCAGCTGCTGGAGCGGCTGCGCCGCCGCCGCGCCCGGCGGATGACCGGCGTCGAGGCCCTCGCCGCCGCGCTCACCGGCACTCTGACCGTCGACGGCGAGACCGTCGAGTTTCGCCCCGACGCGCCACTGGCCGAGCTACTGGCCCGACTGGCCGACGCCGGCGACCGGGAGCTGGCACCGCCCGCGGGGCTCGAGGCCACCCTGCGCCCCTACCAGCAGCGCGGGCTGGCCTGGCTGGTGCAGATGTGTGACCTCGGGCTGGGCGGCTGCCTCGCCGATGACATGGGGCTGGGCAAGACCGTCCAGCTCATCGCGCTGCACCTGCACCGCCGGCCGCTGCAAGCCGGGCCGACGCTGGTGGTCTGCCCGACGTCGCTGCTGGGCAACTGGCAGCGCGAGCTGGCCCGGTTCGCCCCCAGCGTGCCGGTCCGGCGTTACCACGGCGGTGACCGGCACCTGGAAGACGTCGCCGCCGACGAGGTGGTGCTGGTCAGCTACGGGGTGGTGCGCCGGGACCGGCCGCAGCTGGCCGAGATCGGCTGGGGGTTGGTCGTTGCCGACGAGGCGCAGCACGCCAAGAACCCGCTGTCGCGCACCGCGCGGGAGCTGCGGGCGCTGTGCCAGTCTTCTGGGCCAACGGCGGCCCGGGTGGCGCTCACCGGCACCCCGGTGGAGAACCGGCTCACGGAGTTGTGGTCCGTGCTGGACTGGACCACCCCGGGGTTGCTGGGCCGGCTGGAGGACTTCCGCCGCAGCGTCGCCGTCCCCGTCGAGCGCTACCGCGACCCCGACGCGACGGCCGCGCTGTCCCGCCTGGTGCGCCCGTTCCTGCTGCGCCGC
>DATMDS010000219.1:0-11514 GCA_035557575.1 Pseudonocardia sp. | reverse complement strand
CACCACTGACCGGCACATCACCACCGGGATCCGCCGACCCACCCTTCTGACGCGCCCGAGCTCGATCCGACAGCGGCGGCTGGTAGACGATTGAGCGCGCGTCCTCCGCGCGCTCGGACTGTTCAACTGCATGCGCCCTTTCCACCGCGTTTGCCCCGATCTGCCTCCGCCAGCTCAGGACGTCTCAAGGAATTCGCCGTGCTGCCCGCGCTGGCGGCAGGCGGCAGCCCGGACTGCGCTGCGCAGGTGCGCGAGGAGCGGCCCCTGGTCCTGTCTTCGCCAGACCAGAGCGAGCCGGCTGGGCGTGACCCCCGGTGATCGGGCGGATCGCGACTCCGTCGCGGATAATCAGCGGGCCATTGCCGGCGGAGAGCAGGCACACGCCGAGGCCCCGCCCGTGAGTGCCTCGCCGTCTCTTCGGCGCTGGCAATCTCCGCTGCGATGAGCAGAGGTGTCCGTGCGGGAGTCGATGGCGAGCTAGTAGTCACGCAGCGCCCTGCTCTCGGCGGGCAGTGCCAGGAGCAGATCCTCGATGTCGAGATCGTGGCGGGTGGCCAAAGGATGGGTTGCCGGGAGCGCGACCACACGGGGCTCGGTCTTCACCTCGAACCAGTCATGGTGTTCCGGGTCCGGGAGGGGAAGCCAGACGAACGCGGCGTCGGTGCGCCCGGGATCGTCGGCCGCCAGGCCTCCCAGGGGGCCGGCCCACGGAACCAGACGCACCTGAAGCCGGGGCCAGCGGCGCCGTCTCGGCGAGTCGAGCCCGGACCGCAGGGAGCAGACCGCGTCCCGGGCTGGCGCTGATTCCTCGCCCAGTAGCTGGGGCCTCGGGCCTCAGCGGCCCGTCGTACCGCGTCTCACGGGCTGACCGAGCTCAGCCGCACCGGCTCGCGCTTGATCAGTACCGACAGCACGGCGCCGACCACACACAGCACCGCACCGCCGGCCCACGCCGGCGTGTAGCTGCCGTAGTGGTCGCGGACCAGCCCAGCCGCCAGCGCCACGATGCCCGCCCCGATCTGGTGCGAGGCGTAGATCCAGCCGAAGACCACGGCGGAGGTCGGGCCGAAGATCTCCCGGCAGAGCGCCATCGTCGGTGGCACGGTGGCCACCCAGTCCAGCCCGTAGAAGATCACGAACGCGAGCATGCTGGCATTCAGGCCGGCACCGAACAGCGGGCCGAGCATGGCCAGCGACACCCCGCGCAGCCCGTAGTAGGCCAGCAGCAGCAGCCGCGGGTCGAAGCGGTCGGTCAGCCAGCCCGAGGCCACCGTGCCCACCAGGTCGAACAGGCCGACCAGGGCGAGCAGCGACGCCGCCGTGGTCATCGGCATCCCGTGGTCGGCCCCGGCCGGCACGAAGTGCGACTGCACCAGCCCGTTGGTGGTCGCGCCGCAGATCATGAAGCCGCCGGCGAGCAGCCAGAACGGCCGGGTGCGGGCCGCGCCGGTGAGCGCGCCGATGGCCATCCGGGCGGCGCCGGTGCGATGCGGCGGCAGCACGTCCGCGGAGGTGCCGCCGAGCGGGAGCAGTCCCAGATCCGACGGGCGGTCGCGCAGCAGCCCGAGCACGAACGGCACCACCAGCAGCGCCGCCCCGGCCACCGCGAGTGCCGCGGCCCGCCAGCCGATCCGGTCCGCCAGAGTCGCGATCAGCGGCAGGAACACCAGCTGTCCGGTGGCGCTGGCCGCGGTGAGCAGACCCGAGACCAGGCCCCTGCGGGCCACGAACCAGCGCCCGACCACCGTCGCGACCAGGGCCAGCGCCATCGACCCCGTGCCGGTCCCGATGATCACCCCCCAGGTCAGCACCAGCTGCCACGGCGCGCTGACGAAGACGGTCAGCCCGCTGCCCACAGCCACCAGGAGCAGTGCCGCGGTCACGACCTGGCGGACCCCGAAGCGCTCCATCAGCGCCGCGGCGAACGGCGCGGTCAGGCCGAACAGCACCAGGTTGATCGAGATGGCCACCGAGATCGTGCCCAGCGACCAGCCGAACTCGCCGTTCAGCGGCTCGATCAGCACACCCGGCATGGAGCGCACCCCGGCCGCGCAGACCACGGACAGGAACGTGGCCACCGCGACCCACCACGCGGGGTGGATCCGCCGGCCGCGCTGGCGGGCCGGTTCGTGCACGACTTCGGTCACGCCGGCCAGCCTGGGGGGCCGGGCGGGTAAAGGCCAGTGGCCGAACAGCCAAGATGTGCAAGGATCCGGCCATGAACCGCGTGCACGAGGTGGCCGTGCTGGCCGTGGACAACGTGGTGGGCTTCGAGCTGGGGCTGCCGCACAAGCTGCTGGGCGGGGCCACCGACGCGGCGGAACGCCCGCTCTACCGGGTCCGGGTGTGCACCTTGGACGGGGAACCGGTGCGCACGTCGGCGGGCTACCGCATCCTGCCCGACCACGACGGATCGATCCTGGCCACCGCCGACACCGTGGTCGTGCCGGGCACGACGGACCACCGGGCGTTGCGCGACGGCACCGTGGAGCCGGCCCTGGCCCAGGCCCTGACCGGGAGCAACGCCCGGATCATGTCCATCTGCACCGGCGCGTTCGTGCTCGCGGCGGCCGGGCTGCTCGACGGGCGTCGCGCCAGCACGCACTGGATGTTCGCCCGGCGGTTCCGCACGCTCTTCCCGGCCGTCGAGCTCGACCCCGACGTGCTGTTCGTCGACGACGGCGACGTGCTCACCTCGGCCGGCAACGCGGCCGGCATCGACCTGTGCCTGCACGTGGTGCGCCGCGACCACGGCGTCGAGGTGGCCAACCGCAGCGCGCGCCGGGCCGTGGTCGCGGCCTGGCGCGACGGCGGCCAGGCGCAGTTCATCGAACGCCCGCTGCCCGCGTCGGACAGCTCCGGCACGGCGCCCACCCGGGCCTGGGCGCTGGCTCGGCTGGACACCCCGCTGACCCTGACCGACCTGGCCGAACACGCCATGACCAGCGTGCGCACCTTCACCCGTCGGTTCCGTGAGGAGACCGGGATGAGCCCGAACCGGTGGCTGGTCCAGCAGCGGGTGGAGCGGGCCCGCCGGTTGCTGGAGACCACGGACCTGCCGGTCGACCGGATCGCCGCGGACTCCGGCTTCGGCACCACCGCCTCGCTGCGCCAGCACCTGCACTCCGCGATCGGGCTGTCGCCGCTGGCCTACCGGCGGATCTACCGCGGTGCGGACCCGGTGCCGGCCGGCTGAGCCGCCCGGGATCGGGCCATCGCCGAGCTCAGGCCGGCTCGCCGTCCACCAGCAGCCGCAGCTCCTCGTGCAGGAAGCTGATCCGGCCGGCGATCCGCGCCGACTCCGGCAGCGGCTCCGGATAGGTCCAGCCCGCGTCGGTGAGCCGGCGCCCGTCCGGCAGCCGCACGGTCCGGTAGCCGGCGTCGCCCTTGTACGGGCAGTGCGTGCGGGTGTCGGTGGGCTCCAGGGGCACCCGTACGTCGTCGGCGGACAGGTAGTACCGGTTCGGCAGCCCGGTCTCGCTGAGCACCAGCGGCGCCCGCGACTCGGCGACCACGGTGTCCCCGGCCAGCACCTGCACGTGCCGGCCGGTGGCCCGCACATCCACCCGGTGGAACGGGTCGGTGAGCCCGCTGATCTGCTCGTCCTCGTCGTACCAGGCCTCGGCGGCCGCCCAGTAGAGCGACGCGTAGCCCTTCAGCCAGTGCGCCTCGTCGGTCGGGCTCGGGTAGGCCCACAGCGCGTTCGGCACCTCGCGCTCGCCCACCCGCAGGGTCCGGTAGGACGCGTCGCCCTTGAACGGGCAGTGCGTGCTGTGCTCGCTGGGCACGAACGCCGCCTGGTCGAGGTCGGACTCGGGCACGTAGAGCCGGGGCGGCAGCGCGGTCTCGTGCACCAGCACCCCGTGCCGGGTGTCCAGCACGGTGCGCCCGGCGAACTCGGCGCGGATCCGCCGCGGGTAGGGGTGCATCAGCAGCTTGTGCGCCGGCCCGTCGAGCCGGTAGTTGACATCGCGCGGGGGATGGGCGGACAGCGGTCCGTCGGCGTAGGTGAGACCCATCACCGGGGAACGCGCCGGGCCCCGCCCGGCATTCCGCTCGTCGGGCCCGCACCGCGCGGTACCGCATTGCCTGCTTGCGCCGTCCGCGGCGGGTTTGCGATGGTGATCGTCGCTTCGGTGTCGGACCGGTTCGGGGCCGGTCGGCGACCGTCAGGAGGCTGCAGTGAGTGGTTCCACCGAGTTGCACAAGGGCCTGAAGCAGCGGCACCTGACGATGATCGCGATCGGCGGCGTGATCGGTGCCGGGCTGTTCGTCGGGTCCGGCGTGGTCATCAAGAACACCGGGCCGGCGGCGTTCCTGTCCTACGCGCTGACCGGCGTGCTGATCATCATGGTGATGCGGATGCTCGGCGAGATGGCCACGGCCAACCCGTCGACCGGCTCCTTCGCCGACTACGCGCGACGCGCGCTCGGCGGCTGGGCGGGCTTCTCCGTGGGCTGGCTGTACTGGTACTTCTGGGTCATCGTGGTCGGCTTCGAGGCGGTGGCCGGCGCCAAGATCATCACCTTCTGGTTCGACGCCCCGCTGTGGCTGCTCTCGCTCGTGCTGATGATCCTGATGACGGTGACGAACCTGTTCTCGGTGCGCTCCTACGGCGAGTTCGAGTACTGGTTCGCCGGGATCAAGGTGTTCGCGATCATCGCGTTCCTGGTGCTCGGCTCGCTGTTCGTGCTCGGCCTGTGGCCCGGCAAGGACCTGGACTTCTCCAACCTGACCAACGACGGCGGCCTGTTCCCGCTCGGCGTCGGCGCGATCTTCTCCAGCATCGTGGTCGTCATCTTCTCGATGGTCGGGGCCGAGATCGCCACCATCGCCGCGGCCGAGTCCGACGACCCGAAGCGGGCCATCGCCAAGGCCACCAACTCCGTGGTGATCCGCATCGCGATCTTCTACGTCGGCTCGATCCTGCTGCTCGCGGTGATCATCCCGTGGAACAGCAACGAGGAGGGTTCGCCGCCCTACGTCCGGGCGTTCCAGGAGATGGGCATCCCGTACGCGGACCACATCATGAACGCGGTCGTGCTGACCGCGGTGCTGTCCTGCCTGAACTCCGGGCTCTACACCGCGTCCCGGATGCTGTTCGTGCTGGCCGCGCGCCGGGAGGCACCGGTGCAGATGATCACAGTGAACAGTCGGGGCGTGCCGACCTGGGCCATTCTGTCCTCCACCGTGGTCGGCTTCCTCTGCGTGATCGCCGCATACATCTCACCGGACACCGTGTTCCTGTTCCTGCTGAACTCCTCCGGCGCGATCATCCTGTTCGTCTACCTGCTCATCGCGATCTCCCAGGTGGTGCTGCGCCGACGCACGCCGGAGGACCGGCTGCTGGTCAAGATGTGGCTGTTCCCGGTGCTGTCGCTGGCCACGATCTCGGCGATCCTGGGTGTTCTGATCCTGATGGGCCTCACCGAGGACACCCGGTCGCAGCTGGTGCTCAGCCTGATCTCCTGGGCGATCGTGCTGGGCCTGTACTGGATGACCCGCCGGATGGGCGGCTCGATCACCGCCGAGGCGATGGACGCGCAGCAACCGACCGGACCGGCCACGAAGGTGCTGGTGCTGGCGAACGAGACCGTCGGCGCCCCGGAGCTGCTGCGCGAGCTGCACCGGATCGACGCCGACGGGCAGGCCCACTACTTCGTGTGTGTACCGGCCAACCCGGTGGACACCGGTCAGGCCGAGCTGACCGGGGCGGCGTTCGTCTGGGAGGCGACCGTCGAGGCCGCCCAGCGCCGGCTGGACGACACCCTGGCCACGTTGACCGAGAACGGGTTGCGGGCCGACGGGGAGCTGGGCGACTACCGCCCGCTCACCGCGCTGGCCACCGCGGTCGACCGGTTCCAGCCGGACCGGATCGTGATCTCCACGCACCGGCCGGAGCACTCCGCCTGGCTGGGCCAGGACGTGGTGACCAGGGCCAGGGACCGGTACGACGTGCCGGTCACGCACATCGTCGCGCACTCGGCGACCGCCGCGACCTGACCGGGCGCGCCGGCGTTTCCGGTGCACCACCACCGCCACCACCGCTCCGGCAATGCCATAGTGGAGGTCGCCGGAGTGACCCGAGGCGCCGGCGGAGGAGGCCGGCGTGGACGGGCTGAGCGCGCTGCTCGCTGGGCTGATCGCCAGCCTGCGCGGCGTGCTGGGGACGGACGCCTGCCCCGGTGGCTGGCCGTGGGCGGTCTCCGCGCTGGGCGTCGGGGTCGGGCTGCTGCCCACCCTGGGACTGATCGGGGTGGCCGTGCTGCGGCGGCGGATCGGCTCCCGCTACGGCGTCAGCGAGTCCGCCCTGCTGATCGGCCTCGGCGTGCTGAGCGCCGGGCTGCTGCCGCTGCTCGCGTTCACCGCCACCGGGCGGATCTTCACGCTGGCATCGGCGGGGCGGGACGTGCCCGGGCTCACCAACCGGCAGCTGCGCGACCTGTCCGAGGCGGCGTGCCTGGACCTGCCCCAGTCCGACTACCTGGGTGAGTACTCCGTGACCGAGGCGTTCAGCCTCGCCGTGCCGCTGCGGTTCGGGCTGGCGCTGCTGCTGCTCGTGCTGTTCCCGCTGGTCGCAGCCTCGATGGTGGCGGTGCAGGCGCGGCTGGCGCTGCGCCGGGGGCCGCGCTGGCCCTCCCGGTTCTTCTGGCTGCCGCTGCTGGCGGTGGCCGTGCTCACTGTCGACGTCGCGGCCGGCTCGTCCGGACAGCTGTGGGTCGGGGTGACCATCGGAGGCTTCCTGGGCATCGTGGTGGTGCTGCTGGTCGGGGCGCCGTCGCGGGAGGTCGTGCAACGCTCACTGGAGCCGCGCTCACGTGCGGACCGGGCGCCGCGCCCACCGGAGCCGGCCGGAGCCGGGGGACCGATCCGGTCCGCGGTCCGGACCCGCCCGGACACCGCACGCCCGGCCCCGCCGGCCGCCGGCGCCCCGCCCCGCCCCGGATCGAGCCCGACTCCGACCCTGGTCGCGCCCACCCCGACGGACGCCCGCCCGCCGGTCGCCGGCGTGCCGCACCCGGCCCGCGCCGGTGCCGCCCCGCGCTTCCAGCTGGTCCGCCGGCTCGGCGCCGGCGGGTTCGGCCGGGTCTGGCTGGCCTACGACTCCCGGCTCGGCCAGGAGGTCGCGCTCAAGGCGGCGCACGCGCCGGACGCGGAGACCGAGCAGCGCATCCAGCGCGAGGCCAGGGCTCTGGCCGCGATCCGGCACCCGAACTGTGTGCGCATCCACGACCTGCTGCCGGCGACCAGCGACCCCGGACTGGCCGAGCTGGACGGGCTGGTCATCGTCATGGAGCACGTCGACGGCGAGCCGCTGGGCGGGCTGGTGCGCAACCGCGGCCCGCTCGACGACGTCGCGGCCGCCTGGGTGTGGGCTGGCGTGGCCGGCGCGCTGCACGCCGCGCACACGCTCGGGGTGATGCACCGTGACGTCAAGCCGGGCAACATCGTGCTGGACCGGGCCGGGCTGGCGCACCTGATCGACTTCGGGATCGCCCGCGCCACCACCGACGCCACGATGACCATCGCCGGCTTCGTGCTCGGCACGCCCGACTACCTGGCGCCGGAGGTGGCCAGCGGGGAGCGGGCCACGCCGGCGTCCGACTCCTGGCAGCTGGCCGCGACGATCTCGTTCGCGCTGACCGGGCACCCGCCGCGGGGCAGCCGCCCCGACGCCATGTCCGGGCTGCGGGCGGCCGCGACCGGGGCACCGCTCAGCCACCTGCCCACGTACTCGGCGCACACCGCGCTGTTGCGTGCGGCGCTCGACAACGACCCGTCCCGCCGGCCACCGCTGCCGGTGGCCCAGCGCGCGCTGCACGACTGGCTGGCCCGGGTGGGCGCGCGTCCGGACGGCCCGGTGCGACCCGCGGTGCACGGCGGCCGATGACCGACCGCGCGGCACGCAGGACACCGGCGACGACCGGGCTGCCCCGATCCCGCGGCGGGCGCATCCTCGGCGTCGACGCGGCGCGCGCCCTCGCGCTGGTCGGCATGTTCGCCACCCACATCCTGCCGTTGCACGACGGCGCCGACGTGCCCACGCTGACCGGCCTGATCCCGGACGGCCGGGCCTCGGCCCTGTTCGCGGTGCTCGCCGGGGTCGGGGTGGCGCTGTCCTCCGGCGGCCCGCGCCGGCCCGTGGACGGCCGGGCGCACCTGGCCGCGGCCGGCGGGCTGATCGTGCGCGGCCTGCTGGTCGGGCTGCTGGGCCTGTGGCTGGTGGCGTTCGACTCGCCGGTCGCGGTGATCCTCGCCTACTACGGGCTGCTGTTCGTGGTGGCCACCCCGCTGCTGCGGCTGCCGGCGGCGGTGCTGGGGTGCGGGGCCGTGCTGGTCGCCGCGCTGGCGCCGGTCGCCGGCCAGCTGCTGCGCGCCGAGCTGCCGGAGGGACCCGGCGAGCAGCCCGGGCTGGACGCGCTGGCCCGGCCCGGCGAGCTGTTCGTGACGCTCGCCGTGACCGGCTACTACCCGGTGCTGGTCTGGACGACCTACCTGCTGGCCGGGATGGCCGTCGGTCGCCTCGACCTGCGCCGGCTGCGGGTGGCGGTCGGGCTGCTGGTCGGCGGCGCGGCGCTCGCGGTGGCCGCGGCCGCCGGGTCGGCCTGGTTGCTCGGCCCGGGCGGCGGCGCCGCGGCGCTGGGCCCCGATGCACTGGCCGAACGCAACTACGGCACCACCCCGACCGACAGCTGGTGGTGGCTGGCCGTCAACGCCCCGCACTCGGGCACCCCGGTCAACATGATCCACACCACCGGGACCGCACTCGCCGTGCTGGGCGCGATGCTGCTGCTGGCCCGGTGCTGGTGGGTGGTGGTGTGGCTGCCGGCCGCGGTCGGCGCGATCCCGCTGACGCTCTACACCCTGCACGTGATCCTGCTCAGCGTGTACTCGGGCGAGGACGAGCCGCCTCAGGTGCTGCTCGGGCTGTGGCTGGCCCACGTGGCCGGCGCTGTCCTGATCGGGGCGGCGTTCCGGCTGGCCGGGCGGCGCGGTCCGCTGGAGGCGGTGGTGTCGGCAGCCGGCCGGGCGGTGCGCCGCGCGCTCGATCCGCGGAGTGGACCGGGCACCGGCCCGGGAACAGGCCTACCGACCGGCCCGGCGCGGCCGGCGGACGGCGACCCGACGACCGCGCCGATCCCGGTCGTGCCGGCCGAGGTCCGCGCGGCCCCGGCCATCCCGGTCCAGGGAGCTCCGGTGGACCCGGCCGCGCGGACAGCGCCGTCGGGCATACCCGCTACTCGCCGACCTCAGTAGGCGTCCACGGCCAGCGCGACGGCCAGCGCGATCCCGGCCACGCCGATGCTGATCCGCAGGGCGGTCCGCGGCAGCCGCCGGGCCACCGCGGGCCCCGCCCACGAGCCGACCAGCACCCCGATCGCCAACGGCAGCACCGCCCACCACTGCACCGCGCCGAACACCGCGAAACCGACTGCCGCGACCGCGTTCGCCAGCCCGAGCAGCACGTTCCTCAGCGCGTTGCCGACCAGCAGCGACACCGGCAGGGCGACCAGCAACAACGCCAGCATCACCACGCCGGCGGCGGCGCCGAAGTAGCCGGCGTAGACCGAGGCGCCGAACAGCCCGAGCAGCAGGGCCGGCCCGGTCCGGCGCCGGGCCCGCTCGGCCGCGGCCCGGATCCGCGGCTGCGCCAGCAGCACCACCGCAGCCGCGGCGACCAGTACCGGCACGATCAGCTCGAACGTGCCGGGCGGGGTGAGCAGCAGCAGCGCGGCACCGGCGGCCCCGCCGGCCACCGGCACCAGCGCCAGCCGGCGCAGGGTCGGGCCCTGACCGGACAGCTCCGGACGGGAACCGGCGGCCGCCCCGACCGAGGAGAACACGAGGGCCACCGTGTTGGTCACGTTGGCCGTGGTCGCCGGCAGGCCCACGGCCAGCAGCGCAGGGTAGGAGAACAGCGACGCCAGCCCGGCCATCGAGCCGACCAGCCCGGCGCCCACCCCGGCCACCAGCAGCAACACATACGTCCCCACCAGGCTGGACCCTATGCTCGGCCCACCACATGATCGGCGCTGGCCGCTGCGATCTGTGGCACAGCCCGCCGGTGAACACCACGATGCCGCCCGCGTCCCCGCCGTCCGGTCCGAGGTCGACGACCCGGTCGGCGGGCGCGGCACGGGCGCCGGCGCCCGTCACGTGTGCAGGGTGGCGCCCTTGAGCACCTTGTCCACGGCGGTGCGCGGACCGTGCACGGCCAGCCCGACCAGGTCCAACTGGTCGCCGGGCACGGCCCGCACCACCGCCCGGTTGGCCTCGTCGTGCCCGGTGGCGAACATGTCGAAGGTGTAGACGGCCGCCGGCAACCCGCGCCGGACGGCACGCTGGTGCGCGGCGGAGAGCACCTCCTTGCTCCCCTCGAACACCAGCACCGGCTGCCGCAGCATCGGCAGGTACCGGGTGTCGTCGGCGTCGACGTACGGTGCGCCCAGCAACTCGGGGTTGGCCGCGATGCCGCTGGCCAGGAACGCCGTCACGTTGAGCCGCTGCCACGTCGCCAGGTCGTCGCGGACCAGCACTGCGATCTTGGTGTCGAACTGCATGGGTGCAGCGTGCCGGGATCGGCGGGCCCCGGTCTTGTACGTTTCTCACGTGACCGGGGCCGAGCTGCGCGCCTGGGCGCCGGCGGTGCCCGGCATCGCCGAGGTGTTCCACGCCCGGTTCACCGACCACGCGTACCCGGTGCACGCGCACGACACGTGGACGCTGCTCGTGGTCGACCAGGGCGTGATCCGCTACGACCTGCACCGGCACGAGCACGGGGCGCTGGGCACCGCGGTCACGCTGCTGCCGCCGCACGTCGCGCACACCGGCCGGGCGGCCACCCCGCACGGTTTCCGCAAGCGCGTGCTCTACCTGGACACCGACGTGCTCGACCCGGCGCTCACGGGCGCCGCGGTCGACTCCCCGAGCCTGGACGACGCCCTGCTGCGGGCCCGGGTGCACCAACTGCACGAGGCGCTGGACGAGCCCGGCGGGGAGCTGGAATCCGAGAGCCGGCTGGCGCTGATCGGCGACCGGATCCGGCAGCACCTGCGGGCGGCGCCGGGGGAGCCGGGCCCGCCCGGGCCGCGGCTGGCCGCCGAGCTGCGGGAGCTGCTCGACGAGCGGCTGGTGGCCGGGATCGCGCTGCGCTCGGCCGCGGCGATCCTGCACGCCCACCCGGCCCACCTGGTGCGCAGCTTCACCACGGCCTACGGGCTGCCGCCGCACCGCTACCTGATCGGGCGCCGGGTCGAGGCGGCGCGGCGTCGGCTGCTGGACGGCGAGCCGATCGCGGCGGTCGCGGCCGGCGTCGGCTTCCACGACCAGGCCCACCTGCACCGGCACTTCACCCGCCTGGTCGGGACCACGCCCCGCCGGTTCGCCCGGCCCTGAGTTTCGGGCGCCCGGTCGTCACCGCGGCGACCGGCGGGCAGGATGAGCGCCATGACCTACGTCGCCGATCCGCAGCGCTACGAGACCTTCGGCACCGAGCACAGCCGGTACCGCCGG
>DATMDS010000218.1:0-5618 GCA_035557575.1 Pseudonocardia sp. | reverse complement strand
TCGATCGAAGAACACGCCCGGCATCACCCTTTCATTGAGAGGGCTCGTGATGCATCCTCGAACCCGCTGACCTTCCCTCGGCCGCCCTTGATCCATCTCACCCCCGAGGGAGCTGGTCTGTGATCGAGCTGCACGCCGCTGGCGCCACCGTCCCCGAACTGGAGGACGTGATCTCAACAGCCATCCCGGACCGATTCGACTCGATCCAAGTGCTGGGCTACCGCCAAGTCTCTGGCGGCGTCGATGTGGAAGCCGGTGCAACAAATGAGTGAAACCCCGACAGCACCACGGGGTGTGCGCGGTGGTCGTGCAGCCCCGCTGGAGGCCGTGGACGGCCCGGGTCTGACCGCGGCACCTCATCAGAACCGGGGTGCACCACGGGGTGTGCGCCGTGGCCGCGAAGCCCCGCTGCAGCCGGGGGCGCGACCGGTGTGGGCCGCAGCACCCGGCCGGACGGAGGGACGGCGGCGCGGTGGCGGCAGCCGCGCTAGAGCTCCACCACGATCTGCGCGTCCTCCTCGCGGACCGGGTACACCGTGATCCGCCCACCCTCGCTGCACGTCCCGTCGGCGAAGGAGAAGGCCCGCAGGTGCAGCGGGCAGACGATCCTCGACAGGTCCAGCTGACCGTCGGCCAGCGGACCCCCGGCGTGCGGACAGCTGGCCTGGGTGGCCCGCAGCGTCCCGTCCCGCAGCCGGAACACGGCCACCTGCCTCATCCCGACCGCGTACGACCGGCCCTCACCCACCGGGATCCGGTCCACCGGGCCCAGGCGGTGCTCGGTGCGCGTCTCGGCAGCTGTCATGCCCCCGCCTCCGTCAGCCCGGCGCCCTGGACCCCGACCTGCCTGGCCGGGGCCCCGTTCGCGTGCACCCCGTTGCCGTTGGAGCCGTTGCGGGCAGGCACCCCGGCCGGCGAGGCCGAGCCGTCGCGCACCGGCACCTGGGGCAGCGGCAACAGCGGCAGCGCATCGGCGAACTGCCCGGTGGTGGCCGGCTCCCGGCCCTCGTCCCACGGGTCGCGGTAGGCGTCGACGGCGGTCTGCATGCGCTCCTGCAGCCCGGCCACGATGCCGTCGCGGTCGTCGATCAGCAGCGCCTTCAGCTCGTCCAGCCCGATCCGGGGCACGAAGTCGTAGGTCCGCTCCAGCCAGCGCGCGTTCTCCCGGTAGTACTGCATGAACACCCCGGTGATCCGCATCGCCTCGGCGCGGCCGTCCACGGTGGCCAGCACGTCGCCCTTGCGCACCGACGCCCCGGCCGCACCGCCGACGTAGACCTCCCAGCGGTCGTCGCCCACCGCGACCAGGCCGATGTCCTTGACCAGGGCCTCGGAGCAGTTGCGCGGGCAGCCGGCCACCGCGAGCTTCATCTTCGCCGGGCTCTCCAGCCCGGAGAAGCGCTCCTCGATGTCGATGCCCAGCTGGGTGGAGTCGCCCAGACCGAACCGGCAGAAGTCGGTGCCCACGCAGGTCTTCACCGTGCGCATCGACTTGCCGTAGGCGAAGCCGGACGGCATGGCCAGGTCGGCCCAGACCGCGGGCAGGTCCTCCTTGCGCACCCCGAGCAGGTCGATCCGTTGCCCGCCGGTCACCTTGATCATCGGGATGTCGAACTTGTCCGCGGTGTCGGCGATCCGGCGCAGCTCGTCGGCCGTGGTCACGCCGCCGGCCATCCGCGGCACCACGGAGAACGTGCCGTCGCGCTGGATGTTGGCGTGCACCCGGTCGTTGATGAACCTGGCGTCCTTCTCGTCGATGTACTCGCCGGCCCACACCACCTTGAGCAGCGAGGCCAGCGGCATCTTCGACGACGCGTGCTCACCCTCGGGGGCGAGCGCGGCGAACACCGCCGACACCGACTTCAGGCCGCGCTCCCGGATCACGGAGATCAGCTCCGGCTTGGCCAGCGGGATCGACGGCACGTACCAGCTCGCGCTCTCGTCGACGGTGACCTCGCCGCCGCCCTCCTGCACGGCCCACTCGACGATCTGCGCGACCAGCGGCTTGCAGGACCCGCAGCCCTTCCCGGCCCGGGTCGCGGCCATCACCCCGGCCACGCTGGTCTCGCCGCCGGCGACGCACGCGGTGAGCGCGCCCTTGGAGATGCCGTTGCAGTTGCACACAGCCACCGAGTCGTCCATCTCGGCGGCGCCCTGCTCCTGGCTCGGGCCGGCCAGCGAGAACAGCAGCTCCACCCGCTCCTCGGGCAGCGGCAGCCCGCGGTCGAAGCTCTGGGTGAGGAACGCGACCTTCTCCACGTCGCCGAGCAGGGTCGCGCCCACCAGCTTCCCGTCCCGGACGATCACCGACTTATAGACGCCGCGGCGCGGCTCGGAGAAGCGGACGAACTCGTCGTCCTCCCGCTCCGGGGCGGTGATCCCCATCGAGGCCACGTCGACGCCGGCCACCTTGAGCTTCGTCGCGTTCCGCGAGCCGTGGTAGGCGGCCCCGTCGACGCCGGTGATGTGGTCGGCCAGCACCGAGGCCTGCTCCCACAACGGCGCGACCAGCCCGTACACCTGGCCGCGGTGCTGCGCGCACTCGCCGACCGCGTAGATGTCGAGATCGTCGACGGTGCGCATCTGGTCGTCGACGACGATCGCCCGCTCCACGGTCAGCCCGGACACCACGCCCAGCCCGACGTTGGGCCGGGTGCCCGCGGTGACCACGACCATGTCGGCCTCGATGGTGGAGCCGTCGGCCAGCACGAGCCCGGACACCGAACCGGCGCTGCGGATCGCGGTCGGGCGGTGCCCGGTGTGCACGTGCATGCCCAGCCTGCGCTCCAGGATCCGGCGCAGGATCCCGCCCGCCTCGGCGTCCAGCTGCTGGTTCATCAGCACCGGCCCGCCCTGCACCACGTGCACCTCCAGGCCGTGCTGCTGCAGCCCGTAGGCCGCCTCCAGCCCGAGCAGGCCGCCGCCGATGACCGCCGCGGTGTGCCGGCCCTGGGCGTAGTCGACCATCGCGGTGGTGTCGTCGATGGTCCGGAAGCCGAACACGCCCGGCGTCAGCGTGCGGTCGTCCACCCACATGCCGTCCATCGGCGGGAAGAACGTCCGGCTGCCGGTGGCGATGATCAGCTTGTCGTAGCCGAGCACGGTGCCGTCGTTGCCGAAGACCTTGCCGGCGAACCGGTCCACCCGCACCACGCGCACCCCGGCGTGCAGCGTGACGCCGTTCTCGGCGTACCAGTCCAGCGGGTTGAGGTAGATCTCGTCGGCGCCGTCGCCGGCCAGCACGTGGCTGAGCATGATCCGGTTGTAGTTGCCGTACGGCTCGTCGCCGAACACGGTGATCCGGAACCGCTCGCCGCCGCCGCGGGCCAGGATCTCCTCCACGACGCGGGCCCCGGCCATGCCGTTGCCGACCACCACGAGTTCCTGCATGTCAGACCTCCACCAGCCCCAGGTCCACGACGACGGTGCCGGCCAGCCCCGCCCGCGCGGCGAGTTGCAGCTCCAACGCGGTGCCGTCCTCGAGGTCCTCGACGACCGCCAGGGCCACGTGCGTGCTGGCCCGGGCACCGATCGGGAAGTAGCGCATCGGCACGCCGTCGCGGACCAGCACGACGGTGATCAGCTCGTCGGTCGCGTTGCCGCCGCGGAAGTACAGCGGCTGGGTGGTGATGCCGGCGGGCACGGTGTAGGTCAGGTCGGGGTGCAGCGTCGCCGGCTTGTCGATCCCGGAGCCGTCGAACCCGTAGATGCCCTGCAGGAACACCGGTTTGCTGATCATCCTTGACTCTCCTCGTGGTGGGGGACGGGTACCGGGACGCGATCGGTGGCGGCGGTGACGGCCGTGACCGACACCGCGCAGGCCTTGAACTCGGGCATCCGCGATGTGGGGTCCAGGCGGGGACTGACCAGGTCGTTCACCCCCGGCCAGTGGAACGGGACGAACACGGTGTCGGCTCGGATGCCCGGGACGACCCTGGCCAGCACGATCACCTCGGCGCGCCGGGTGCGCAGCCGCACCCGATCCCCGTCGGCCACGCCGATGCGGCGGGCCAGCTCCGGGTGCAGCTCGGCGTACGCCTCGGGCTCGGCGGCGGCCAGCACGGCGTGGTGCCGGGTCTGGGTGCCGGACTGGTAGTGGGTGCGGGATCGCCCGGTGGTGAGCAGGTACGGGAACTCGTCGTCGAGCCGTTCGGTGACGCTGCGGTGCGCCACCGCGACGAACCGGGCCCGCCCGTCGGGTGTCGGGAACGACTCGGTGAACAGCCGCGGTGTGCCCGGATGCCGCTCGTCCGGGCACGGCCAGAACAGCTGCTCGTCCGCGTCCAGACGGTCCCAGCTGATGCCTGCGTAGTCGGCGACTCCGCCGGAGCTGGCCCGGCGCAGCTCGTCGTACACCGCGCGCGGGTCGGTCGGGAAGAGCTCGCCGCGGCCGAGCCGGGCGGCCAGCGCGTGCCAGATCTCCAGCTCGCTGCGCACCCCGGGTGGCGGGGCGACGGCGCGTCGGCGCCGCAGCACCCGACCCTCGAGGTTGGTCATGGTGCCGTCCTCCTCAGCGAACTGCGTGGTGGGCAGCACGACGTCGGCGTAGCGGGCCGACTCGGAGAGGAAGAAGTCGGTGACGACGAGGAAGTCGGTCGCGGCCAGCCGGGCCGCGACGTGCCCGGCGTGCGGCGCCGACACCACCGGGTTGGACGCGGCCAGCAGCAGCACCCGGACGCCGCCCTCGGTGCCGAGCCGGTCGAGCATCTCGTAGGCCGACAGGCCGGGGCGGGGCAGCTCGTCCGGGTCGATGCCCCAGACGCCGGCCACGTGCTCGCGGTCGGCCGGGTCGGCGAGGCGGCGGTAGCCGGGCAGCTGGTCGGCCTTCTGGCCGTGCTCCCGCCCGCCCTGCCCGTTGCCCTGACCGGTCACGGTGGCCCAGCCGCTGCCCCGGCCGCGTCCGGGCAACCCCAGCGCCAGCGCCAGGTTGATCCACGCGGTGGTGGTGGCCACCCCGTCGGCGTGCTGCTCGGCCCCGCGCGCGGTGAGGATCATCGCGCTGTCCGCGGCGGCGAGCGCGTGCACGGTGGCGACGAGGTCGGTGATGGCGACGCCGGTGACCCGCTCGGTGCGGTCGGGCCAGTCGGAGCGCACCGCACGGCGCACCGCGTCGAAGCCGGTGGTGCGCTCGGCGACATAGGCCTCGTCCACCAGGCCGTCGCGGATGGCGATGTGCAGCAGGCCGTTGGCCAGCGCCAGGTCGGTGCCGGGCACCGGGCGCAGGTGGCGGCTCGCCAGCTTCGCCGTGGAGCTCTCCCGGGGGTCGACGACGATGTGCCGGGCGCCGCGGTCGCGGCCGGCCTCGAACCACTGCATCGCGGGCGGCATGGTGTCCGCCGGGTTGCTGCCGACCAGCAGGATCACGTCGGCGTCGGCCACGTCCGACAGCGGGAACGGCAGCCCGCGGTCGATGCCGAACGCCCGGCTACCCGCCGCGGCCGCCGACGACATGCAGAACCGGCCGTTGTAATCGATCATTGACGTGCGCAGCGCGACCCGGGCGAACTTGCCGAACTGGTAGGCCTTCTCGTTGGTCAGCCCGCCGCCGCCGAAGCAGCCGACGGCGTCCCGGCCGTGCTCGGCCTGGGCGCGGGTGATCGCGCCGGCGATCCGGTCCA
>DATMDS010000217.1:0-20935 GCA_035557575.1 Pseudonocardia sp. | reverse complement strand
GGGGAGACCCCCTCGGTGCGATACCGGCACGGCTCCGCCGAGCACACCCTGCGCTGCCGGCTGGTGGTCGGGGCCGACGGGCGGACCTCGACGGTGCGCCGCGCGATCGGGGTCGAGCTGGCGCAGAGTGCGCCGCGCACGCTGGGCGGCGGGATGCTGGTCGACGGCCTGGACGCGTGGCCGGCCGACCGGTGCGCCCTGGGCACCGAGGGCGAGCTGCTCTATCTGATGTTCCCGCGGGCCGGCGGCCGGGTGCGGCTCTACCTGCTGCACGACGTGAACCAACGCGGCCGGTTCGCCGGGCCGGACCGGGCGTCCGCCGTCCTCGCCGCGTACCGCCGGTTCACCTGCATCCCGGGCGCCGAGGAACTGTTCGCCGCGGCCCGACCGGCCGGGCCGTGCGCCTTCTACCCGATGAACGACACCTGGACCGACCAGCCGTACGCGCCCGGGGTGGTGCTGATCGGGGACGCCGCCGGCTGGAACGACCCGATCATCGGGCAGGGGCTGTCCATCGCGCTGCGCGACGCCCGCATCGTCGGCGACATCCTGGGCGCCGAGGACCGCTGGTCCAGCTCGGTGTTCGCGCCGTACGCCGCCGAGCGCCGGGAGCGGATGCGGCGGCTGCGGGTGGCCGCCCGGGTCGTCACCGACCTGACGGCGACCTTCACCCCGGCCGGGGCGGCCCGCCGGCGGGCCTACAACGCGGTCTTCCGCCAGGACCCGGTGCTGGCCGGCCCGCGCGTGGTGCCGCAGCTCGGCCCGGACAACGTGCCCGCCGAGGCCTTCGGTCGGGCCAACGTCGAGCGGATCCTGGCCCTGTCCTGATCCGTCGCGGTCCGACGTGTCCGAGCGGGAGCGGCACCGCCGCGGTCAGGGGTCGAGATCGAGGGCCCTCTTCGACGGGCTGACGCTGGTCCGTCCGGGCCTGGTCGAGATGCCGCTGTGGCGCGCCGAGCCGGCCGCGGACACCGACCCGGCGCGGCAGGACCTTTGGTGGCGACCCGTTCCTGGCCAGGGTCGGGCCCACGGCCTGACGGCGTCGGCGCCGGGCGGTCGGGCCACCCAGCGGGTCGGTCCGCGGTGCGGCAGGATGCGCCGAATGATCAGACTGCGCTGGGCGGTCCTGCTCACGATCCTGGCCCTGCTGAGCGGTGGCCTCGCGCTGCTGGCGATCGCCGACCCGTTCCACCTCCGGCATGCCCGTTGGTTCACCGCGGGCCTGGTGCTGGCCACCGTGGTGTTCCTGACCACGGCCCTCGCCGTGGTCGCGCGGCGTGGCCTCCTGCGGGTGCTGGTGGTGGTGGCGGGGGGCATCGCCATCGTCGGGTGGACCGCGGTGGTCTGGCTCGCGGCGCAGCTGAACGTGGAGAACCGGGTGATCTCCGAGGCGGCCGACGGCGACCGTCGGCTGCTGGTGGTCGAGGGCTCGCCGATCGCGATCGACCCGATCTACGCCGTGGTGCTGCGTTCCGGCGGCGGCCCGCTCGAGCAGGAGACACTGGTCTACCAGGGCGTGCACGAGATGCCGGCGCCGAACGGCGTGCGCTTCGTCGACGGCGGCACGGTCGAGGTGCAGGTCGGGTCGAACTGTCGCTACCGGTCCACGGTGGAGGGCGGCACGCTGGCCGTCGAGCCGGTGCACCGGCCGCTGCGCATCGACGGCTGCTGACCGGTCGCCACTACTCCGCCGGCGGCGGCGTCCCGGCCTCGGCGATGCTGGTCGGCGGCACCAGTCCGGCGTCCCCGGGCTGCAGTACCACCATCACGAAGCGCACCGCCGCGCTGCCCAGCCCGCTGTAGCGGTGCGGGGCGTGCGCCTGGAACATCACGGTGTCCCCGACGTCCAGCTCCTGCTCGGTCGCACCGACCCGGAGCCCGAGCCGCCCGGCCAGCACCGACAGCACCTCCTGGGTGCCCATCGGGTGCGCCTCGCCGTCGAACCCGTCGCCCGGCTGCAGGGTCCAGTCCCACAGCTCCACGACGTCCGGGGGATCGGTGCCGATCCGGAACACCGCGCAGCTGCCGGCGGCACTGCTCCAGAGCCGGGCCGCGTCGGCGTCGCGGCGGATCACCACCCGGGGCTCGGCGTCGCCGTCCACCAGCGAGGCCACCCCGACCCGGAGCGCGGCCGCCAGGCCGGCCAGGGTGCCGATGCTCGGGTTGCCGCGCGCGGTCTCGATCTGGATCACCGTTCCCCGGCTGACGCCGGCCGCGGCGGCCAGCGCGTCGATCGTCATCCGGCGCTGGTGGCGCAGCGCCCGGACGTTGCGACCCACGGCCATGGCCGCCTCGTCGGACTGCATGCGGCCAGTCTGCCGTACTCCGGCGGATAGTTCGTTGTACGACGCTGGGACGGCCGGTAGCGTCCAAAGCGCTGTCCTGTCGAGTACGTTGCGCTGAACTGAGGGTTTCATGTCCGTCCCGATCGCGCTGCCCACCGCCGTGGCTTACGGCATCGCCGACTTCACCGGTGGGCTGGCCGCACGCCGGGCTCCGGTGCTCGCCGTCACCGCCGTGGTGCAGGTGACCGGGCTGCTCGCGCTGCTTCCGGTGATCTTCCTGCTGCCCGGCCGGCCGTCGGCGGCGGCGCTGGTGATCGGCGGACTGGCCGGGGTGGCCGGCGCGGCCGGGCTGCTGCTGTACCTGCGCGCGCTGGCAGTGGGGCCGATGGGCGTGGTGGCGCCGCTGTCCGCGGTGGTCGGCGCGGGACTGCCGCTGGTCGTCGGCGTGCTGGGCGGGGAGCGCCCGGGGCCGCTGACCCTGCTCGCGGTGGCCGTCGCGCTGGTGGCGATCCTGCTGGCCACCGCGGGTACCCCGGGCGTGGCCACGTCCCGGTCGGGGCCGGCGCTCGGGCTGGCCGCGGGCATCGGGTTCGGGTTGTTCTTCATCGGGCTGGACGCGACTCCGCCGGACTCCGGGCTGTGGCCGCTGCTGGCCGGTCGGGTCGCCACGGTCACCCTGCTGGTGGCGCTGGTGGCCGCCCGCCGCTCGGCGGCCCGCCCGAACTCGCTGATGATCATCAGCGGGGTGGCGGACACGGCGGCGAACGTCGGGTTCCTGATGGCCACCCGGGTCGGGCAGCTGGGGATCAGCGCCGTCGTGGTGTCGCTCTATCCGGTCGTGGTGGTGCTGCTGGCGCGCATCGTGCTGCGCGAGCGGCTCACCCCGCTGCAGCTGACCAGCGCCGGGCTGGCGCTCGGGGCCAGCGTGCTGCTGGCCGCCACCGGCTGAGGCGGCTGGCGCCGCCCGTGAGTGCCGAGCCGTGCTAGAGCACGGCTCGGCACTCACGACCGGCGGCGGGGGGCCACGAGGCTGCGGGCCACTCGGGTCGGCCGACCTCCGACAGGCCGCGGCCGAGCCGGCGGTCGACCAGGATGGGGTGGTGACGCAACCTCGGGAGCACGACCTCGTCGTCTACGGTGCCAGCGGCTACGTCGGTGCGCTGGTCGCCGGCCACCTGGCCGAGCACGCCCCCGACGGGCTGCGGATCGGCCTGGCCGGGCGCTCGCTCGAGCGGCTGACCGCGACCCGCCGGCAGCTCCCGGAGCGGGCCGGGGACTGGCCGCTGCTGCTCGCCGACTCGGCCGACGAGCGGGCGCTGGCCGCGCTGGCCGGCGGAACCCGGGTGCTGATCACGACGGTCGGGCCCTACCTGCGCTACGGGATGGGGGTGGTGCAGGCCTGCGCGCGCGCCGGCACGCACTACGCCGACCTCACCGGAGAGCTGCTGTTCCACCGCGAGGCCATCGATCGCTTCGACGGGCCGGCCCGCGATCGCGGGGCCCGGATCGTGCATTCCTGCGGCTACGACTCGATCCCGTCCGATCTCGGAGTGCTGATGCTGCACGAGCGGGCCGCGGCCGACGGCGCCGGCGGGCTGACCGATGTCGGGCTGACCGCCACGGCCAGGGGCGGGCTGAGCGGCGGCACCATCGACTCGATGCGCGCCCAGTTCGAAGCCGTCCAGCAGGACCCGGCGCGCAGCCGCCTGCTGCGCGACCCGTTCGGGCTGAGCCCGGACCGGGCCGCGGAGCCGACCGGTCGGCAGCCGTCGAGCGCGCCTCGGCCCGGTCGGCGGCCGGACGGCACCTGGACGGCGCCGTTCGTGATGGCCTCCTACAACACCCGGATCGTGCGGCGCAGCAACGCGCTGCTGGACTTCGGCTACGGCCAGGACCTGCGCTACGGCGAGGTGATGGGTATGGGCGCCGGGCCGGGCGGCGCCGTCGCCGCCGCCGGGATGACCGCCGTGCTCACCGGGCTGGCCGTCGGCTTCCGGGTCGCGCCGCTGCGGGCCGTGCTCGACCGGGTGCTGCCCCGTCCGGGCCGCGGTCCGAGCGCGCGCAGCCGGGCCCGCGGATGGTTCCGGATGGACATCGACGCGGGCACCGACAGCGGGCGGCGCTTCCGAGCGACGGTGTCCGGGCGCGGTGACCCCGGCTACGCGGCCACCGCGGTGATGCTCGGTCAGAGCGGGCTCTGCCTGGCCCTGGACGGCGAGCGGCTACCCGAGAGGTTCGGATCGCTGACCCCGGCCGTGGGCCTGGGCGGCGTCCTCGTCGATCGGCTCCGTGCCGCCGGCCACGGCTACGACGTGACGCGGCTGGCGCCGCCTGTGAGTGCGTAGCCGTGCTCTAGCACGGCTACGCACTCACGAGCGGCGCCAGCCGCCTCAGGCCCGCCAGGAGGGCAGCCAGAGCTGCGACTCCCACATCTCCGGCGTGATCGGCTGCCCGGTCAGGATCGGCCACAGCCAGACGAAGTTGGCCACCACCAGGCCCACCCACAGCCCGACCACCAGCAGCCCGGTCTGCCGGCGCTCGCGCGGGGCGTCCCGCGGGCCGATGATCTCGCCCATCACCATGGCGGTGGCCAGCGCCAGGAACGGCACCACCGGCGCCATGTAGAAGAAGTACATCTGCCGTTCGATGTTGGCGAACCAGGGCAGGATGCCCGCGCCGTAGCCCACCAGCAACCCGGCGTAGCGCCAGTCGAAGCGGGTGACCGCGCGCCAGATCGAGAAGCCGAGCACCCCGAGCGCCGGCCACCACAGCGCCGGCGTGCCGATCAGCATCACCGCGCTGACGCAGGTCGGCCCGCCACATCCGACCACCTGCTCCCCGGACGCGTAGTGGTAGAGCATCGGGCGCAGGCCCAGCGGCCAGGTCCACGGCTTGGACTCCCACGGATGCACCCCGCTGGACTGGGTGGTGAGGCCGGCGTGGAAGGACAGCACCTTGCCGCTGTAGTACCAGAGCCCGCGCAGGCTGTCGGGCAGGAACGCCCACGGACCACCCTCGCCGATCTTGTCGCCGACGGCGTACCGGTCGATCGCGGTCTCGCTGCCGAACCAGGCCCACCAGCAGGACACGTACGCCAGCACCGGAACCACGGCCAACGCCCACAGCGCCGGGGCCAGATCGCGGACCAGCACGCCGCGGGCCGGCCGCTCGACCCCGGCGGTGCGCCGCGCCGTGTAGTCCCATGCCACGGTGAGCAGCGCGAACGCGGCCAGCCAGTAGACCCCCGACCACTTGACCCCGCAGCCCAACCCGAGCAGCACCCCGGTCGCCAGCCGCCACCAGCGCACCCCGAGCAGCGGGCCGTAGCGGGAGTCCCCGATCCGGCCCTCGGCCACGACCACGGCCATCCGGGCCCGGACGTCGTCGCGGTCGCACACCATCGTGGCGAACGCGGCCACCACGAACAGCGCCGCGAAGGCGTCCAGCATGCCCATCCGGGACTGCACGTGCGACAGGCCGTCGCAGATCAGCAGCACCCCGGCCAGCCCGCCGAGCATCGTCGAGCGGCTCACCCGGCGGCCGATCCGCACCACCAGCAGCACCGTGAGCGTGCCGGCCAGGGCGGCGGCGGCGCGCCAGCCGAAGCCGTTGTAGCCGAAGGCGAGCTCACCGAGGGCGATCAGCTGCTTGCCCAGTGGCGGGTGCACGATCAGCTCGTAGCCGGGGTTGTCCTCGACGCCGCCGTTGCGCAGCATCTGCCAGGCCTGCGGCACGTAGTGCTTCTCGTCGAAGACCGGGGTGCCGGCGTCGGTCGGCTGGCCCAGCCATGCGAACCGCACGGCCCCGGCGACCAGTGCCAGCGTGATCGCGACGATCCAGCCGCGCAGCCGGTCCGCCGGCGGATCCGCGCCGAGCCGCAGGGCGGGATCGGACTGCGGCGGATCGGAGACCGGGCGCTCGCCGAGCGGTTGGTTGCCGATGTCCGGCTCGGCGCCGGCGGCGGGGTCCGCGGCGTCGGTCCTGGGGTGGTCGACGGTGCGGATGGCCACGATCCAAATGGTAGGTCCCGGCTTCGTAGGCTGTGTGCTGTGGCCCCCGCGTCCGTTCCCCCGCAGGCTGGACGGCTGGTGCTCGCCGCGACACCGCTGGGCCAGGCCGCGGACGCCTCGGCCCGGCTGGTCGAGGCCCTCGGCTCGGCCGACGTGATCGCCGCGGAGGACACCCGGCGGCTGCGCGCGCTGGCCGCGGCGCTCGGGGCGCCCGTCGGCGGCCGGGTGATCAGCCACTACGACGCGGTCGAGGCGGCCCGACTGCCCGGCCTGCTCGAGGAGGTCCGCGCCGGCCGCACCGTACTGGTCGTGACCGACGCCGGAATGCCCGCGGTGTCCGATCCCGGCTACCGGATCGTCGCCGCCGCGGCCGCGCAGGGGTTGCCGATGACCTGCCTGCCCGGCCCGTCCGCGGTGACCACGGCACTGGTGCTGTCCGGGCTGCCGTGCGAGCGGTTCTGCTTCGAGGGGTTCGCGCCGCGGCGCCCCGGCGAGCGCCGGCGCTGGCTGCGGACGCTGGCCACCGAGCCCAGGGCGACGGTCTTCTTCGAGTCCCCGCACCGGCTGGCCGAGACCCTGGCCACCGCGGTGGAGGTGCTCGGTCCGCAGCGGGCGGCGGCGGTGTGCCGGGAGCTGACCAAGCTGCATGAGCAGGTGCTGCGCGGACCGCTGGCCGAGCTGGCCGAGTGGGCCACCGCGGGGCCGGTGCGCGGCGAGATCACGGTGGTGCTGGCCGGGGCGGAGCCGAGCCCGGCGCCGGACGTGGAATCGCTGGTCGGCCAGGTGCACGAGCTGGTGACCGCCGGGGAGCGGCTGAAGGACGCCGTGCAGGTGGTGGCCGAGGACGCCGGGGTGTCGCGGCGGGAGCTCTACGCGGCCGCGCTGGTGGATCGGCCCTGACTTCCGGTTCGGGCAAGATGTCGACCATGGCCGACGACTACGCACCGATGCCCGAGGACTGGCAGCGCGCACTGGCGGTGGTCGCGCACCCGGACGACCTGGAGTACGGCGCTGCCGCCGCGGTGGCCCGCTGGACCGCGCAGGGCCGGACGGTCGCCTACCTGCTGGCCACCCGCGGTGAGGCGGGCATCGACACGCTGGCACCCGCAGAGGCCGGTCCGCTGCGCGAGGGGGAACAGCGGGCCGCCGCGGCCGAGGTCGGGGTCGACGTCGTGGAGTTCCTCGATCACCCGGACGGGCTGCTGGAGTACGGCATCCCGCTCCGCCGTGACATCGCGGCCGCGATCCGTCGGCACCGGCCGGAGCTGGTGATCGTCTCGAACCACCATGACTGGTGGCCGGGCGGCGGCCGGAACATGGCCGATCACATCGCCGTCGGCCGGTCCGCGATCGACGCCGTCCGGGACGCGGCCAACCGGTGGGTCTTCCCGGAGCTGGGGGAGCCGTGGGCGGCCCGGCGGGTGGCGGTGGACAGCTCGCCGCTGAGCACGCACGCGGTCGACATCTCCGAACACTTCGAGCGCGGGGTGGCCTCGTTGGCTGCGCACCGGGCCTACCTGGCGGCGCTCGCGGCGACCGGCCACCCGATGGCCGACCCGGCCACGTTCCTGCGGTCGGCGGCGGAGCAGACGGCGCAGCGGTTGCCGGGCGCTCCGCTGGCCACGTCGTTCGAGCTGATCGACCTGTAGCCGCGGCACCGGACGGCGCAGATCCGACGGACGAGCGCCGGGTACTCGGGTGGGTGGCGGGCGGATCGGGCACTCGCGCGCGGCAACTAGGCTTCCGGAGTGAGCCGCTCGACGCTGCAGGCGCAGGTGATCGTCGACGAGCTGGTGCGCTGCGGGGTCACCGACGCCGTGCTCTGCCCGGGATCGCGCAACGCGCCGCTGTCGTTCGCCCTGCACGCCGCGGATGCCGGCGGCCGGCTGCGGCTGCACGTGCGGATCGACGAGCGCACCGCGGCCTTCCTGGCGCTCGGGCTCGCGCTCGCCTCCGGACGGCCGGTGCCGGTGGCCACCACGTCCGGAACCGCGGTGGCCAACCTGCATCCGGCGGTGCTGGAGGCCGCGCACTCCGGGGTGCCGCTGCTGGCCCTGACCGCGGACCGCCCGCCCGAGATGATCGGAACCGGGGCCAACCAGACGATCCAGCAGCCCGGGATCTTCGGTTCCGCCGTGCGGCTCGCCACCAGCACGACGGCCACTGCCGGCCCGGCCCTGACCAGGTCCACAGTGGATCGGGCGGTGGCCGCGGCCACCGGCGCGGTCGGCGGCCCGCCCGGGCCGGTGCACGTGAATCTGCCGTTCACCGAACCGCTGGTGCCCGAGGATTCCGACGCCGCACCCGAGCCGGCCCCCGACCGGCGGCCGTGGACCGCGGTCCCGCGGGCCACCCGGTCCGCCCCGCTCCTCCCGCTCGATCCCGCCGCGCCGACGCTGATCGTGGCCGGCCACGGCGGCGGGCCGCTGCCCCCGGTGTCGGCGCCGGTGCTGGCGGAACCCTCGGCCGCGGCCTGGCCCGGCGCCGTGCGGACCGCGCCGTGGCTGCTGGAGGTGCCCGGGCTGCGCCCGCGGCAGGTGGTCGTCAACGGCCGGCCGACGCTGCACCGGCCGGTGCAGCGACTGCTGGCCGACCCCGACGTGGCCGTCTACGCGGTGGCCGATCCGGACGGTCGGATGTGGCCGGACGTGACCGGCACCGTGCGCGCCGTCGGCGCGCTGCCGGCGCTCGTCCAGGACGAGGACTGGTCGGGCCGCTGGCGGGACGCGGACCGGGCCGCGGCCGCGGCGCTGGACCGGGCGCTCGACGAGCCGGCCGCGCCGGTCGGGCTGCGGCTGGCCCGGGATCTGGTGGCGGCGCTGCCCGCCGGCGCGCAGCTGGTGCTCGGCTCGTCGAACCCGGTGCGCGACGTCTCGCTCGCGGCCGTCCCGCGACCGGGGCTGGTGGTGCGGGCCAACCGTGGGGTCGCCGGCATCGACGGCACGGTGTCGACGGCGATCGGGGCCGGGCTCGCCCATCCCGGCCCGACCGCGGCGCTGCTGGGCGACCTGACGCTGCTGCACGACAGCACCGCGCTGATCATCGGGCCCGACGAGCCCCGCCCCGACCTCACCCTGGTGGTGCTGAACGACGCAGGCGGCGGCATCTTCAGCCTGCTGGAGCAGGGTGCGCCCCGCCACGAGGCGGCGTTCGAGCGGGTGTTCGGGACGCCGCAGCGGGTGGACCTCGCTGCCCTGTGCGCGGCTTTCGGCGTGCCGCACACCAGCGCCGCCGGGGTGGACCCGGCCGCGTGGGCCGCGGCCACCGGCCTGCGCCTGCTCGAGGTGCGCGCCGACCGGGCGCGCCTGCGGACCGGGCACGCCGAGCTGCGCGCGGCGGTGGCGGCGGCCGCCGCCTCGATCGGCTGAATCGCGCGTGCCCGTCACCCTGGGAGGTGACTCGGATTCGCCGCGTAACGATACGGACAGTCGTCACGACAGCCTGGTGAACCCCCAGCGTGAACTCCCCAGTGTGAATACCGGGCGATCGTTCGTCAGGGTGAACGTCCCGGCGTGCCGGTCAGGCGAATGGTCGAGGTGCTCAGCGTGCTGTCCTTGTGGTCGACGCCCGTCCGGCGGTCCCTTCTTCTCGACCTGGTGCTGATGTCCGGGCTGCTCGCCGCGGGCGTGCTGAGCGCGGCGTCCGGGATCGACCCCGGTTCGTTCCGGCTGGCCGTCGGTACGGCGGCCGCGGCCGTTCTGCTGCTGCTCGCCGGGTCGCGCTCCCGCCACCGGCGGGCCTACCCGATGGCCGCCGCGGCCGCCGCCGACCGGTGGCTGGTCGGTGCGGCCGGACTCCTGCACGCGCCACCGCCCGTGACCCGCAGCCGGCACCACCCGTCCATGCGGGCCGCCGCGGCGACCACGCCCGCTTCCGCACCGCACCGGGCCGGCGACACCGCCGAGCCGGGGGCGCGCCCGCTCCCGACGGCCGGCCCCCGCGGTGCCCGCATCGCCGCGGTCGGCCCGGTCGTCCGCGAGCTGGCCCTGCTGTACAGCGGCAGCGGCCAGGACGTGCAGGCCGAGGTGTTCGGTGATCCCTGGGTCCAGGTGGACAGCCACGAGTTGAACCGGCTGCTGACCAGCCTGCTGGCCAACTGCGCACGGCACGCGCCGCAGGCCCGCGTCCGGGTGCGGGCCGCCGGCCGCGGGCCCAGGGTGCGGATCGAGATCATCGACGACGGCCCCGGCCTCCCGCCGGGCTCGACCGCGCGGCTGTTCCGCCGCGGGGTGTGTGGTGCCGGCTCGACCGGGGCCGGGCTCGGCCTGGCCGTCTGTTCCGAGCTGGCGGAGCGCTACCGCGGCAGCTTCACCGTGATCTCCACGCCAGGGGGCTGCACCGCCGTCGTCGAGTTCCCCACGGCCACCCGGAGCGCGTCCACCGAGGTGGTGACGGCATGACCGCCGACCTGCTGCGACCCACGGGGGTGCAGCACTCGGCGCGGCCGACGGTGGTGGTGGTCGACGACCACTCCCTGGTTTCCGACACCGTCACGCTGGCCCTGCGCGAGCGCGGGATCGAGGTCACCGCCGTGGAGCCGGCGGCCTTCATCTCCCGGGCCGACGACGAGGCCCCACCGTTCGGCCTGGTGTTGCTCGACCTCGACCTCGGCTCCGGCCGCGACGGCTCCGAGCTGGTGCCGCGGTTGCGCCGGGCCGGCTGGCAGGTGCTGCTGTTCACGGCCAGCCGCAACGAGACCCGGATCGCCATGGCGGTGGCCGCCGGAGCCCTCGGCTGGGTGTCCAAGTCGTCGTCGTTCGACGCGCTCGTGCAGGCCGTGGTCCGCGCGGCCGCCGGGCAGCCGCTGCTCCCCGCAGTCGAGCGGGCGCGCTTCGTGGCCCTGGCCAGGACGGCCGGCCAGGCGGCCCGGGCCGAACGTGAGCGCTGGCAGCGGCTCACCCCCCGGGAGCGCGAGGTCGTCAGCCGGATCGTGGCCGGCCGCCGGCCGGCGGTGATCGCCAAGGAGTTCGTGGTCTCGGTGGCGACGGTCCGGTCCCAGATCCGCTCGATCCTGGCCAAGCTGGAGGTCAGCTCGCAGCTGGAGGTGGCGGCGCTGGTCCGTCGGCATGAGCGCTGATCGCCGAGAGGTGCGCGTCCCGGCTCAGTGGTCGCCGTCCTCCAGAGCGTCCCGGACGGCGAGCATCTTGGCGGCGGCCTCGCGGACCTCGGTGTCCGGGTCGGAGTCGGCCACCACCCCGCAGCCGGCGAACAGCCGGGCCACCGAGCCGTCGAGCTGGGCACAGCGCAGCGCGATCCCGAGCTCGCCGTCCCCGTTGGCGTCCACCCAGCCGGTCGGCCCGGTGAAGCGCCCGCGGTCCATGCCCTCCAGCTCGGCGATCAGCGACACCGCGGCGTGCCGGGGCGTGCCGCCGACGGCGGCGGTCGGGTGCACCGCGGCCGCGAGTTGCAGCAGCGTGGCGGGATCGCGGCGGTCCAGGGTGCCGTCGACATCCGTGGCCAGATGCGACACGTTGCGCAGCGCGATCACCGTCGGATCGGCCGGGATGCGCAGCTCGGTGCACAGTGGACGGATAGCGTCCGCAAGCGAGTCCACCGCCAAGGCATGCTCGTGGCGGTCCTTCGTGGACCCCAGCAGCTGCTGGGCAAGCGCATCCACATCGGACGCGCCGGCGGTCTCCGACCAGCTGGTGCCGGCCAGCACCCGGGACTGCACGCAGTCGCCGATGCGGCGCAGCAGCAGCTCGGGAGTCGCGCCCACCAGGCCGTCGACCGCGTACGACCAGCAGCTGGGGTAGCGCCGGATCAGCCCGCGCAGCAGGAACCGCGGATCCAGCGGGGCGTTCGCGACGGCCAGCAGGTCGTGCGCGAGGGCAGCCTTGTCCAGCGCGCCGGCCTGCATGCGGCGCACCGCCTCGGCGACCGCGTCCCGGTACCGGTGCACCGGGAGCTGCCCGTCGGTGTAGTGCAGCGGCCCGCTGGCCCGCACCGGGGCCACCACGCGCACGGTCGACGGGCCGTCCCCCGCCGAGAACTCGGTGATCCACGACTGGTCGCCGTGCCGGCCGACCAGCACCCGCGGCACGATCAGCACCGATCCCGGCGAGGTGTCGGCGAAGGTGAAGCTGGCGAACGCGACCGGGCCGGAGCCGGGTGCGCGCACCTCGTCGCGCACCGCGAGCCGCCCGGTGAACGAGCGCCACCAGGCGTCCGCCTCGGCGAAGCGGTGCGGGCCGGAGGTGCTGAACCGGGCCACCTCGCCCCAGCCCACGAGGCCGTCGTTGCCCTTCAACCAGCACAGCGCGCGATCATCCGGGAGCAGGTCCAGCAGCCGCCCCGGATCGTCCACCGGCCGGGTCGAGACGCCCAGTCCGGCCGGCATCGGCGCGATCGTCACGTTCCCGAGGGTAGGTTGCGGCGCGGCCCGACGCCCGTCCGCCCCGGGAGGCGCTGGCCACACCGGGTGTCACCAGGCCTACGCTGGCCTCTCGTGAGTGCCGGTAGGACCACCGTGGAGCGGACTCGGGCGATCGACGAGCTGGCCTCGCTGCTGCGCCCGGTCGGTGTCGTGCTCTCCCGGCGGCTGGCCGAGATCGTGCTCGGGCTGGCGGTGCTGATCACGGTCCTGAGCGTGTTCGCGATCGCCGGCGCGGCGGTCGACGACCGCGCGATCGCGGCCAACCCGGCCACCGCGCAGGCCGATGTGCTGGAGGGGTCCAGCTTCACCCGCACCCTGGTCCGGTTCACCGTGGCCAACGGTGAGGTGTGGGTGCCCGAGCGCGGGGTGTTCTACCCGCGCGGGCTGCAGGTGGGCAGCACGATCGCGGTCGAGTACGACGTGACCGATCCCGACCTCGTCCGGGTGGCCGGCCGCAGCGCACTGGGCAGCATGGTCCCGCTGCTGCTGAGCACGCTGGCCGGCTGGCTGGTGCTCGGCCCGCTGGCGCTGTGGATCCGCCGCCGGCGGTCCGCCGCAGCCCGGCCCTGAGTCGGTCAGTCCGGTACCCGCCGGGTCGCCAGCGCGACCCCCAGCACGGCGACCAGCATCCCGGCGATCGCCGCCGGGCCGAGCGTCTCGCCGAACATCACGTACGCCAGCAGCGCCGTGATCCCCGGCACCAGGTAGAAGTAGCTGGTCACCTGCGCGGCCGCGCCGCGGCGCAGCATCAGGAACAGCAGTGAGATGCCACCTCCGGTGAGCACCAGCACCGACCAGCCCAGCGCCCCGATCAGCTGCGGCGTCCAGTCCAGCCGGAACGACTCGAAGGCCAGTGCGAACGGCAGCGTCACCGCTATCGAGGCCAGGAACTGCACCACCTGCCCGGTGCGCAGGTCGAACTCGGGACAGAACTGCTTCTGGTAGAGCGTGCCGGCGGTGATGGTCAGCAGGGCCAGCACGGTCAGCCCCACGGTGAGCGGCGTGATGCCGGCGGTGGTGAGCTTGCTGGACACGACCATGGCCACCCCGACGAAGCCGAGCAGCAGCCCGACGACCTGGACCCGGCCCAGCCGCTGGCCCAGCAGCCCGGCGATCCCCGCGGTGAGCACCGGTTGCAGGTTGACCACCAGCGCGGCCACGCCGGCCGGCATCCCGGCTGCGACCGCCGTCCAGACCCCGCCGAGGTACCCGGCCTGGATCCCGATCCCGGCCACCGCGAGGTGCGCCACCGCGCGTCCCCGTGGCCACGCGGCCCTCGCCGGCACGGCCAGCAGCAGCATCAGCGCGACCACGGCCGCGTAGCGCACCACCAGGAAGCTCAGCGGCTCGGCGTGCGGCGCGGCGTACTTGGCGACCACGAACCCCGACGCCCAGATCACCACGAAGAGGGCGGGTGTGGCGCGGATGGCGAGCGACGCCGGCGTCGTGGTGGCGATGTCGGGACCCTAACCCGCGCGTCGGTCGCCGGGGCGGACCCGACCGCCGGCGGCCCGGGCGGCACCCGCCCACCGCGTAGCGTTCCTGCCGTGACCCGCGCCGATCTGGACAAGGACCCGCGTGCCGTCGCCTCGATGTTCGACGGTGTCGCGCGCCGCTACGACCTGACCAACTCCCTGCTCACCGCGGGACAGGACCAGTCCTGGCGCCGCCGCACCCGGGAGGCGCTGCAGCTGCACCGCGGCCAGCGGGTGCTGGATCTCGCGGCCGGCACCGCGGTGTCTACGGTCGAGCTGGCCCGTTCCGGCGCCTGGTGCGTGGCGGCCGACTTCTCGCTGGGCATGCTGCGCGCGGGGGAGCACCGGACGGTGCCCAAGGTGGCCGCCGACGCGCTGCACCTGCCGTTCTCCGACGCCGCGTTCGACGCGGTCACGATCTCCTTCGGGCTGCGCAACGTCGTCGATCCGGACGCCGCGCTGGTCGAGCTGGCCCGGGTCACCCGACCCGGCGGCCGCCTGGTGGTCTGCGAGTTCAGCCGGCCGGTGTGGACGCCGTTCCGCGTGGCCTACTACCTGGGCCTGGAGCGGGTGCTGCCGGCCATCGCGGACCGGGTGTCCAGCAACCCGGCCGCCTACCGCTACCTCGGTGAGTCCATCCGCGCCTGGCCCGCGCAGGAGCAGCTGGCCGCGCGCATCGCGCAGGCGGGCTGGCGGGACGTGGGCTGGCGCAATCTGAGCCTCGGCGCGATCGCCCTGCACCGCGCCCGGCGCGCCTGAGCCGCCCGTCACCGAGCCGGCAGGGGCCGGTCCGATGGGGAGCGGCGGAGGCCCGCTACTCAACCTGTCCGGCGACGCGGGCGCGCGCCCGTGGAGCTCGGTGTTTAGACTCGGCCGCGGACTTCGTGAAACTGTTCACAAGGAGTCGGGTGGCTGGTTCCGAACGCCGGAGGGGCCGCCCGGTGAGTTGCCGGACAAGCGCGATGACCTGGCAAGTAAGGCTCGCCTGGCTTCGGCCGGGCACACGTCGACGACCTAGGGTCGCGGCGCCGATGTCGCCGCGCGCAACCGAGGCGGCGACACCGCGGAGACGACGAGAAGGTGCGAACGATGCTCGATCCCTATCTCCCGATGGTGCTGCTGTTCGCACTGGCCGCGGGCTTCGCGCTGTTCTCGGTGACCGCCGCGCCCTTCATCGGCCCGCGCTGCTACAACCGGGCCAAGCTCGACGCCGACGAGTGCGGTATCGAGCCGTCGCCGCAACCCGTGGTCGGGGGCGGCCGGATGCCGGTCGCCTACTACCTGACCGCGATGCTGTTCATCCTGTTCGACATCGAGATGGTCTTCCTCTACCCGTTCGCCGTCACCGCCGACGCGCTGGGCCTGTTCGGGTTGGTGGAGATCGTGCTGTTCATCGCCACGGTCGGCTTCGCCTACATCTACGTGTGGCGGCGCGGCGGGCTGGACTGGAACTAGGGGGCACGTCAGATGGGTCTCGAGGAGAACCTGCCCAGCGGCGTCCTGCTGACCAGCGTCGAGAAGCTGGTCAACTGGACCCGCAAGTCCTCGCTGTGGCCGGCCACGTTCGGACTGGCCTGCTGCGCGATCGAGATGATGACCACCGGGGCGCCGCGCTACGACCTGGCCCGGTTCGGCATGGAGGTGTTCAGGGCCTCCCCGCGGCAGGCCGATCTGATGATCGTCGCCGGTCGGGTGAGCAACAAGATGGCGCCGGTGCTCCGCCAGATCTACGACCAGATGCCCGAGCCGCGCTGGGTGCTGGCCATGGGGGTCTGCGCCTCGTCCGGCGGCATGTTCAACAACTACGCGATCGTGCAGGGTGTCGATCACGTGGTGCCGGTGGACATGTACCTGCCCGGCTGCCCGCCGCGCCCGGAGATGCTGATGGACGCGATCCTCAAGCTGCACGCGAAGATCATGGACGAGCCATTGGGGCCGAAGCGGGCGGCCGCGCTGGCCGAGAGCGGGCACCGCACCGAGCTCGTCCCGTCCTCGATCAAGTTCGCCCCGAAGACGAAGTGACCCGAGAACCGACATGAGCGACGACACCAAGGGCACCTCGAAGGACGGCGCCGAGCCGACCGGCGGCCCGCAGTCCTCGGCCGAGGCCGGCGGCGGCGACGTCGCCGCCCAGCGGGCGGCCGGCGGGACCGCGCCGAGCGCGGGCGAGCCGGAGCGGGCCGGGGCGGGCACCACGCCCGAGGGCGGCACCCGGATCGCTCCGACCCGGGAGCGCCGCGGCATGTTCGGGGTCAGCGGCTCCGGTGACACCTCCGGTTTCGGCGGCCTGCGGTTGCCCGGCCACGTGCCGGCACCCGCGGAGCGCCCGTTCGGCGGCTGGTTCGACGAGTTCGCCGACGAGCTGGGGGCCGCGCTGGCCGAGCGGAAGATCTCCCGCGCCGCCATCCAGCAGGTCACCGTCGACCGCGGCGAGATCACCTTCTACGTGCAGCGCGAGCGCATCCTCGAGCTCTGCCGCACCCTGCGCGACGACCCGGGCCTGCGCTTCGAGCTGTGCAGCTCGGTGTCCGGCGTGGACTACGGCGCCGATGTCGAGCAGCGCCTGCACGTGGTCTACCACCTGCTGTCGATGACCTACCGGCGACGGATCCGGCTGGAGGTCGCGCTGGACATCGACGATCCGCGGCTGCCCAGCGTGGTCGAGGTCTACCCCACCGCCGACTGGCACGAGCGGGAGACCTGGGACATGTTCGGCGTGATCTTCGATGGGCACCCGGCGCTGACCCGGATCCTGATGCCCGACGACTGGGACGGACACCCGCAGCGCAAGGACTACCCCCTTGGCGGGATCCCCGTGGAGTACAAGGGCGCGGAGATCCCGCCGCCCGATCAGCGGAGGTCGTACACATGACCGATATTCGCGACGACGCGCCGGTCGACGCCTACGCCCCGGAGCGGGAGACCACCGAGGGCACGATCTACACGGTCACCGGCGGCGACTGGGACACCGTGGGCGACGGCGAGCACGACGACCGCATCGTCATCAACATGGGCCCGCAGCACCCGTCCACGCACGGGGTGCTGCGGCTGGTTCTGGAGCTCGAGGGCGAGACCGTCCAGCAGGCCCGCTCGGTGATCGGTTACCTGCACACCGGGATCGAGAAGAACTGCGAGTACCGGAACTGGACGCAGGGCGTCACGTTCGTGACCCGGGCCGACTACCTCGCGCCGATCTTCAATGAGGTGGCCTACTGCCTGGCCGTGGAGAAGCTGCTCGGCGCCGAGGTGCCGCGGCGGGCCACCGTGGCCCGGGTGCTGCTGATGGAGCTGAACCGGATCGGCTCGCACCTGGTGTGCCTGGCCACCGGCGGCATGGAGCTCGGCGCCCTCACCGGCATGACCGCCGGCTTCCGGGAGCGCGAGGAGGGCCTGCACCTGCTCGAGTTCCTCACCGGCCTGCGGATGAACCACGCCTACGTCCGCCCCGGCGGGCTCGCCCAGGACTTCCCCGAGGGCTGGGCCGAGAAGGTCACCGAGTACATCGCGGTGATGCGCTCCCGGCTGCCCGACTACGACAAGCTGCTCACCGGCCAGCCCATCTGGCGCCAGCGCCTGGAGAAGGTCGGGTACCTGCCGGTCGACGGCTGCCTCGCCCTCGGCGCCACCGGGCCCATCCTGCGCAGCGCCGGGCTGCCGTGGGACCAGCGCAAGGTCGAGCCGTACTGCGGATACGAGGAGTACGACTTCGAGGTGCCGACGGCCACCGAGGCCGACTGCTACGCCCGCTACCGGCTGCGGGTGGCCGAGATGCACGAGTCGCTCAAGATCATGGAACAGGCCGTCGAGAAGATGGAGCCGGGGCCGGTCATGGTCGCCGACCGCAAGATCGCCTGGCCGGCGCAGCTCTCGGTCGGCTCCGACGGCATGGGCAACACCCTCGAGCACGTCCGGAAGATCATGGGCCAGTCGATGGAGTCGCTGATCCACCACTTCAAGCTGGTCACCGAGGGTTTCCGGGTGCCACCGGGCCAGGTCTACGTGCCCGTGGAGTCGCCGCGCGGCGAGCTGGGCTACCACCTGGTCTCCGACGGCGGCACCCGCCCGGTCCGGGTGCACGTGCGCGACCCCAGCTTCGTGAACCTGCAGACGATGCCGGCGATGAGCGAGGGCGGCATGGTCGCCGACGTGATCGCCTCCGTGGCCTCGATCGACCCCGTCATGGGAGGTGTGGACCGGTGACCCTGCCCGAGGGCAACCCGGAGATGAACGCGCCGGCCGCGGTGGCCCCGGACGAGGTGGTGTGGGACGCGCCGCCCGAGCCGTCACCGGTGTCGCCGGTGTTCGACGAGGTGACCAGGCAGCACACCAAGGAGATCATCTCCCGGTACCCGCAGTCCCGGTCGGCGCTGCTTCCGCTGCTGCACCTGGTGCAGTCGGTGCAGGGCTACGTCAGCCAGGACGGCATCCGGTACTGCGCCGAGGCACTCGGGCTGACCACGGCCGAGGTGTCGGCGGTGGCCACCTTCTACACGATGTACAAGCGCAGCCCGTGCGGCGAGCACCTGGTCAGCGTGTGCACCAACACGCTGTGCGCGGCGCTGGGCGGCGACGACATCTACGGCGCGCTCGAGCGCAAGCTCGGGATCGGGCACGAGGAGACCGCGGGCGAGCCCGGCACTCCCGGCTCGATCACGCTGGAGCACGCCGAGTGCCTGGCCGCGTGCGACCTGGCGCCGGTGCTGCAGGTGAACTACGAGTACTTCGACAACCAGAGCGTCTCCTCGGCCGAGCAGCTGGTCGAGGCGCTGCAGCGGGGCGAGAAGCCGCATCCCACCCGCGGGGCTCCGCTGACCGACCTGCGCACGGTGTCGCTGGAGCTGGCCGGGATCTTCACCGAGCTGGAACGCACCGTGGAGGGCGTCTCCACGGCCGCGGAGACCGTGCGCGGCGCCCGGCTGGCGTCCGAGCGCGGCTGGACCGCCCCGGCGATGCCCGACGAGCCACCCGCCTGGCCGGACCTTCCGGAGAAGAAGAGCTGATGACCACCCCCACCACGCCCGACCCGCTGACCCCGGTGCTGACCCGGCGCTGGCAGTCGCCGCGCTCCTGGACCATCGGGATCTACGAGCAGCTCGAGGGCTACCAGGCCCTGCGCCGCGCCCTGACCGCGCACCCCGACCAGCTCATCCAGCTGGTGAAGGACTCCGGCCTGCGCGGCCGCGGCGGCGCAGGCTTCCCGACCGGGATGAAGTGGGGCTTCATCCCGCAGGGTTCGACCGGGCCCGGGGCCAAGCCCAAGTACCTGGTGATCAACGCCGACGAGGGCGAGCCGGGCACCTGCAAGGACATCCCGACCATGATGGCCGACCCGCACGCGCTGGTCGAAGGCTGCATCATCACCAGCTACGCGATCCGGGCGAACTTCTGCGCCATCTACGTCCGCGGCGAGGCACTGCACTGCATCCGCCGGGTGCGCAACGCCGTCGAGGAGGCCTACGCCGCCGGCTACCTCGGCGACAACATCCTCGGCTCCGGCTTCGACCTGGACATCGTGGTGCACGCCGGCGCCGGCGCGTACATCTGCGGCGAGGAGACCGCACTGCTGGACTCGCTGGAGGGCCGCCGCGGCCAGCCCCGGCTGAAGCCGCCGTTCCCGGCCACCTCCGGGCTCTACGCCTCGCCGACCGTGGTCAACAACGTCGAGACCATCGCCAGCGTGCCGGCCATCGTGCAGGGCGGCAGCGACTGGTTCCGCACCATGGGTTCGGAGAAGAGCCCCGGCCCCAAGATCTATTCGATCTCCGGGCACGTCGAGCGGCCCGGCCAGTACGAGGCGCCGCTGGGCATCACGCTCCGCACGCTGCTGGAGCTGGCCGGCGGCATGAAGGACGGCATCCCGCTCAAGTTCTGGACCCCGGGCGGCTCGTCGACTCCGCTGCTCACCGCGGAGCACCTGGATGTCCCGCTGGACTTCGAGGGCGCCGCCGCGGCCGGCTCGATGCTGGGCACCACCGCGGTGCAGGTGTTCAACGAGACCGTGTCGGTGCCGTGGGCCGTGATGAAGTGGACCGAGTTCTACAAGCACGAGAGCTGCGGCAAGTGCACCCCGTGCCGCGAGGGCACCTACTGGCTGCTGCAGGTGCTGGAGCGGATGGTGCACGGCGAGGGCACCGAGGCCGACATCGACGTGCTGCTCGACGTCTGCGACAACATCCTGGGCCGCAGCTTCTGCGCCCTCGGTGACGGCGCGGTCAGCCCGATCACCAGTGCCATCAAGTACTTCCGCCAGGAGTTCCTGGACCTGATCGCCGAGCAGCCCGCGGTCGCCCAGCCGGAACAGCTGGCCGAGCTCACGGGAGCACGCGCATGACCTTGACCCCGGAGAAGCAGACCGAGAGCCGGCCGGTGCCCGAGGGGCACGTGCGGCTGACCATCGACGACCTCGAGATCGATGCGCCCAAGGGCGAGCTGCTCATCCGCACCTGCGAGCGGCTCGGGATCATCGTGCCGCGGTTCTGCGACCACCCGCTGCTCGACCCGGCCGGCGCCTGCCGGCAGTGCCTGGTCGAGGTGGAGATGGGCGGCCGCCCGATGCCCAAGCCGCAGGCCAGCTGCACGATGACGGTCGCGGCCGGCATGGTCGTCAAGACCCAGCACTCCTCCCCGGTCGCGAAGAAGGCGCAGGAGGGGGTGATGGAGCTGCTGCTGATCAACCACCCGTTGGACTGCCCGATCTGCGACAAGGGCGGCGAGTGCCCGCTGCAGAACCAGGCGATGTCGTCGGGGCGCGCCGAGTCGCGGTTCATCGAGGAGAAGCGGACGTTCGCC
>DATMDS010000216.1:0-2666 GCA_035557575.1 Pseudonocardia sp. | reverse complement strand
TGGGCCGAACTGCGGTCGGGTAGCAGGAAGGCAACGAGCACCAAGGCGCCCAGCAGGATGCCGCCGATCACGAGGATCCCGGTCGGAGTGACGTCGGTACCGCGCAGCGCCCGGATGCTGGAGACCAGCACGATCCAAACCAGGCTGACCGGTACCAGCACCTTCCAACCCAGCGCCATGAACTGGTCGTAGCGCAGCCGGGGCAGGCTGCCGCGCAGCCAGATGAACACGAACAGGAACGCAAACGTCTTGCCGATGAACCACAGCGGACCCCACCAGCCGCTGTCCAGCGGCCCGCCGGCCAGCGGCCAGGGGGCGTGCCAGCCGCCCAGGAACAGCGTGGTCGCCATCGCCGAGACGGTGACCATGTTGACGTACTCGGCGAGGAAGAACAGCGCGAACTTCAGCGACGAGTACTCGGTGTGGAAGCCACCGACCAGCTCCGACTCCGCCTCGGGCAGGTCGAAGGGCGCGCGGTTGACCTCGCCCACCATCGCGACGACGAACACCGCGAAGCTGGGAAACAGCAGGAACACGAACCACCACTGCTGCGACTGCGCCTCCACGATGTCCGCGGTGGACAGCGAGCCCGCGTACAGGATCACTGCGACGATCGACATCCCCAGCGCAATCTCGTAGGAGATCACCTGGGCGGCCGAGCGAAGCGAGCCCAGCAGGGGATACGGCCAGCCCGACGCCCAACCGGCCAGCACGATCCCGTAGACGCCCAACGAGGAGGCGGCCAGCACCACGAGCACCCCGACGGGCAGGTCGGTGATCTGCAGCACGGTGGGCTCACCGAAGATCGACACCTCACCGCCGAGCGGGATCACCGAGAACGCGGTGAACGCCGTGATCGCGGAGATCACCGGGGCCAGCACGTACACCCAGCGATCGGCCAGGACGGGTGTGATGTCCTCCTTGAACGCCAGCTTGAGCCCATCGGCCAGGGACTGCAGCAGCCCGAAGGGCCCAACCCGGTTGGGACCCGCCCGGTGCTGCATGCGCGCGACCACCCGGCGCTCCATCCAGATCATGAACAGGGTCATGACCATCAGGAATCCGAAGACCACGACGACCTTCAGGGCGATGAGCCACAGCGGGTCGTCGGCCAGCAGCGCCTGGGTGGGTGTCATGGCTTACCTCCCCCCTGGGTTGGCCCCCCTGCTGTGGTGGCCCCTGCTGTGGTGGCCGCGGTACCGTTGCCGCCCCGCACGGTGACCACGGCGCCGTGGCCGACACCGAGGCTGCTCCGGACGGTAGCGGGTCCGGAGTTACCCGGGATCCACACCACCCCCGCGGGCAGGTCGGCAGCCGCGGCCGGCAACGTCACCGAGCCCTGCGGGGTGGAGACCGTGACCTTCCCCCCGATGTGCACCCCGAGATCGGTGGCGGTGGCCTCGGACAGCAGCGCCACGGCGGGCCGGGCGGTTCCGGCCAGGTGCGGCTCGCCGTCCTGCATCGATCCGTTGTCCAGCAGCCGACGCCAGGTGGCCAGCAATGCCTGTCCCTCGCCGACCTGCGGAGCCGGTGCGGCGGGAACCTGCGGAGACTCGGCACGGTCACCGACGTAGCTGCCGAGCGCGGCGAGGCCGGCCCACGCCGCGGTGGGGGTCTGGGTGAACAGATCGACGTCCATCTCGACGGCGAGGGTGTCCAGCACGCGGCAGTCCGGCAGGGTCGCACCGACCCCAGAGGGGATAGTGGTGGCGAACTCGCGGCGGCGGCCTTCCCAGTCGAGGTAGCTGCCGGCCTTCTCGATCGCGGATGCGATCGGGAGCACGACGTTGGCGGCCTTGGTCACGGCCGACGGCCGCATCTCCAGGCTCACCACGAAGGCGGCCCGGCTCAGCGCCTGCTCAGCCAGCCGGGGGTCCGGGAGATCGGCCGGGTCCACACCGCCGACGACCAGCCCGTCCAGCTGCCCGGCCGCTGCCGCGGTGAGGATCCCGGCGGTGTCCCGGCCAGGCTGGCTCGGCAGCGTCACGCCCCAGGCGCGCTCGATCTCGGCGCGGGCCTCCGGGTCGGCGACCGGCCGGCCACCGGGCAGCAGGGTCGGCGCCGCCCCGGCCTCCAGGGCACCTCGCTCGCCGGCTCGTCGCGGGATCCAGGCCATCCGGGCCCCGGTACCCGCGGCCAACCGGGCCACCGCCGAGTACAGCCCGGGCACCTCGGCGGCGCGCTCGCCCACCAGCAGGACCGCCCCTGGCGCGCGCAACGCGTCCAGCGCCGGGCCGTCCAGGGTGTCCAGGGCACCGGGCTCACCACCGGGCGGCACCCGCAGCAACGTGCCGAAGGTCTTGCGCACCGCGGCAGTGGTGAACTGCCCGAGGTGGAACACCGGCATGGCGCGGTCCCGGGCGGCGCGGCGCAGCCGGAGGAAGACGATCGGCGACTCCTCCTCCGGCTCGAACGCCACGCACAGCACCGCAGGGGCAGCGCTGAGGTCGCGGTAGGTCACTCCCCCGGTGTCGGGGGTGACGCCGACCACGTGCGCGGCGAGGAAGTCCAGCTCCTCGGCCGAGTGTGGCCGCGCGCGGAAGTCGATGTCGTGGGTGCCCAGCGCGACCCGGGCGAACTTCGCGTAGGCATAGGCGTCCTCGACGGTGAGCCGGCCGCCGGCGAGGACACCGGCACCGCGATCCCGGCTCGCAAGCAGTCCGGTG
>DATMDS010000215.1:0-17495 GCA_035557575.1 Pseudonocardia sp. | reverse complement strand
GACGACGACACGGAGCGTCAGGGACCGTAGCGCCTCCCGGCTCGCCCGGCGGCCGCGCCGGACTCGAGGCGCACCCCGGCGCGGGACCGATCCGGGCTCAGTCGGCCGCGGCAGCTCATTCGACAGTCGAGGTGACCGTGGTGGCTGCCAGGCCGCCGCCGGACAGCCACCAGGTTCATCTCGAGCGCGGGCGGCCGGCGCCGGTCTGCGCCGGTCCGTTGCTCGGTTCGAGGGTCACCGCCGCGCCCAGGCGACCGCCGCGGCGAGCAGCGCGGTGGCCGCACCCACCCGGCGCGACAGCTGCGCGGCCCGGCGCAGGTCGTGCGGGGTGGGTGGTGGTCCGCAGCCCAGCCGCGGGCGCTGCTCCACGCCGTGCGCGTACTCGGTGCGCCCGCCGAGCGTCACCCCGAGCGCGCCGGCCGCGGCCGCCTCGACCGGTCCCGCGTTGGGGCTGGGGTGGGCGCCGCCGTCGCGCCGCCACGCGGCCAGCGCGGCGGCGGGCGAGCCGCCCACGGTCGGCGCCAGCGCGGCGAACAGCAGCGCTGCCACCCGGGCCGGCACGAGGTTGACCAGGTCGTCCAGCCGGGCGGCGGCCCATCCGAAGCGGCGGTACCGCGGCGACCGGTAGCCCACCATCGCGTCCAGCGTGTTGACCGCGCGGTGCACCAGCAGCCCGGGCACCCCGGCGACGGCGCCCCACAGCAGCGGGGCGACCACCGCGTCCGAGGTGTTCTCGGCCATCGACTCGGTGCCGGCGCGGGCCATCCCGGCCGCGTCCAGCAGCGCCGGGTCGCGACCGCACAGGTTGGGCATCCGGGCCCGGCCGGCGTCCAGGTCGTCACCGATCAGCTCCGCGGCCAGGGCGGCGCCGTGCCCGGCGAGCGACGCACCCCCGAGCACGACCCAGGTGCCGCCGGCCGTCCCGGCCAGACCGAGCAGCGGGTGCCGGCGTCCGGCCCGCTCGACGAGCACCCCGAGCATGCCGGCCCCGGCCACCAGCGCCGCCGTGTGCGCCACGCCGGCCCCGGGGTGATCGGCGTACCAGCGCCGCTCCAGCGCCGCCGCGCCGCGCCCGAACCCGGCCACCGGGTGCCAGCGCCGCGGGTCCCCCAGCGCCGCGTCGGCGGCCGCGCCGAGCAGCAGGCCGGCCGGCCGCACCCAGCGCGGTGCCCGCTGCGCGCCGCACCGCCGCCGCCCCCGGATCCGTCTCCGCACCGGGCGACGGTACGGCGCGGCCGCACGCCCCGAGGCGGGCGGCGCGGCAGGATCATGGGCATGCGCACCGACCTGGATCCCGACGACGTGGGCCCTCGCCAGTTCTACAAGCTGCTGACCTCGGTGGTGGTGCCGCGACCGATCGCCTGGGTGTCCAGCCGCTCGGCCACCGGGGTGGACAACCTCGCGCCGCACTCGTTCTTCACCGTGTCCTGCGTGAACCCGCCGATGGTGCAGTTCACCAGCGTCGGGACCAAGGATTCGCTGCGCAACGTCCGCGAGACCGGCGAGTTCGTCGTCTGCCTGGCCGTCGAGGCGCTGTTCGAGCAGGTGAACGCGACGAGCACCGCGTTCGCCTCCGGGGTCAGCGAGTTCAGCGAGGTCGGGCTGACCCCCGAGCCGAGCCGGCTGGTCGCGCCGCCGCGGGTGGCGGAGTCTCCGGCGGCGCTGGAGTGCCGGCTGCACGAGGCGCTCGAGCTGGGCGACTCCACGGTGGTGATCGGCCGGGTCGTGCACGCCGCGGTGGCGGCGGACATGTTCGACGGCGACCCGCGCCACGGCGGGCTGCCGGCCATCGAGAAGCTGCGCCCGCTGGCCCGGCTGGGCCGCAACCAGTGGTCGACGATCGGCGAGGTCCTGGACATCACCCGGATCCCGGTGGACGAGTGGCCGGGGCACTACTCCCCGGCGACCGCCCGGCCCAGGCGCAGGCCGTAGAGCCGACGCGCCTCCACGGCGATCTCGTGCAACGAGCAGGGCCAGCGGACACCCGAACCGCTGGAGTTCCGGCAGGCGGTGCAGCGACCCAACCGGTCGGCGACGTGCGCGGTCAGCAACCGCCGCCACACTTCTGGCATCCCGGCCATGACCTGCGCCATCGGCGTGACTGGTGGCGTCACGGTCCCCCCTTGCCGGGACCATCTCGACGTTCCCGGATCACTGCGTGTGCGTCGGGTCCCAGCAATGACCCGACGCACCTCATTTTAGAGGGTGAATTCGCCGTCCGGCGCGGCGGCCGGGTCTCCGTGCAGCTCGCGCTCCCGCCCGCGCAGCTCCACGCGGCGGATCTTGCCGGAAATGGTCTTGGGCAGCGCCGCGAACTCCAGCCGTCGGATCCGCTTGTAGGGCGCCAGGTTCTCCTTCGCGAACTCGAGGATGGAACGCGCGGTCTCCGCCGTCGGCTCGTGCCCGGCGGCCAGCACCACGTACGCCTTGGGCACGGCGAGCCGCACCGGGTCCGGCGACGGGACGATCGCCGCCTCGGCGACCGCGGGATGCTCGATCAACACGCTCTCCAGCTCGAACGGGCTGATCCGGTAGTCGCTGGCCTTGAACACGTCGTCGGCGCGGCCGACGTAGGTGATGTAGCCGTCGGCGTCGCGGGACCCGACATCGCCGGTGTGGTAGTAGCCGTCGGCCATCGCTTCCGCGTTGCGCTCGGCGTCGCCGGCGTAGCCGACCATCAGCCCGAGCGGGCGCCGGGCCAGCTCGATGCAGATCTCGCCCTCGTCCGCCTTCTCCCCGGTGGCCAGGTCGATCAGCTCGATCGCGTAGCCCGGGATCGGCCGGCCCATCGAGCCCGGTTTGACCGGCTGCCCCGGCGGGTTGCCGACCTGCACGGTGGTCTCGGTCTGCCCGAACCCGTCCCGGATCCGCACCCCCCAGGCCTTCTCGACCTGCTCGATGACCTCCGGGTTGAGCGGCTCCCCCGCCCCGACGACCTTCGTCGGCGGGTTGGCCAGCCCGGTGAGATCGGCCTGGATGAGCATCCGCCACACCGTCGGCGGCGCGCAGAAGCTGGTCACGCCGCAGCGGTCGAGCACCGCCAGCACGCCGGGCGCGTCGAACTTGGCGTAGTTCATCACCAGCACGCACGACTCGGCGATCCACGGCGCGAAGACGTTGCTCCAGGCGTGCTTGGCCCAGCCCGGTGAGGAGATGTTGAGGTGCACGTCGCCCGGCTGCAGCCCGATCCAGTACATCGTGGACAGGTGCCCGACGGGGTAGGAGGCGTGGGTGTGCTCCACCAGCTTCGGCTTCGCGGTGGTGCCCGAGGTGAAGTACAGCAGCAGGGTGTCCGAGCCGTGGGTCACGCCGTCCGGGGTGAAGTCGGCGGCGGCCGCCTCGGCGTCGGCGTAGTCGTGCCAGCCGTCCGGCGCGTCGCGCACGGCGATGCGGGTGTAGTCGCCTTCGACGTCGTCGAACTTGGCGGCGTCCTTCCCGGTCACGATGACGTGTCGAGCCGCGCCGCGGTCCAGCCGGTCCCGCAGGTCGGCGGCGTGCAGCAGGGTGGTCGCGGGGATGATGACGGCCCCCAGCTTCATCGCCGCGAGCAGCGTCTCCCACAGCTCGACCTGGTTGCCGAGCATGAGGATGATCCGGTCGCCGCGGGCCACCCCGCGCTCGCGCAGCCAGTTCGCCACCCGGTTCGAGCGGGCCGAGAGCTCGGCGAAGGTCCAGTGCGCCTCGCCGCCGTCGCTCTCCACGATCCACAGTGCCCGCTGTGCGCCCCGGTCCGGGTCGGTGCCGACTGCGTCGAAGTGGTCCAGCGCCCAGTTGAACTCGTCGATCTCGGGCCACCGGAAGTCGCGGTAGGCGGTGTCGTAGTCCTCGCGGTGCGCCAACAGGAACGTCCGCGCCGCGTAGAAGGCCTGGGTCGACGGGTTCATCTGCGTCCCCTCGCGAGTCGCCAGCCGGCATCGCCGCCGGTGGTTCGCACCCTAGTGATCGCCGGCCGGCCGAGCGCACCTCCGTTCGGAGGGGCGCGGCGCGCGCATGTCCCCCGGACGCGCCGCCGGCGCGTCATGACCGCGGGCGGCGGCCCCACTTACGGTGTCCCGGTGAGCAGGGGATCCCGAACGCGGGTCGGCAACGCAGGCCCGACCGCCGGGCGGGGCGCCTCGGCGCTGATCATCGGCGCGCTGCTGACCGCGGGCTGCGGCGCACCCGCACCGATCTCGGCGACGGCGACGACCGCGACGACCGCAGCCGCGCCCGCAGTCGCCCCGGCGGCGACCTCGGCTGCCGCAGCACCCACGTCGACGCCGGCCCCGAGCGGCTCCCGGACGGTCCGGGCCACCCGGACGGCGACGCCGCAGAACGCGGTGGCCATGCCGTGGCCGGCGGCGACCCCGGCCGAGGCCACTCACCTGCAGTCCGCGGTGGACACCGGCTCGGAGCCGTGGTTGCTGGACCCGACCGAAGTGGCGCTGTCCTACGTGAGCGCGGCGCACGGCTGGACCGACGCGCAGGCCCGGGCCCGCCCGGGCGGGGCGACGGTCGACGTGCAGCGCGGGCGGCAGCAGCTGGTGCTGTCGCTGACCCAACCGGCACGGACCGGCGCCGGCGGCATCTGGGTGGTGAGCGCGGAGGCGGACCCGGGCTGAGACGAGCCCGCCGCGTCGGCCTCACGACGCCCGAAACGCGCCCTGAGGGCGCCCATGAGGACCGGGTGCGGCCCGGGCGTGCAGCGACACGCACAACCCGCGTCACTTCTTCGGGTGAACCGGTCGATTACGTGCTGCGTTCGGAACGCGGGCGACGACTCCCACCCTGACCACCCATGCAGAGCGCTTCGGCCAGACGATCGGGGACCAGGATGCCCAGCAACACCGGCAAATGCTCTGTTGAGCAGGACATGTTCACAGTGCTGCACGGGCAACCGGCGCCCGTCGTCACCCGTTGGAGTTACTCGGCGGCAGATCCGTTCGCGGTGACCCTGGCCGTGCGGACCGGAACCAACCGGTGGGTCGAGTGGTTGGTGGCCCGCGACCTGGTGTCGCAGTCGCTGACCGGGCCGGCCGGCCTGGGCGACATCCGGATGAGCCCGCAGGTGGTCCAGGAGTACGAGATCGTGGAGATCGAGATCTCCTCGTTCGACGGGCGCGCCGTGCTCGAGGTGGACCGGGACCTGCTGTCCCAGTTCATCGAGTCCACCCTCGAAGTCATCCCGGCGGGCGAGGAGAGCAGCTGGGTCGACATGGACGACGAGATCGCCAAGATCACCCAGGGTTGCCCCGAGCAGTGACCGCGATCACCGAGGTGTCGGCGGCGTCCGGTCAGGCGTCGCGTCGAGCGTCCTCGGGATCGTCGTCGGGGTCCGCCGGGGTACGCAGCCTGGTGGCCACCCCCCGGTCGTAACCGGCCTTCACCGCGCGGTGCTCGGTCGACTCGTCCAGGTACGCCACCGCGTAGATCATCCCCACCAGCAGCCCACCGCCGATGGCCATCAGCCGCACCCACGGCGGCGACGGCAACAACAGGTAGAGCAGCACCGCCACCGGCGCGATCTGCACCACCGACCGCAGCAGGGCACGCAGGCGCCAGTGCCGCGCGGTCACATCGTGCAGCACCCACAGCCGGTAGCCGACCGGCAGCCCGCCGCCCAGCGCGTACCAGAACCAGCGCACCGGCCCAGGGCGTCGCATGCCTCGATGCTAGTGCGACAGCAGGCCCCCGACCGTCCGGATCACGTACTTCCGGCTTCGCCGTCCAGGTCCCGGCCGGCCTGCTCGCGGGCCCGCTCGGCCTGCGGGTCGCCGGCCGCGAGTGCGGCCTCCAGCTCCGGGTCGTCGAGTGCCGGGACGTCGGCCACCGACGGCTCGGTCTCCACCGGGGCGCCGGCGGTGCCGATCACGGCGTCGTCGATCTCGTGCACCGCGGCCTCCTCGGCCCCGGCCGCGCCCCCGTCCACGCCCACGTCCACACCGTCCATCGCGTCCGGCGTCTCGAGCGCGGCGCCCTCGCCGGCGATCGTGATCCGGCCGGAGCGATCCGGGTCGACCGGCTCCTCGCCCTGTTCCCGCCGCAGTCGATCGTCCAGCGTGTCACCGGCCGGGTCCTCGTCGAGGGCATAGGGGCGGTCCGGGGGCACGTAGCCGGCGTCGAGCGGGTCGCCGTCGAGCGGCCCCTCCAGCGACTCGCTCGGCTCCAGCTGCACGGATGCCCCCAGGTCGGGGGCTTGGGCCTGGTCCTCGCGAGCGTCCTGCGCCATGTCGGGGCGCACCTCCGATCATCTCGTTCACCGCTGCGTACCGGCGCGGACTACCCCCGGGCCAGCCTGCTCACACCCGTTCCACCTGCTCCTCGGTCGCGGCCCGGAGGCCCCCGCAACGGGGTCGTCGGCTCTACGCTGCGGCCATGACGCGATCATCGTTGCAGGTGGGGACGGCGGACGGCTCCCGGCTGATCGGCCAGCGCTGGAGCGCCGACGGGGCCGCGCGGGCCGCGGTGGTCCTGGCGCACGGCATGGGCGAGCACTCGCTGCGCTACGACCGGCTCGGTCGCGCGCTGTCCGCGGCCGGGATCGACCTGCTCGCGGTGGACCAGCGCGGGCACGGACGCACGGCGGCGATGGCCGGGTCCCCGCTCGGCACGCTGGGCCCCGCCGGCTGGGACGGGCTGGTGGCCGACTTCGCGCTGATGGTGCGCAGCACCCGCGCGGAGCGCCCGGACATTCCCATCGTCGCGCTCGGGCACAGCATGGGCTCCTGGGTGGTGCAGCAGTACCTCATGGACCACTCCGCCGACGTGGTGGCCGCGGTGCTCTCCGGCACGGCGGCGCTGGAGCTGGTGCTGGCCGGGGTCGATCCCTCGAAGGAGCTGGATCTCACCGCGTTCAACGCGCCGTTCCCGGCGCGCACCGGGTACGAGTGGTTGAGCCGGGACCCCGACGAGGTCGACCAGTACGTGGCCGAGCCGATGTGCGGCTTCGGCTTGGATCCGGATGGGGTGCGCGGCATGGTCGAGGCGGCCACCCGGCTGCTCGACACCTCGGGACTGCGGGCCGGGCTGCCGCTGTATCTGCTGGCCGGCTCCGACGATCCGGTGAACGGCGGGATGCTCGCTCTCGAACCGCTCGTGGAGCGTTACCGCGCGGCCGGGCTCGAGGTGACGACGCGCTACTACCCGGGCGGCCGGCACGAGATGTTCAACGAGACCAACCGCGACGAGGTCGTCGCCGACCTGATCGACTGGTTGAACTCCGCGCTGCCGTGACCGGTCAGCGTTCGATGTGCACCTGTACGGACCGGCGGTCGTCGGACAGCCAGCCCTTGCGCTCGGCGTAGCTGGTCATCGCCTCCCAGCGCTGCGGCCAGTCCGGTGCGGTCGCCACCAGCTGGGCACGCGACCTGAGGACGGCCAGGTCGAGCCACACGGTGTCGTCGTCGATCGGCTCGCCGGTCTCGGTGGTACTCAGCGCGACCTGCATCCCGCGCGCGTCGAGATCGGTGTGGACGTGCAGGTGGTCGCAGTCGTCGGCGTCGGAGACGACGACCCCGTCGGCGGCGATTCGCACGATCACGGGTCGATCCTGCCATCCGGTGATCAGCAGGTGCCGCACGGCCCGGGGGCGGCGCGCGGGCGCCCGGACGAGGGGTGGACCGTGCCCCCGCGCGCCAAGCAGGCAGCAGTAGTCTAGCCGCCGACGTACCCGAAAGGGTGAAAAGTGTGTCCTTTTCTGTGACCGTGTGCTATCCGGCTCGGCGACCGCCGTCGACGTCCACGGCCCGGTCCAGCCGGTGGGTGCGGAAGAACGACCACATCAGGGTGGACGCCCGTGGCCCGACCGGGTCGCTGAAGGAACCGCCCGACCGCCCGCCCGACCAGGCGTGCCCCAGCCGCTGGATCAGCCAGTACTCCAGCACCCGGCGCCGGCGCGCGGCGTACCAGCGCACGCGGGTGTAGCGGCGGCCGTCGGCGGTGCGGCCGCGCTCGGTCCGCGGCCGGCCGAGCCGGGTCGGCGCCCCGGCCGGCGCCGCAGCCGCGTGGAAGGCCTGCCACTGCTCGGTGATCCGCTCGCCGTTGAGCGGCACCACGACGTCGTCCGCGCTGCCCTGGATGACCACCAACGGCGCCATCGCCGGCCCGCCCGGGGCCGGTTCCGGCACCGCGGTGCGGCCGGCCATGGCCGGCAGGGCCTGGCCGCCGTGGGTGGCCGCCCGGTACGGCGGCGCCGAGTGCACGCCCGCCGCGGCGAACAGGTCCGGATAGGCCGCGGCCAGGATCAACGCCATGGCGCCGCCCGCGGACAGCCCGGCCACGTAGATGCGCAGCGGATCCACCCGCCAGCGCCCCTCCTCGGCCGCGACCTGCCGGGTGATGGCGGCGAGCACCGCCGGCTCGCCGTTGCCGCGCATCTGGTGCAGCGACTCGTACCACCGCCAGCAGCGCCGCGAATGGTGCCGCGGCTCCTGGTGCGGCAGCACCAGGAGAAACCCGTTCCGGTCGGCGACGGTGGTGAACCGGGTGGCGTCGGCGAACTCGGCGGCGGTCTGCGTGCAGCCGTGCAGCAGCACCACCATCGGCACCCGGGAGCGGCGGCGCAGCCCGGCCGGCAGGTACACGTCGAACACGCGGCCGCCCAGCCCCGGGGTGCGTTGATCGGTCACCCACCGGCCGGGCGCGCCGCCGCGGCGGCGTGGCACCGGCAGCGGCACGGCCGGCGGGCGCGGTGGCGGCCACAGGCTGCGCGAGAGCGACTTGAGCGCGGGCACGGCGGACGGGATGCGCGGCTTCAGCGCGCGCAGTGTCGCGGCCGTACGGCGGCGGGACCGGCGCGGCATGGCTCACTTCCTGTCGTCGTGTTACCGACCTTGCGGTCCGGACCTCGTGCTCGGCGTCCGGCCAGGGTGCAGAAGCTGGCGACGAGCTCGTCCGTCCCCGGGGCGTCAGCCACGGAAGGCCGCCACTTCGATCATGTAGCGGGCGTTCTCACCGACCCGGCCGAAGTCGGGCGACTGGATGGCCGAACGGGCCGGGCGGTGCTCCCCGAACCGCTCGGCCCAGACCGCGTTGAACACCGGGCGGTCGGCCTGCAGGTCGCGCATCACGATCCCGACCCGCACCACATCATTGAGCCCGGCGCCGGCAGCGGCCAGGATCGACGCCAGGTTCGCGAAGATCTGCTCCGCCTCGGCCCTGGCGTCCGCCGGGATCCGACGGTCCTCGGGGTCGGCGCCGAACAGCGCCGAGACGTGGATCCAACCGCCCGCCTCGACGGCCTGCGGCACCGGGCCGGTGTGCGACGGGGCGGCGTCGGTGTGGATGACGCGCATCAGCCCGCCCGCCGCGCCCGTCGACCGCTCACGCGCGCAGCCAGGTCACGGTCAGCTCGTTGCGGGACCCGAAGCGCTCCAGGTGCCGCTTGACGACGTCCTCGACGTGGGCCAGGCCGTCGGCGTCCGGGGCGGCCACGTCCATCAGCAGCTGCCCGTCGGCCGGGCGCAGGGTGGCGACACCGTCGGCGAACACCAGCCGGCCGCCCTCGGGCGCATCGTCCACCGGCTCGACGGTGTTCTTGCGCCCCAGATGGGACAGCAGCTGTTTGGCGTAGCGAGCCGGCGCATCGGTGGCGACCACCGCGGACGACGTGAGCACAGAACCTCCTCGAAACCGGTCGTGAGTGCGTGGCCGTGCTCTTGCACGGCCACGCACTCACGGGCGCCGTCAGGCGCCGTAGACCTCGATCGCACCCAGGCCGTCGAACTCGAAGGTGACGCTTCCCCCGGCGACGACCGGCACCGGCGCGGTGACCCCGCCGGAGAAGACCAGCTGGCCGGCCTTGAGCCCGTCCTCCCCGACGGCGGCGAGCTGGTTGGCCAGCCAGGCCACCGACGCGGCCGGGTGCCCCATGACCGCGGCCCCGGCCGCGGTCATCGACACCTCACCGTTCACCCGGACCACACACCCCAGCAGCGCCAGGTCGACCAGCTGGTCGGGCCGGCGGGCGACCGGGCCGAGGTAGAAGGCACCGGCGCTGGCGTTGTCCGCGACGACGTCGGGCAGGGTGAACTGGAAGCTCTCGTAGCGCGAGTCCAGCACGTCCACGGCCCCGAACACCACTTCGGTGGCGGCCAGTACGGAGCCGATGGTTGCCGGCGCCAACACGTCGCGGGCCAGCAGGAACGCGATCTCGGACTCCACCCGCGGGTGGATGAAGCGGTCCAACCGCACCGGGTCCCCGTGCGTGGACAGCATGCCGCTGGTCACCCGCCCGTACAACGGCGCGTCCAGGCCCATCGCCTGCTGCTTGTTGCGGCTGGTCAGGCCGAGCTTCCAGCCGACGAACGTCTCGCCCGCGTCCAACTTGGATCGGATGAACGCCTTCTGCGCGTCGTACGCGGTGGCGACCGGGATGTCCGGGTGGTTGTCGGAGAACTGCGCGATGCCCTTGCGCTGCCGCTCGGCGTCGATCAGGACGTCGGCGATCTCCTGTGCCGTGATGGTCATGCAGATGCCCCCTTGGAGAACCGGACCGTGACCGCGCCCAGGTGCGCGAAGTCGGCCCGGAACACGTCGCCGGGCTGCACCGGCACCATCTTGTGCACCGCCCCGGGCAGCACGATGTCCCCGGCGCGCAGCCCGGCTCCGAACTCGCCGAGCTTGTTGGCCAGCCAGGCCACGCAGCGGGCCGGGTTGCCCAGCGCCGCTGCCCCGGCGCCGGTGTCGATCAGCTCGCCGTGCCGGGTCACCGCCACCCCGAGCAGCCGCAGGTCCAGGTCCGCCACCGGACGCATCCGGCCCCCGACGACGAGCAGGCCGGAGGAGGCGTTGTCCGCCACCGTGTCCACCAGCTTGATCTTCCAGTCGGCCACCCGGCTGTCCACGATCTCCACCGCCGGCAGCGCCCCGGCGATTGCGGCCAGAGCCACGCCGGTGGTGATCCCGGGCCCGGCCAGGTCTCGTCCCATCACGAACGCCAGCTCGGCCTCGACCCGCGGCTGGTTGAGCCGCTCCAGCGCGATCAGGTCCCCGTCCTCGACCATCATCTCGTCGGTGAGCACACCGAAGTCCGGCTCGTCGACACCGAGCAGCTCCTGCATCGGCCGCGACGTCAGCCCGACCTTGCGGCCGATCACGCGCTGGCCGGCCGCGACCCGGCGGTCGATGTTGATCGTCTGGATGGCGTAGGCGTCGGACAGCACCAGGTCGGGATGGCGCTCGGTCAGTGGAGCGATGGGCTTGGCCGAGCGGTCGGCCTCCCACAGCTCGTCGGCCAGGTCCTGATGGAGGGAGGAAGGCTGCACCTCAGCAGCCTCGCCGTCGCGACCGGCGGCGGCAAGGGGTGGCCGGTCGATTCCGTGCAGCGGGAACGCCCGGGGGTTACCCGGCGCCCCGACCCGACCCCCCGGCCCCCGGCGGTCCGCTCACCCGCCGTCGAGCGCGTCCAACCGCCGCGGCAGCTCCCGCCGCGAGCTCACGCCCAGCTTCTGGAACACGTTGCGCAGGTGGTACTCGACGGTCTTGATGCTCACCACCAGCTCGTCGGCGACCTCCCGGTTGCTGCGGCCATCGGCCGCCAGCCGGGCCACCACCAGTTCCTGCCCGGTCAGCTCGGTGCGGTCGCGACCGTGCCGCGCCGTCGGCTTGAGGCCGGACGCGGCCAGCTCCTTGGCGCAGCGCTCCGCGTACGGTTCCGCGCCCAGCGCGAGAAACCGCCGCTCGGCCTCCGAGAGCAGCGCAGCCGCCCGCCCCCGCTGCCCGGCGCGGCGCCAGAAGGTGCCCGCGGCCAGCTCGATCCGGGCCCGCTCGAACGGCATCTCGACCTCGTCGGTGGCGGCCAGGGCCACGGCGAAGGCCGCCTGCGCGGTGTCCGGGCGCCCGGCGGCCGCCTCCACCCGGCCCCGGGCCCGGGCCAGCCGGGCGATCGCCGAGCGGTGCCCGCGGGCCGCGGCCAACTCCTCGTGCGGGGTGAGGAACCGGTCGGCCTCGGCGATCCGGGCCAGCCCCACCAGGGCGTCGGCGTAGAGGTCCTGCCACGGCCAGAAGCCGGGCTCGTCGGCGCCGTCGCGGTACGGGAACCCGCGGACCGGTTCCAGCGCCGCGACCACCGCGGCCGGGTCGGCGCGGGCCTCCCCGATGCGGGCCCTGGCCATCCCGAGCGCGACCCGCGAGCGTTCGTACCCCCTGGGGTCGGCCGGCTCCGCCACGCCGCCGGCCATCGCGGCGACGTGGGATTCGGCGCTGGCCCAGTCACCGCGCGCGGCCGGCACCAGCACCGCGATCCCGAGCACCGCGGCCTGCATGAAGCCGAAGTCCGATTCCAGGTTGATCGCGGCCGCCCGCTCGGCGTGCAGCAGCGCCTCGTCCCAGCGCCCGGCGACGAACTCGGCCCGGGCCAGGTAGGCGAAGCCGAACGCCGCGGTGTTGAGGATGCCCAGCGCCAGCGCGGTGTGCGCCACCGACTCCAGGTCGGCACGGGCCCCGTCCAGGTCGTCGGACACCAGCCGCAGCACGCCGCGGGCGCCGCGGGGGTTCAGCCACAGCTGGTCCGGCTCGCCGGGGCGCTGCTCGGCCGCGTCCGCCTCGGTGACGGCATCGGGCAGCCGACCGGCGTAGCCCAGCCCGTGCACCAGGTAGGTCTGGGCCACCGCGTGCAGGCCCGTGCGCGGCGTGCTGGCGGCCAGCGCGCGCCGGCACCACTCCACGGTGCCGGCGGCGTCCAGCCGGCCGTACCGGTGGATCCCGGTCAGTACCGCGATCGTCGCTGCCACCTCCTGGTCCGGACCGCGGGCCTGCCAGGCGGCGTCCAGCAGGCGTTCCGCGTCGCCCGGCGCATCCGCGGCGGTGGCCAGCGCGCCCAGCACGGCGTCGCGCAGCGGGCTCGGCGGGTACGACTCGATCTCGCCGCGGAAGCCGGCCGCGGTGCCGGCGTCCCCGCGCAGCACCGTCCAGATCACCGCCTGCTGCACCCGGCGCTGCGCCTCGCGCGGCTCCGGCGACAGCCGGCTGGCGTCCACCAGGTGCGCGGCGGCGCTCTGCCAGGCCTGCCGGTGCGCCTCCCGCTCGGCGAACCGGGTCAGCTCGCCGGCCAGCCGCTCGTCCGGTTCGGCGGCGGCCGCCACCCGATGCCGCAGGGCCTCCGCCTCCTCCCCCACCAGGCCGGCCGCGGCCAGGTGCAGCGCGTGCCGCCGGGCCGGCCCCAGCCCGTCGTGCACCGCGGCCCGCACCAGCGGATGCGGGAAGCTCACCGTCCACGGCTGCTGGACCTCCGACACCTCCAGCAGGTCACGCCGGACCGCCTCGTCGGCTGCCACCAGCGGCTGCTCGATCTCGGCCAGGGCCGCCGCCAGCGGCAGCGGGCAGCGTGGGCGCAGCACCGCGGCGGCATCGATCAGCCGGCGGGTCTCGGGCGCGCAGCCGCCGTAGCGGTCGGCCACCAGCAACCGGAACGAGCGCGGGGGCGGCAGCGGCAGCTCCGCCGGCCCCCACTCGGCCACCGGGAACTCCTCGAGCAACGCCTTGGCGTGCAGCGGGTTTCCCTGCGTCCCGAAGCGCAGCCGCTGGGCTGCGGGCCAGGAGAAGCCGGCGATGCCGAGCGCGGCGGCGAGCTCCCGCAGGTCCTCCTCGTCGAGCCCGCGCAGCCGCAGCGCGGTGCCCAGGTGCCCGCTGACCAGCCGCCGCAGGCTCTCCGGCAGCACCACGTCGGAGTCGTCGCGCACCGCCAGCACCGCCAGCACCGGATCGGCGACCAGCCGGCGCAGGGCGAACACCAGCGCCTGGACCGAGGGCAGATCGGCCCAGTGCACGTCGTCGACGATGACGACGACGACGGCCGACCCGGCCGCGACCTCGCCGAGCAGCTCCAGGATGCGGCTGCCCACGGTCACCGGATCCGGCACCGGTTGCGGTCCCCGGGCCGGCACGATCGCGGCCAGCGCGCCGCCGGCTGCCCCGGCCGAGCGGGCCAGCTGCTCCATCACGCCGTAGGCGAGCAGCGATTCGGTCTCCTCGCCGCTGGCCCGCAGCACCACCGGGGCCGGCGAGACGCCGGGTTCGCGCAGGAAGTGCTCGATCAGGGCGCTCTTGCCGATACCGGCCGGGCCCTGGATGTGCACGACCTGGGGGTGCCCGGCGATCGCGGCGGCCAGCCGGGCGCGCAGTGCGGCGAGCTCGGGCTGACGACCGACGAACGGAGGCATTGCGTCCCTTGGCTTGCGGGGTGCGCGACGCCGGCAGCGATGTCGACCCCCGTGCGGTGAGGACATGGACCCTACCGCCGGCGAATCACGTCCTCGCGAGACCTCGGGCCGGCGGCCGGCCGACCGGTGCGGTGGCCCCGGCCGGAATCGGCGCCTCCAGCACGGTGCGCAGCAGGGCGGCGCCCACCGGCGTGCTCGTCAGCACGTCGTACCAGTAGGCCGCGACCTCACGGACCAGGTCCGGGTCGTCGATGTCGAGCAACACCACCCCGGTCGTGTCGGCGTGTTCGAGCGCCACCGCGTTGGCCACGCCCACGCCCACCCCGACCCGGGCCATGCCGACCAGCGACTGCGGGGTGTCCACCGCCACCCGCGGCGGCGTCAGCACCCCGCGGGCGACCAGCTGGGCCTGCAGCTCCGGTTCGGCCGCGGTGCCGCACACCACCAGCGGATGCCGGGCCAGCTCGTCCAGCCGGACCGGGGTCCCGCGGCGGGCCAGCTCGTGACCGAGGTTGACCGCCAGCCGGATCGGCTCCCGCCAGAGCAGCCGTTCCCGCATTCCGGGTGCCAGCGGCGGGGTCAGCGTCGGCAGCACGGCGACCACCACACCGTCGGCCGGGACAGCGGGCTCGGTGTCACCGTGCCGCATCTCGGTCAACATCAGATGCACATCGGGGTGCCGGTCGGCCAGGGTGGCCGCCACCCCCGGGAACAGCGAGCTGCCGATGCAGGATGTGGTGACCACCGACAGCGACTGTCGCTCCATGGCGCGCAACGCGCCGACCGCCGAGCGGGCCGAGCCGACCCCCGCGACGATCTCGCGGGCGTGCCGGGCCAGCACGCGGCCGGCCGTGGTGACGGTGGCCGGCCGGCGGGTGCGGTCGATCAGCCGCACCCCCAGCTCCCGCTCCAGCCCGGCGATGTGTGCGCTGACCCGGGACTGCGAGCGGTGCACCTGTTCGGACGCAGCCGTGAACCCGCCGCGGTCGACCACCGCGAGAAAAGTCTCCAGCCAGTCCAGCTCCACCCCGGCATGATCGCTCCGTACGGGCCGCTTCGCCCCAGGGTGCTACCCATAAGTTGCGTGGTCAGACCCTGGGGTCTGGAATGGACCATGCGTTTTCCGGATGGTTTTCCAAGCATGACGCGCTGGCCATGGATCGCTTGAACGTGTTGTCTATGCGAAACCGATCACCCGCCGGGTTCCGCCCGGCGCGCTCCGCGATGACGAGGAGGGATCGATGGCCGGCAATTCCACCGAGTCCGGGCGTTCTGTCACGAGCAAGATCACCTCGATCCTGATGACGTTCACCGAGGGCAGCGAGCACTCGCTGACCGAGATCGCGCAGCTGGCGGGGCTGCCCATCTCCACCGCCCACCGGCTGACCTCGGAACTCGCATCGTGGCGGCTGCTGGAACGCACCGACGACGGCCGCTACCGGGTCGGGTTGCCGCTGCGCATGATCGGCACGGCGGACGCGTGCCCGCCGAGCGTTGCCGAGCGCGCGCCGTGCGTGCTGGAGGACCTGGCCGCGGCCACCCAGTGCCGGGCTCGGCTCGGTGTGCTGCGGGAGCTGGAGGTGGCCTACATCGAGAAGGAGCCCGGACCCAACCCCGTCACCGCGTTCAGTGCCGCGGCCACCCTGCCGGCGCATCCGACCGCCCTGGGGCGGGCGCTGCTCGCCTTCTGCCCGACCGGGACGGTGGAGATGGCCATCCTGCGCGGGCTGCGCCCGTACACCCCGCACACCGTGACCGCGCCCGACCGCTTCCGCCGCGCGTTGGCCGTGACCCGGCTGACCCGGGTGGCCGTGACCCGCCGCGAGCTGGAGGCCTCCACCTGCGGGGTGGCCATGCCGGTCTTCGGGCCGGGCGGCGACGTGGTGGCCGCGGTCGAGCTGACCGTGCGCGACCTGGCCAACGACCTGCAGCCGGTGCTCGCGCCGCTGTCCATCGCGACCCGGAGCCTGTCCCGGGAGCTGGCCGGCGGGCACCGCCCGGGTCGCGCCTACCGGATCCCGCACCCGCGGATGGCCACCCGAACCCCGCTGCTGCACGACGCCCAGGGCGCCCTGGCGTGAGGCGCCTCCGGCGCCTGTGAGTGGCGGGCCGTGCTAGAGCACGGCCCGCCACTCACGACCCCCAGTCGAACTGTCGCAGCCGCCGGCGGGCCGGGTCGTGAGTGGCTGGCCGTGCTCTAGCACGGCCCGCCACTCACAGGTCAGCCGCGGACGTACTGGCCGGGCGCTTCGCCGAGCACCGGGTACTTGCGACTGCCCAGCTGCGGCGGCGCGCCCAATGCTCCGGAGCTCTCCGCCGACCACCGCGCCCAGTCCTCCCACCAGGTGCCGCTGCGCCGCTCGGCCGCGCTGCGCCAGGCGGCGCCGGTGGGCGGCAGCGCGTTCTCGCTCTCGGTGACCATGTGCCAGGCCCGCGGCCCGGGCGGGCTGACGATGCCGGCGATGTGCCCGCCGTTGCCGAGCACGAACCGCACCGGTCCGCTGACCAGCCCGACCGTCTTGTACGCCGCCTCCCAGGGCACGATGTGGTCGTTGATCGCGCTCACCACGTACGTCGGAGCCTTGATCGTGCTCAGGTCGATGATCGTGCCCGCGATCTCCAGCTCGGCCTGGGCCAGCTTGTTCTGCACGTAGAAGTTGCGCAGGTAGAACGCGTGCATCGCGGCCGGCATCCGGGTGCTGTCGGCGTTCCAGGCCAGGATGTCGAACGCCGGCGGCTTCTGCCCCATCAGCCAGTTGGAGACCACGTAGTTGAAGATCAGGTCGTTGGCCCGCAGTATGTCGAAGGTGCCGGCCATCGACTCGCCGGCCATCGTCCCCTCCTTCGCCATCTTCTTCTCGAGCTTCTCCACCGTCGCCAGGTCGGTGAAGGCGGCCAGCGCGCCCGGCTCGGCGTAGTCGAGCATGGTGTTGAGCAGGGTCAGGGTGCCGATCCGGGAGTCCCCGGCCTGGGTCAGGTAGGCCGCGGTGATCGCCGTGAGCGCTCCGCCCAGGCAGAGCCCGACGATGTCGATGGTGCCGGCGCCGGTGATCTCCTCGATCACGTCCAGCGCGGACTTCGGGCCGTGCACCAGGTAGTCGTCCAGCGTGGTGCCGGACATGTCGGCCGACGGGTTGCGGTAGCTGATCGTGAACACGGTCCGCCCGTGCTGCACGGCCCACTCCACGAAGCTGCGCCCCGGGGCCAGGTCCATCACGTAGTACTTGTTGATCCACGGCGGGCTGAACAGCAGCGGCGTGGCGTGTACCTGCTCGGTCTGCGGCTCGTACTGGATGAGCTCCATCAGCTCGTTGCGGTAGACGACCTTGCCCGGGGTGCAGGCCAGGTTGCGGCCCA
>DATMDS010000214.1:0-2411 GCA_035557575.1 Pseudonocardia sp. | reverse complement strand
GACAGCAGGGCGGAGTGCGAGCGGTCGTGGTGCCGGCACGGGTGCGCGACGCGGTAGTCGCGGGCGCGGTGGTGCCGTCGCACGGGCGCGTCGTGGTGATTGCACCGGTCGACCGGTGGTCGACGCTGCTGCCCGGGCAGGACGTCAGCGCCACCGCGCAGTTGGCGCAGACGCGGCCGGGGGAGCTGACCGTGGCTGTGTTGCGGGTGCGCGGGCCGCCGGCTGACGCGACCGAGGCGGCCGTGTGGCAGCGGGTCGCGCAGTCGCTGCGGATGGGACTTCGGGACGCCGCCGGCGTGCTCGACCCAGAGCCGGCCGGGCTCCTTCCCGGGCTCGTCGTGGGCGACACCGACAAGCTGTCGCGGCAGGTCCAGGAGGAGTTCCGGACGGCTGGCCTGGCACATTTGTTGGCGGTATCCGGAGCGAACCTCGCCATCGTGTGTGTCTCGGTGTTGTTGCTGCTACGCGTGATGCGGGTCGGACCGCGAGGTTCGGCCACCGGAGCCATGCTCGCGCTGGTCGGGTTCGTGGTGCTGGCCGGGCCGGAGCCGAGCGTGCTGCGTGCGGGAGTGATGGGCGCGGTCGGGCTGCTGGCTCTGGCGATTGGACGGGAACGGGCGGCCTTACCCGCGCTGGGAACCGCGGTCGTGCTGCTGGTGCTGTGGGACCCGGCGATGGCGGTCAGCTTCGGGTTCGCGCTGTCGGTGCTGGCCACCGCTGGACTGGTGCTGATCGCGCCGCGCTGGGCCGATCGGTTGGCCGCACGCGGCGTGCCGCGCGGGCTCGCCGAGGCGCTCGCCGTGCCCGCGGCGGCCCACCTCGTCACCGCTCCGGTGGTGGCCGGGATGGCCGGGCAGGTCAGCCTCATCTCGGTGCTGGCGAACCTGCTGGCGGCGCCGGTGGTCGCGCCGGCGACGGTGCTGGGCGTGCTGGCGGCTCTCGTGGCGCCGGTGTGGCCGTGGCTCGCGGAGGTGCTGGTCCGGTTCGCGGGTCCGGAGGTCGACTGGTTGATCCTGGTCGCGCGGCAAGCCTCGCGTGTGCCGGGTGCGGCGATCGACTGGCCATCCGGCTGGTGGGGTGGGCTCCTGCTGATGGCGTGCGTCCTGCTGTTGGTGGCGGCACTGCGGCGCCGGCGCCTGCGGGTGCTCGTCGGTGCGGCGCTCGCCGGGCTGCTGGTCGTGGTCATCCCTATCCGGGTGATCGCCCCCGGCTGGCCACCGCCGGGCTGGGCGATGGTGGCCTGTGACGTGGGCCAGGGCGACGCGATCGTGCTGGCCACCGCCGAGGCGGGTCGGGCGGTGGTGGTCGACGCGGGGCCGGAGCCGGGTCCGCTGGCCGCCTGCCTCGACCGGCTCGAGGTGTCGCGCGTGCCGCTCGTGGTGCTCAGCCACCTGCACGCCGACCACGTCGGCGGGCTCGGCGCGGTGCTGGCGGATCGCGCGGTCGGTGCGGTTGGGGTGGGCCCGGCGAGAGAGCCGAGCTGGGCTTGGCAGGAGGTACGGGCGAAGGCAGCGGCGGCCGGAGTACCGGTCGTCCAGCTCGAGGCCGGACGCCGGCTGGACTGGCCGGGACTGTCGATGGAGGTGCTTGCGCCCTCAGGAAGGGAGGTGATGCCAGCGGCGGAGGCCGACGGCACGGAGATAAACAATGCCTCGGTGGTGCTGCGTGCGACCACGGCCGCCGGCCGGATCCTGCTCAGCGGTGACGTGGAGCTCGCCGCGCAGGCGCAACTGCTGAACGCGCGCGCGGATCTGTCCGCGGACGTGGTCAAGGTCCCGCACCACGGCAGCCGGTACACGATGCCGGACCTGTTCACGGCGATCCGTCCACGGATCGCGGTGGTGAGCGTCGGAGCGGGCAACCGATACGGCCACCCGAGTCCGATCACGCTCAGGGCGCTGAACCGCGCCAGGATGCTGGTGCTGCGCACGGACACCGACGGCGACGCGGCGATCGTCCCCGGCGATTCGGGTCCGCGGGCAGTGACCCGCGGACCGTCCCGAGGCCCACCGGCCGCGGGCTCGGCTGCCCCGGCCGGCGCCCACGGCCCCGAGCCCCTGACACGCCGCACGGCGCTGGCGGCGCGGGTGTGCGCAGCACGACACCGCCATGACCGTGGCTGGGGGCCTGGCGGCGGCCACTCGATCTCGGCCAACATGCGCCCCGCACGCGCGGGTCGATGAACTGTCCATTTGCGACGATCAGGATGGGATGTGTTGGGTGTTAAGGATGTCGGCGACGGGTCGTCGTCAAGTGCAAGGTCCGCGATCTCCCGGGCGCGACGGTGTTGCTGACTGGCGGTGCGGGCGGTTGATCTGGCAGGTGCCACTGCGGCGGATCATGCCGATGGCACGGGACGCCGTCCGGCTGGAGGTGGGTTACCGGCGCCGCTGGGCGGCGGCCGGCGTGTG
>DATMDS010000213.1:0-17339 GCA_035557575.1 Pseudonocardia sp. | reverse complement strand
CCTCTGGGTCGAGCACCCCCTTGGCCACCCCGTAGTGCTCGACGGCGTGCGCCCAGTGCTCGTAGTAGGGCGAGAGCAGGTAGATCGCCGGGTGCATCTGCTCGATCCCGAAGCGGAACTGGTCGACGCCGAAGAAGCCGGCCCGGAACGGCATCGAGAACATGCCGAACGCCGCCTTCTCCCAGTCCGCGTGGAACACCGGCTCGTTCTCCTCGGTGACGACCGGGCCGAGCCCGTCGGTGCCGCCGAGGTCGTGCACGCCGTTCACGCCTGGCTCCCGGCGGCCGCGGCCTGGGGGGCCGGGAAGCCGCCCACCGCCTGCTCGAACGCGTGCGCCACGCGCAGCACGGTGGCGTCGGCGAAGCGCTTGCCGATGATCATCATTCCGGTGGGCAGCCCGTCGACCAGCCCGGCGGGCACGCTGCAGCCGGGATGCCCGGTGACGTCGGTGACGCAGGTGTTGGCGATCATCTCCAGGGCGCGGACGATGACCTCCTCGCGCGGCGCGTCCGGGCCGGGGATGACCGAGGCCTGGATCGGGGTGGTCGGCATGACCAGCACGTCGCACTCCGAGAGCGCCTCGTCGTAGGCCGCCGTGAGCTCGAAGGCCAGGTTGCGGGCCATCGCGTAGTGCTTGCCGTGGTGGGTGTCGATGGCGTGCCGGCCGGCCAGCAGCACCAGCTTGACCGTCTCGGAGAACTGGGAGCCGTCGGCGCGCCACCGGGCGCCGTAGTGCTCGATGACCTCCGGGTCGTAGAGGCCCTTCCAGTTCATGCCGTAGCCGTTGGCGTCCACCATCTGGAAGGTGGCGCCCTCGGTGGCGATCACGTCCCACACCCGCGCCCCGTGCAGGTGCCACGGGATGGACACCTCCTGCGCGGTGAGCCCGGCCCCGCACAGGGTGTCGACCGCCGCCCGCACCGCGTCGTTCACGCCGGGGTCGGAGTTCGGCTGGCCGAAGCCCTCGGTGACCACGCCGATGCGCAACCCCTCGGCACCGCGGCCGAGCGCGGCCACGTAGTCGTCGGGCACCAGGTCGCGGGGCTGCCGCGGGTCCAGCCCGTCCGGGCCGGCGATCACGTTCAGCACCTGGGCGGCATCGGTCACCGTGCGGGTCATCGGGCCGACGTGGTCGATGGACTGCTCGATCGGGAACGCGCCGGTGTAGGGGACCAGGCCCCAGGTCGGCTTGTGCCCGACGATCCCGGAGTACGAGGCGGGCATCCGGATGGATCCGCCCTGGTCGCCGCCGGTGCCGATGTCCACGATCCCGGCCGCGACCAGCGCGGCCGTGCCCGAGGAGGAGCCGCCGGTGGAGCGGGTCTCGTCCCACGGGTTGCGCACCGGCCCGGTGCGCGAGGTGTGCGAACCGCCGGAGAAGCAGAGGTCCTCGCAGACCGACTTGCCGGTGATGGTCGCCCCGGCCTCGAGCATCCGGGCCACGATGGTGGCGTCGCGGCGCGGGACGTAGCCCTCCATCGTCGCCGAGCCGTTCATCAGGGGCACGCCGGCGACCGAGGTGTTGTCCTTGACCGCCACCGTCCGGCCGGCCAGCGGGCCGGTCCCGCTGCCGGTCACGTCGCAGGTGACGTACCAGGCGTTGTACGGGTTGTCGGCAGCGTCGGGCCGGCGCCAGGTGCGCATCGGCGTCGCCGGCGCGCTGGCCTCGTACAGCTGCTCGACCGCGTCCCACGACGCGAGCAGGCCGGCCACCATCGGGCCGAACTGCTCGAGGTCCGAGCGGTCGAGGCCGAGGCCGTAGCGCTGGGCCACGGCGGCGAGTGCGGCGGAATCGGGCGGGTCGACGGGCATGAGCCTCTCCCTCGCGTCGGGTGATCCCCCACGGAGAACCTTAGGAACCGGCGGTCACGCCGGTCAACGACGCGACGCGCCGAACCCGGGCTGCCGCGCACGAACGCGACCTGGTGGTTGTCCGATCATGAGGGGACCACCGTGGTGTCGCGCTCGTCCGACCCGCGCGGGCTCCACGGGCTCGGCCCGGTGGGGAGCGCGGCGTCGTAGAGCTGCAGCTGCGCGGGGCCCGGATCAGACCAACCCGGGGTCAGAGGGTGGCGAGGAAGTCGCGGTAGACGGCGAGCCAGCGGTCGCGGGCGTCGATGTGCGGACCGTGCCCGGAGCCCTCGAACAGCTCGGTGCGCACCCGGCCGCCGGCCGCGGCGTAGCGGTCCAGCAGCTCCCGGATCTGGGTGATCATCGGCTGCGGCGGGAACGCGTCGGGCCCCGGCCAGTCCGGCACCGTACCCGCGGCGCCGAGGGTGCCGAACTCCAGCGGCGACCCGTCGGCGACCACCAGATCGGCGGTGCCGTGGGTCCACAGGACCGGCGGCTTGTGCTCGAGCTCCACGATGCCGGTCCAGTCGCAGTACACCGGCGAGAGCGCGTTCAGGATGCCGGTGCGCCCGGGTGCCATGCCCGGCCAGTTCGGCGAGTCGACGCTGTCGCCCGGGTAGTTGTCCGGCCCGGTCACCGTCAGGAGGATCTCCGCGACCAGCAGGTCCTCCCGTTCCGGTGGCTCCCGGTGCGACGGGGCGAAGTAGAACGCGTTCATCACGTTGCGGATCGACGCCGCGCTCTCGTCGGAGGCGTCGCCCGCGGCCAGCCGGCGCACCACCTCGGGGTTGGCGGTGCCGCCGCCGGAGCCGGCGCCGTCGGGGAAGCACGGCGTGCCGTCGGGCCGGGTGCCGCCGTAGCCGTGCGGGGACACCGGGTCGATGAAGGTCAGGGAGGCGACCGGCCGGTCCAGGGCGTAGCGCGCGATCGCCGCGCCGCCGGTGGACCAGCCGACCAGGTGTGGCGGCTCGTCGATGCCCAACGCCCGCAGCAGCGCGTACGTGTCGTCGGCCCAGTCGGCCAGCCCGCGGGTCGCGTCCAGCGGGGCGGGCTCGCTGCGGCCGAAGCCGCGCATGTCCGGGGCGATCACCCGGTGGCCGGCGGCCAGTTCGGGCATCACATGCTCGTAGAACCGGCCGGTCGACAGGTTGCCGTGGACCAGGACGACGGGCGCGCCGGCCCCGGCCTCCAGGTAGTGCATCCGGATCCGGTCGGTGTCGACGGTGGCCGAGCGGACGCCCGGAAGCAGCTGCATGCCCCGGATGCTCGCGGTGGCGCCGGCCCGGGTCAAGCGCCGCCCGGGACGTGCGGCCCGGATCGGTGCTCGCGGGCCGGTCGGCGCGGCGATCAGGCGGCCTGGTCGCGCAGCCGGCGCAGCTGGGTGGCCAGGTAGGGCCGGGCCCGGCGCTGCCCGCCGCGTTCGGTGATCGCCCGGTCCAGCGAACGCAGCACCCGGGTGACCGCCTCGACGTCCGGCTGCCAGCCACGTCGCTCGCACTCGGCCAGCCACTCGGCCGGCCCCCGGTGCCCGCGCTCGGCGTTGCACCGCCGGCAGGCCAGCACCTCGTTCTCCAGCCACGACGGGCCGCCCTTGACCTTCGGCACCAGGTGGTCGGTGGTGGGGCGGACCAGCCCGACGCACTCCCGGCGGCACCACACGCACCGCGGGCCGTCCCGGTCGACGGCGGTGCGCAGCCGCTCGCGGCGGGCGGGTTGGGCGCTCATCGTCCTCCATCATCCGCCGACGCGGTTACGGTGGCGCGGTGAGCGATGACCGGCCGGGCGGCGATCGGCTGGGCGTGGCCGTGCACGGTGGCACCCTGTCGAACGTGGTGGCGGCCGCCCGCCGGGCCGAGGAACGCGGGTTCGAGTCGGTGTGGACCACCGAGTTCTACGACCGCTCGGCCACCGTCTCGCTGGCCGCTATGGCCCTGCATACCTCGACGATCACCGTGGCCAGCGGCATCGCCTACGCGGTGGGCCGCAGCCCGCTGGTGCTGGCCGCCGAGGCCCGGGACCTGGACGAGCTGGCCGGGGGCCGGCTGCTGCTCGGCCTGGGCACCGGCACCCGGCGGATGCAGCAGGACTGGCACGGCGCCGACGGGCTCTCGCCCGCGCCGCGGCTGGAGGAGCTGGTGCCGCTGCTGCGCCGGATCTGGGGGATGGATGCCGCCGGCGTGCAGCACGAGGGCCGCTTCTACCGGATGGCGCTCACACCGACGGCCGAGGTGTTCCCGCGCCCGCCGATCCCGGTGTACCTGGCCGGGTTCAACCCGCGGATGGTGGCCGCCGCCGGAGCGGTGGCCGACGGGCTGGTCGGGCACCCGATCTTCACCCGGCGCTACGTGCAGGAGGTGGTCCGGCCGGCGCTGGCCGCCGGGGCCGCCCGCACCGGGCGGAACCCGGACCTGCCGATCGCCGGGTACGTGATCTGCAGCATCGACGACGACGGGGACCGGGCCCGCCGGGACGCCGCCGCGCAGATCGCCTTCTACGTGGTGGTGCGCACCTACGCGGGGCTCGTCGAGCTGGAGGGGTTCACCGCCGAGGTGGCCCGGATCCGGGACGCGTGGCAGGCCCGCGACCAGTCGGCCATGATCGCCGCGGTGAGTCCGGCCATGCTGGAGCGGATGGCGGTGGCCGGCAGCCCGGACGAGGCCCGCGACCAGCTGCCCGGCTTCGCTGGACTCTACGACCGGCTGTGCTGCTACGTACCCAGCTTCGGCCTGACCGGCGCCGAGATCGCCGACCGGGTGGCCGCGGTTCTGGACACCTTCGGCCGCGCGCCGGTGGGCCCGTGACGGTCGAGGTGCGGTTCCGGCCGGCCCGCGTCGACGAGGGCGACGGGCTGCGGCTGGCCACCGCGATGGCCGACGAGCTGCGCGCGCTCTACTCCGGGCTGGAGCTGGACGCGACCGGGATGCCGAAGGCCGGTCCGGCGGAGCTGGGGCCGCCCGGTGGGACGTTCCTGGTCGGCTACGGCCCGGACGGCACCCCGCTGTGCTGCGGCGGGATCAAGGCGCTGCCCGACGGAGCCTGCGAGATCAAGCGCATGTACGTGGCGCCGGCCGCGCGGCGGCAGGGCGTGGCGCGGCGGCTGCTGGGCCGGCTCGAGGACACCGCCCGCGGGCTGGGCTACACCGTCGCCCGGCTCGACACCGGGCCGGCCCAGCACTCCGCGCGCCGGATGTACGAGCAGGCCGGGTACGCCCCGATCGGCAACTTCAACGCCAACCCGGTCGCCACCTACTTCGGTGAGAAGGCGCTGTAGCCGGCTCAGCTCGCCTCGGGCCGTGACCGTTCCGCAGGCCGGTGGCGCCGGTCGGTGAGCGAGGGGACGTCCGCCGGGGCGCCGTGCCGGGCCAGGATGTGGGTGGCCAGCCGCGGCACCAGCGCGTCGACCGAGAAGCGGTAGCCGAACTCCGCGTAGGCGTTCAGCTCCCGGGCGACCAGCTCACCGAGGTCACCCGGGTACACGGTGCGGGCGTGCCGGGCGGCGGTCCGGATGCGCGTTCTCTCGTGCGCGGCCAGGGTCACGGCGTTGCCGGGCATCGTGCCCGGCCCGCTCTGGATCAGGTTGGTCATCTGCTCACCTCCGCAGGTGCCGGCCGGTCTCGACACGACCGGCTGTGCAGGACAGGAGCGTCGGCCCGCGGCGGTGATACGCCCGGATCAGGGGAAGTGCACGTACTCGTACTCGAAGGGCTTGTCGTTGATGCCCGCCCGCGGCGGGGCGATCCAGCCGGCGATCTTGCCGGGCTCGTAGACCGGGCGCATCAACGACCGGACGTGCGTCTTGTCCGCCTCGGTCGGCAGCCAGGAGTCCTGGTGCGCCGCCCACACCTCGGGGGAGACCACGTCGCCCTTCGGGGTCACGTGGTGCTCGGCGAACAGCCCGACGTGCCGGTTGAACCCGACGCTGGGCAGCGTGAGCCGGCGCTGCACGCCGCCCTGCTCGAGCACCCGGTTCCAGCGCTTGAGCCCGCTCTGGCAGTCGGAGATGTACTCGGTGCGCAGGTCGTGGTTGAGCGCCAGCAGCGCCGGCACCTCGTCGGTGGTCAGCTCGCCGTCGCGGACCAGGTCGATGCGCGCCGCGTCCTCGGTGAGCACGTGGTCGTCGCGGCGCCGCTCCTCCTGCCAGCGGCCCTTGAGCCCGGCGGTGAAGTAGTTGGCCGCGTTCGTCGACTGCTCGGAGCCGAAGAGGTCCAGGCTGACCGAGTAGTGGAAGTTGATGTACTTTTGGATCACGTCCAGCGGGATGCCGCCGTGCGGGGCGACCTCGTCGGTGTCGTGGGAGCGCATCAGCTCCGCGGTCCGCGCCACCACCCGGTCGATTCCGGTGGTGCCCACGAACATGTGGTGCGCCTCCTCCTTGAGCATGAACTCGCAGGTCCGCGAGAGCGGGTCGAAGGCGGACTCCTTCAGCGTGCCCAGCTGGTACTTGCCGTCCCGGTCGGTGAAGTAGGTGAACATGAAGAACGACAGCCAGTCCGGGGTCTCCTCGTTGAACGCGCCGAGGATCCGCGGCGAGTCGAGGTCACCGGAGTTGCGCTGCAGCAGCGCCTCGGCCTCCTCGCGGCCGTTGCGCCCGAAGTAGGCGTGCAGCAGGTAGACCATGGCCCAGAGGTGGCGGCCCTCCTCCACGTTGACCTGGAACAGGTTGCGCAGGTCGTAGAGCGAGGGGGCGGTCTCGCCGAGGCGGCGCTGCTGCTCCACCGACGCCGGCTCGGTGTCGCCCTGGATGACGATCAGCCGCTGCAGGTCGGCCCGGTACTCGCCGGGCACCTGCTGCCAGACCGGCTCACCCTTCTGCTCGCCGAAGGCGATCCGCCGGTCGTTGTTGCGCTCGGCCAGGAAGACGCCCCAGCGGTACTCCTCCATGGCCACGTGGTCGAAGTGCGCCCAGCCCTCGCGGCCGACGGCGACCGCGGTGCGCAGGTACACGTCCTCGGTCGGCACCGCCGGGCCCATCGTCTTCCACCAGTTCAGGAAGTTGGGCTGCCAGCTCTCCAGGGCGCGCTGCAGCTTCCGGTCGCCGGCCAGGTCGACGTTGTTCGGGATCTTCTCGGAGTAGTCGATCGACACGTTCGGACTCCCATGCTCCTAGACACGCCGCCTGTCGAATTCGGCCCGGCGTCCGGTGCCGAACCTGCGTAGCGCCCCGTCCGGGCCGGAGGCGTTCGGCCGGACGAAGATCCAGTTCTGCCATGCGGTCAGCCGGGAGAAGATCCGTGACTCCATCGTCTCCGGGCCGACGAACCGGTGGTTGGCCTCCATCCCGGTCAGGGCGTCCGGGGACAGCGAGGCCCGCTCCTCGAGCATGATCCGGACCTCGTCCTCCCAGTCGATGTCGTCCGGGGCGTCGGTGACCAGGCCCAGCTCGAGCGCGTCGGCCCCGGAGATCCGGCGGCCGGTCTCCTGGCGCAGCTTGCCCACGGTCTCGTCGTCCCCGTAGAACCGGGAGGCCAGCCGGGACAGGCCGTTGCTCATCGGGAAGGCACCGAAGTTCGAGTCGGACAGCACGACCTGGGCCGGCTCGCCCTCCTCGTCCCCATCCTCCATCAGCCCGTCCAGCATGTACTGCCGGTCGCAGGCCATGGCCAGCTCGAGCAGCGCCCCGGCGAAGCAGGAGCCCGGCTCGATCAGCGCGATCAGCGACCGCGAGGTCACGTCGAGCCGCTTGAGCACCCGCTTGAAGTAGTGCCGGATCTCGTTGACCAGCCAGTCCGTCGCGGAGAACCGCTCGATCACCCGCTCGAAGGCCAGCGCGTCCTCGACGTCGCCCTTCGTGCGGATGATCCAGGTGCCCAGCTCCAGCTCGTTGGCCCGCAGCCGCAGGATCAGGTCGTCCAGCTCGCGGGTCATGGCCAGCGGCCAGAACGCGGCGCCCAGCTCGTGGATCCGCTGCACCGTGTCCGGCACGTCGCCCTCCGGGCCGAACACGGTGATCTCCACCAGGCCCCGGCTGCGGTCGAAGGTGGCCCGCACGTGCCGGTAGGAGATCCCGTCGGCGGTCTCGGTGCGCTCCAGCGGGGGCAGTTCGACCCCCCGTGCCCCGCTGCCCGGCCGGTTCGACCGGGCGGCGGCGGCCGCGGCGCGCTCGGCGACCGTCTCGTCCCATGCCCGCTTCGGGATGACCTCGTCGACCAGCTTCCACTCCACGGCCTGCCGGCCGCGCAGCCCCTCGGACCGGGTGGCGAACACGTCGGCCCGGTCCTTGCGCACGCGGCGCTTGTCGGTGACCCGGGTCAGCCCGCCGGTGCCGGGCAGCACCCCCAGCAGCGGTACCTCGGGCAGGGCCACGGTCGAGGAGTTGTCGTCGATCAGCAGGATCTGGTCACAGGCCAGGGCCAGCTCGTAGCCGCCGCCGGCGGCGGTGCCGTTCAGCGCGGCGAGATAGGTCTGCCCGGAGTGCGCGGTGGCGTCCTCCATCCCGTTGCGGGTCTCGTTGGTGAACTTGCAGAAGTTCACCTTCCACGGGTGTGAGCTCTGGGCCAGCATCCGGATGTTCGCGCCGGCGCAGAAGTTGCGGTCCTTGGCGCTGGTGATCACGACCGCGCGCACCTGCGGGTGCGAGAAGCGCAGCCGCTGGGTGGCGTCGTAGAGCTCGATGTCCACGCCCAGGTCGTAGCTGTTCATCTTCAGCTCGTAGCCGGGGACCAGCCCGCCCGCCTCGTCGACGTCCAGTCGCAGGTAGGCGACATCGCCGTCGAGATCGAGCCGCCAGTGCCGGTAGCGCTCCGGCGCGGTGTCGAACGAGACGTCGGGGTCGTGATCGGCGGTGGTCATCGGCGCCTCCGGTGGTGGCCGGGTCTCACTCTACAACAGTCTGACGACACGAGCCATGGATGTAGAACGTTCGGTGCGTGGTGCGCAGGTCAGTGGCGGATTCCCGGAGTACCGGGCAACGCCGTGCGCCGGGGGCGAGGCGCGGCCGCTCCGCGGTGGGCGCAGCAGCTCCGCGGCGACCCGCGGGAGCTACGTGACGCTGTCGCGGGTGACCTGCTTGCGCAGCTCGCCCACGTCGTTGGGCTGGAAGCCGCGGGCGGCGAGCCAGCCGGTCACGGTCTCCGGGTCCGGATGGCGCTGCGGCACCACGTTGTAGATGTAGTTGACGTGTCGGGCCGCGGCCTCGCGTTCCAGCTGCTCGAGGATGAAGCCACCGACCCCGGACGCCTGTCTATCCGCGGCCACCAGCATCAGGACCTCGGCGTCGCCCCAGGTCTCGTCGAGCCGGCCGTAGCCGAGGACCTCGCCGTCCTGCTCGACCCGCCACCACTCGTCGGCCAGCGCATCGCCGTCCGCCGGCCGACCCAGCCCGAACAGCTCGGGGGGCAGCTCACCCAGCACGTCGGCCTTGGATGAGTCCCATCGGGCCGGTGTCTCGCGTACCCACTCCATCGGCTCGCCTCCGCCTCGCACGTCCTCGTAGTGTCGGGTTCGGCCGCCGCCGGTGGCAACGACGAACCGGGCGGCCTCAGGCCTGGGCCTCGGCGACGTCGGTCGGGCTGCTCGGGACGGGCGCGAGCTGGGCGGTGGCCCGCTCGCGCAGCCGGTAGCGCTGGATCTTGCCGGTGGCGGTCTTGGGCAGCTCGCTCACCTCGATGACCAGCCGGGGTCGTTTGAACGCGGCCAGCCCGGCCCGGCAGAACGCGATCAGCTCGTCGGCGTCCACGGCCCGGCCCGGCCGCGGCACCACGTAGGCGACCGGCTTGTCCAGCCCGTCGGCGTCGGGCACGCCGACCACCACCGCCTCGGCCAGCGTCGGGTGTTCCAGCAGCCGGGTCTCCACCTCGGTCGGGCTGACCCAGATCCCGCCGACCTTGAGCACGTCGTCGGCCCGGCCCAGGCAGGTGTAGCTGCCGTCGGCGCCGCGCACGTACTGGTCGCCGGTGCGCATCCAGTCGCCCTGGAACACCTGCCGGTTCACCGCGGTGCGGCACCAGTAGCCGGTGCAGATCGACTCGCCGGCCACGTACAGCATCCCGGGCTCGTCCGGGCCCTCGATCACGCTGCCGTCGGTCCTGCGCAGCTGCACCCGGTAGCCCGGCACCGGGTAGCCGGAGCTGCCCGGCACCACCTTGCCGGCGATGTTGGAGATGAAGATGTGCAACGCCTCGGTGGAGCCGATGCCGTCCAGGATCTCGAAGCCGTACTGCTCGCGGACCCCGTGAAACATCCGGGCCGGCAGCGCCTCGCCGGCCGAGACCCCGTTGCGGACGGTCGCGAACGTCTCCCGGGGCAGGTCGGCGGCCATCAGCGGACCCCAGAAGCTGGGGCCGCCGAAGAACAGCGTGACCCGGTGCTCGCCGATCCGGTCGGCGAACAGCGCCGGGTTCGGCCGCGCCGGTTCCAGCACCGCGCTCGCCCCCACGGCCAGCGGGAAGAACAGCGAGTTGCCGATCCCGTAGGCGAAGAACAGCTTGGCCGCGGACAGGCAGACGTCGTCCGGCCCGATGCCCAGCACCTGCACGCCGTAGGTCTCGGCCACGTAGCGGATGTCGGTGTGCCGGTGCATGGCGCCCTTGGGGGTGCCGGTGGTGCCCGAGGTGTAGAGCCAGAGCGCGGGCGACTCGTCCCAGGTCGCGTAGGGCTCGGTGAGCGGCTCGGCGGCGCGCAGCTGTTCCCAGGTCAGGCCGTTCGGGTGCGCGGGCGGCGCGTCCCCGGTGAGCACCACGTGCCGCAGGTCGGGCGCGTCGGCGGCGGCCGCGCCGACGGTGGCCGCGAACTCCTGGCTGCCCAGCAGCGCGCGGGCCCGCGAGTCGAGGACCAGCGTGGCCAGCTCGCCGCCGGTCAGCATGGTCGAGCAGGGCACCGCCACCGCGCCCAGGTACATCGCGCCCAGGATCCCGGTGGCCAGCTCCAGGTCGTCGGTCATGCAGAGCAGCACGCGTTCCTCGGGGCGCACCCCGAGCGCGGCCAGGCCGCCGGCGACCCGGCGGACCTCGGCGGTGAGCTCGGCGTAGGTGATCGGCCCGCGCCCGGTGTGGAACGCGACGCGGCCGCCGTCCCCGGCGGCCAGGCGTCGCTCGGTGAGGTACGCGGCGGCGTTGAACGTTTCCGTCATCGGCCTGCTCCGGTGCGGCTCGGGTGTCGGAGATCGGGTGTGCCGAGACCCTACGGCACCGTGCACTCCGCGCTCGGTCGGATTCTACTAGGTGATCACGTTCCGTCAGGGTTCCGTAGAAAATTCGCCCGGACGCCCTGCTCCACGAGCTTCCCGTCGCATGCGCGGGCTGCTATGAACGCCGAAGGTAGGAACGCGCAGACCTCGGTTCGAAGGAGAACACCGCATGCAGACGCGTGGCGCCATCATCCGGCAGGCACCGGGCAAGTACGAGGTCGTGGATCTGGAGGTGGACGACCCGCGCGCCGGCGAGGTCCAGGTCAAGCTGACCGCATCCGGCCTGTGCCATTCCGACGACCACGTCGCCACCGGCGACCTCACGGTCGGGGTCTACCCGTTCGCCGGCGGCCACGAGGGCGCCGGCATCGTGACCAAGGCCGGGCAGAACACCAAGGGGCTCAAGGAGGGCGACCACGTCGTGTTCTCCTTCCTGCCCTCGTGCGGGCACTGCCGCTGGTGCGCGTCGGGCATGCAGAACCTCTGCGACCTGGGCGCCGGGCTGCTGCAGGGTTCGCGCTGGGAGGACCCGACCGACTTCCGGCTGAAGCTGTCCGACGGCGGTACGCCGGTCGGCCAGATGTGCGGCATCTCGACGTTCTGCGAGACCACCACCGTGTCCTCCGACTCGGCGGTGAAGGTGCCCGACGACATCCCGCTGGAGGTGGCCTGCCTGGTCGGCTGCGGGGTGGGCACCGGCTGGGGCTCCGCGGTCAACGCGGCCGAGGTGCAGCCGGGCCACACGGTGATCGTGATGGGCATCGGCGGCATCGGCATCAACGCCGTGCAGGGCGCGGCGCACGCCGGCGCGTCCAACATCATCGCGGTGGACCCGGTCGCGTTCAAGCGGGAGAAGGCCCAGGAGCTGGGCGCCACCCACGCCTTCGAGTCCATGGAGGAGGCCACCGAGCTGGCCAAGCAGTTCACCAACGGGCAGGGCGCGGACTCGGCGATCGTCACCGTCGGGATCACCAAGCCCGAGCACGTCGCGCAGGCGTTCTCGGCGATCCGCAAGGCCGGCACCTGCGTGGTCACCGGGCTCGGCGACCTCTCGGAGGTGGGGCTGCCGATCGCCATCTCCGAGCTGACGCTGTACCAGAAGCGGCTGCAGGGGGCCATGTTCGGCATGAGCAACCCGAACTGGGACATCCTGCGCCAGCTCGAGCTCTACCGCTCCGGGGTGCTGAAGCTCGACGAGCTGGTCACCAAGACCTACGCGCTGGACGAGATCCAGCAGGGCTACCAGGACATGCACGACGGCAAGAACATCCGCGGCGTGATCCAGTACAGCTGAGCCGGGCGAACGAACGGCACTTTCGCACGAACCTATCGTGCGAAAGTGCCGTTCGTTCCTGTTGAGGGGCAGGGTGCGGATGGGTGGTGCGGTTCCGGTGGTCGGGCTGCGGCGGGAGCGCGAGGTGCTCACCGTCGCGCTGCTGACCGGGCGGCACGTGGTGATCGAGGGCCCGCCGGGCACCGGGAAGTCCACGCTGCTGCGCTCGATCGCCGGCGAGACCGGGCAGGACGTGGTGTTCGTCGAGGGCAACGCCGAGCTGACCCCGGCCCGGCTGGTCGGCCAGTTCGATCCGTCGCAGGTGCTGGCGGCCGGCTACCGGGCCGACGCGTTCGTCGACGGCCCGTTGCTCACCGCCATGCACAGCGGCGGGCTGCTCTACCTGGAGGAGCTGAACCGGGTCCCCGAGGAGACCCTGAACGTGCTGATCACGGTGCTCACCGAGGGCGAGATCGCGGTGCCGCGGCTGGGCACGGTGCGCGCCGGCAAGGACTTCCGGTTGATCGCGGCGATGAACCCGTTCGACGCGATCGGCACCGCCCGGGTGTCGCAGGCCATCGCCGACCGGATGTGCCGGGTGGTGCTCGGCTACCAGGACGAGGGCGGCGAGCGCGCCATCACCTCGTCGGTGAGCGGGCTGACCGGCCCGACGGTGCGGCTCGCGGTGGCGCTGACCCGGGCCACCCGGGAGCACCGCGACGTGCGGATGGGCTCCTCGGTGCGCGGCGCGATCGATCTGGCGCTGCTGCTGACCGGGCTGGCCGAGCTGCGCGGCGAACCCGCGCCGGCCCGGGAGACCGCGCGCGATGCCGCCTACGCCGCGCTGTCGGGGCGGATCCGGATCGCCGACGGCGTCGACCGCACCCCGGAGTCGGTGATCGACGAGCTGCTGGACGCGCTCTGGCCGGTCGAGCCGGACGAGCCCGACGAGTCCGAGCCGGGTGACGACCCGGGAAAAGCTGACCGCCTGCCGAGCCCCTCGGCAGGCTTCCAGCCCCGTTCCCGCCCCGGTCGGGAGCACGCCGGCCGCACCCAGGGCCGCCAGCAGCTGGCCGCCCAGCACCCGGCGTTCGACGAGGTCTCGCCCGAGCTCGGCCAGCTGGACGCGGCCGCGTTCGACGAGCTGCTGAGCCGCGACCCGGAGGCCGCCGCCGCGCTGCTGGCCGACCTCGCGGTGGCCACCGACGCGCAGCTGCGGGCCGCGGCCCGCCGGCTGGCCGGCCGGGTGTTCCTGCGGCTGGGCCGGATCGGACCGGCCAGGGCGCGCGGCACCCGGCGGCTGGGCCCGTCCCGCTCGCTGGAGGGCGACCTCGACCTGGACCGCACCCTGGAGCGGTGGAACCCGGGCCGTCCGCAGGACGCCGACATCATCACCCGGTCCTGGACCGCGCACCGACGCGCCGTCTGCCTGGTGGTGGACATCTCCGGCTCGATGCAGGGCCTGGCGGTGGCGCTGGCCGCGGTGGCGGCGGCCGCGGTGGTGCTGGCCAACGAGCACGGCCCGGCGCAGCTGGAACCGTCGGTGCTGGCCTTCGGGGCCGGCGTCCGGGTGCTGCAGGCCCAGGGCGTGCGCCGACCGCCGGAGCAGCTGCTCTCCGAGCTGGTCGGGTTGCGCGGGCACGGCGTCACCGACCTGGCGGCCGGGCTGCGGGCGGCCTCGGCCCAGCTGGCCGGGGCGGTGGCCGACGAGCGGCTGGTGGTGCTGCTCTCGGACTGCCTGCACACCGCGGGCGAGGAGCCGGCCGGCGCCATGGGCGGCATCGACCGGCTGCAGGTGCTGGTCCCGCTCGGCGGCCCGGAGGCCACGGCGGCCGCGTCCGCCCTGGCCGCCCGCGGCGGCGGACGGGCGCAGCCGGTGCGTCGCCTGGCCGACATCGGCCCCGCCCTGACCCGGATCCTCACCTGACTCCCGGCCGCCGCTGCTCTCGGCGAGCGCACCGCGAGCATCCGGGCCACCGCGTCGGCCGTCCGGTGCGGGGTGCGGTAGATGTCGCCGGACCGGAAGCGCATGGTCTCCCAGCCGAGCAGCGACGCGGCGATGTCGCGGTCGTTGTCCGGGCCGCGGCGGCCGCGGTGGTACTCGTCCCCGTCGTACTCGACGGCGACCACGGCCTCGGTGCGCTCCAGCCGGCGGGCCAGGTCCCACGCGGTCCGCAACGGACTGGTGACCCGGCAGCCGCACGCGGTCCGGACGTCGCCCGACGGCAGGCATCGCGGTGCACGAGCAGGCCTGGCCGCGGTCGGATCCCGGTGCCGGGCGCCACGATCTCGGGGGGCACCTCACGGGGCGCGCAGCCGGCGCCCAGCAGCTCGGCTGCGGAGTACCCGGCGAGCGCCCCCCGGCCGTCGAGCAGCAGGTAGGCCGCCCGTGACCAGGTCAGCAGATCGAGCGGTCGGTCGGAGCGCAGCACGTGCACGCCGCGGTGATCGTCCGGGGGCGTTTCGGCGAAGTCCGCGCTGCTGCTGCTGCTCGACGGCCGCGCAACAGCACCGACGCGGGTCTCGACGGGCGTCGCTAGGTTGGGGGGATGGGCACGATTGTTTCGTTTCACGCGCATCCGGACGACGAGGCGATCGGGGCCGCGGGCACGCTGGCCCGGGCGGCGGCCGCCGGGCACCGGGTGGTGCTGGTCTTCGCCACCCGCGGCGAGCTGGGCGAACCGGTGCCCGGGTCACTCGGCCAGGGGGAGCCGCTGGCCATCCGACGCTCGGCCGAGTGCTACGAGGCGGCGGCGGTGATCGGCGCCAAGCGCGTGGAGTTCCTCGGCTACACCGACTCCGGGATGTTGGGGCAGCCGAGCAACGACGCCCCGTACTGCTTCTGGCAGGCGAACGTCGAGCACGCGGCGCGGCGGCTGGCGGTGATCCTCGACGAGGAGGAGCCGGACGTGCTGACGGTGTACGACGACAACGGCGGATACGGGCACCCCGACCACATCCAGGTGCACCGGGTCGGCCGCCGGGCCGGGGAGCTGTCCGCGGTGCCGGTGATCGCGCAGGGCACGGTCAACCGGGACTGGCTGACCCGCGGCGCCCGCAGCCGCGGCACCGAGCTGCCGCCGGACGTGGCGAAGATGGGCAAGCCGGAATCCGAGATCACGCACCGGGTCGAGGCCGTGGACTTCGTCGAGCAGAAGCGGGCCGCGATGCGGGCGCACGCCAGCCAGATGGCGCCCGACCACTTCCTGCTGACCATGCCCGAGCCGGTGTTCGCGATGGGCATGGGCGTGGAGTTCTACATCGTCGACCCGGCGCCCAGCCCGGCCGCGGCCCCGGAGCTGTTCGAGCAACTGTTCACGCCGATGCACTGAGTGCGTCCCGGGGCGCGCCTTCGACGCCGAGTAGAGCTACGATTCAGCCCGGGCCGGAACACGTCGGCCCGCGCGCTGCCGCCGTACCAGCAGGGGAGTGAGAGCACAGTGACCGCTGTTGCCCCGAAGCCCATCACCACGCGCCCGTACCCGGCGCGCCACGTGGGCAAGGGATCGACCTTCCTGAAGATGATCCGGACGACGGATCCGAAGGACATCGCGATCCTCTACATGGTCGCCTCGTTCGGCTTCTTCATGGTCGGCGGCGCGATGGCGCTGCTGATGCGCGGCGAGCTGGCGGTGCCGGGGCAGCAGTTCCTGTCCAACGAGCAGTACAACCAGCTGTTCACCATGCACGGCACGATCATGCTGCTGCTCTACGCGACGCCGATCCTGTTCGGGTTCTCGAACTACATCGTGCCGCTGCAGATCGGCGCGCCGGACGTGGCGTTCCCGCGGCTGAACGCGTTCTCCTTCTGGCTGTTCCTGTTCGGCGGCCTGATCGTGATGTCCGGCTTCCTCACCCCGGGCGGCGCCGCCGACTTCGGCTGGTTCGCCTACACCCCGCTGTCCAGCGCGAGGCACTCGCCGGGGGCCGGCGGCGACCTGTGGATCATGGGCCTGGCGCTGGCCGGTCTGGGCACGATCCTCGGCGCCGTCAACTTCATCACCACGATCGTCTGCATGCGCGCCCCCGGCATGACGATGTTCCGGATGCCCATCTTCACCTGGAACATCTTCGTCACCGCGATCCTGGTGCTGATCGCGTTCCCGGTGCTCACCGCGGCGCTGCTCGGGCTGCTGATGGACCGCCACCTCGGCGCGCACGTGTTCGACCCGGCCAACGGCGGCGTGATCCTCTGGCAGCACCTGTTCTGGTTCTTCGGCCACCCCGAGGTCTACATCGTGGCGCTGCCGTTCTTCGGCATCGTCTCCGAGGTCTTCCCGGTGTTCGCCCGCAAGCCGGTCTTCGGCTACAAGGGCCTGATCTACGCGACGATCGCGATCGGCGCGCTGTCGGTGGCCGTGTGGGCGCACCACATGTACGCCACCGGCGCGGTGCTGCTGGCCTTCTTCTCCTTCACCACGTTCCTGATCGCGGTCCCGACCGGCGTGAAGTTCGTGAACTGGATCGGCACCCTGTGGAAGGGGCAGCTGACCTTCGAGACGCCGATGCTGTTCGCCCTCGGCTTCCTGGCCACGTTCCTGTTCGGCGGGCTGACCGGCATCCTGCTGGCCTCGCCGCCGCTGGACTTCAACGTCTCCGACACCTACTTCGTGGTGGCGCACTTCCACTACGTGCTGTTCGGCACGATCGTGTTCGCCACCTACGCCGGCATCTACTTCTGGTTCCCGAAGATGACCGGCCGGATGATGGACGAGACGCTGGGCAAGTTCCACTTCTGGGCCACGTTCGTCGGCTTCCACATGACGTTCCTGGTGCAGCACTGGGTCGGCAACGAGGGCATGCCGCGGCGCTACCCGGACTACCAGGAGATGGACGGGTTCACGGCGCTGAACACGATCTCCTCGATCGGCGCGTTCGTGCTCGGCGCCTCGACGCTGCCGTTCATCTACAACGTGTTCAAGAGCTACCGGTTCGGCCGCGTCGTCACCACGGACGACCCGTGGGGCTTCGGCAACTCGCTGGAGTGGGCGACGTCCTGCCCGCCGCCGCGGCACAACTTCACCGAGCTGCCGCGGATCCGTTCCGAGCGTCCGGCGTTCGACCTGCACTACCCGCACCTGGTGGAGCGGG
>DATMDS010000212.1:0-3358 GCA_035557575.1 Pseudonocardia sp. | reverse complement strand
CGGTGCTCTCGGCGCTGGTGGTGGCCGGTGCCGACACCGAACCGGTACGCCGCCAGGACGTCGTCAGCCTGCTCGGTCGTGACGTCACCGTCAGCCGGACCCGGGAGGCATTGGACGCGCTGCGGTGCCGCGCGCTGGCCTGGGGTGACGACGAGGCGCTGGCGGTGGTCCCGGCGGTGCGCCAGGTCATCGGCCCGCATCCAGGCGGGTTGGGCCGTCCCGCTGCGAACCTTGTCGGCGCGGACATCGGCGCGGCCCTGGCCCAGCTCGCCAACGACGAGCTGGGCGTGCTGCGGGCACTGGCCACTGGGTCACCGGTGGGGACGACCCGGGACGCCGCCGAGGTACTCCCGCTGAGCCGGGCCCGCACGCCGGTGCAACGCCTGCTGGCCCGCGGGCTGCTGCGCCGGATCGACTCCAGCACCGTTGAGCTGCCCGCACAGGTGGGCCTGGCGCTGCGCGGGGACCGGCCGCTCGGGCCCCTTGAGCTGGACGAGCCGGCGCTGCCCACGCGCCAGCACGATCCGTCCATGGTGGACTCGACGGCCGCCGGTGCGGTGCTCGATCTGCTGCGGCACACCGAGAAGCTGCTCGCCGAATGGTCGCGGGAACCGCCTGCGGTGTTGCGCTCCGGTGGCCTGGGTGTTCGGGACGTGCGGCGAGCCGCGCGGCAGTGCGACGTCGAGGAGTCGACGGTGGTGCTGCTCGCCGAGGTCATCGTCGCCGCCGGGCTGGTCACTGGGTCCGATGAGGGGGCCGATGGAAGACTGTGGTTACCCACTGTCGCCGTCGACTCCTGGCTCGCTGCGCGACCCGAGCGGCGTTGGGCCATGCTGGCCAACGCGTGGCTCAGGCTGTCCCGGCTGCCGGGACTGGCCGGGACTCGCGATGACAAGGACCGGCCGCTGGCCCCACTGGGTGAGGAGTTACGCCAGCCACGCGCCGCGGCGCAGCGCCGCCGGATCCTCGACGTGCTCGCTGACCTGCCCGCCGGTAGCGGGATCCACCGGTCCGACGAGCTCGCCGCGGTGCTCGCCTGGCGGGCCCCACGCCGGGGCGGCCGGCGCCGCGACGAGATCGTCAGCTGGACCGTCCGGGAGGCCACCGTGCTCGGCGTGCTCGCGCTGGGCACGCTGACCTCGGCCGGCCGAGCGTTGCTGCACGACAGTGCGGGCGCGGCAGCGGCCGTTCTCGAAGCCGTGCTACCCGAGCCGGTGGACCACGTGCTGGTCCAGGCCGACCGCACGGTGGTGGCGCCGGGACCGTTGGAGCCCGAACTGGCCAGGGAGATCGGGCTGGTGGCCGACGTGGAGTCAGCCGGCGGCGCCACCGTCTACCGGGTCACCGAGGACACCGTGCGCCGAGCCTTGGACGTCGGCCGCAGCGCCGCCGACCTGCACGAGCTGTTCCGGATCCGGTCCCGGACCCCGGTGCCGCAGTCGCTGAGCTACCTCGTCGACGATGTGGCCCGGCGGCACGGGCGGCTGCGCGGTGGCACCGCGGCCGCATTCCTGCGGTGCGACGACGCCGTGCTGCTGGCTGAGCTACTGGCACATCCGGTCGCCGCGCGCTGCGGGCTGCGCCGGATCGCTCCCACCGTGCTGGTCAGCCCGTTGGCACTGACCCCCCTGCTTGATGAGGTGCGCGGCGCCGGCTTCGCCCCGGTCGCCGAGGGAGCCGACGGCCAGGTGGTCGAGCTGCGCACCGCAGATCGCCGGGCCAAGGCCCGGCCGGCGGCGACCCGCCGGGCCGCCGCGCCCCCTACCCCCTCCGCGGAGCAGTTGGCCGCGCTGGTCCGAGGATTACGAGCCGGGGACGCCGCAGCCACCACCCCGCGCGGACCCGGCGTGATCACCGGTGGGGCGTCCACCGGTGACACGCTGGAGCTGTTGCAGGGCGCCGCCCAAGCCGGCAGCAACGTATGGATCGGCTACGTGGACTCCCACGGCGTGGCCAGCAGGCGGATCGTGCGGCCGGTGAGCGTAGGCGGTGGCATATTAGAAGGGTTCGACCGGTCGCGGGGCGAGCTGTGGCGCTTCCCGCTGCACCGGATCACCTCGGCAGCAGTCACGTCAGACTAACCCGCGTTGACCTCATCCTCGATTCACACCGGGTTATACTCTGTGTATGAAGACTGCGATCTCGGTTCCTGACGACATATTCGAGCAGGCCACGAGGCGGGCCGCAGCGTTGGGTATGAGCAGGTCGGAGTTCTTCACCCGGGCGGTTCGACGCTACCTGGAGCAACTGGACGCCGAGTCCCTCGCCCAGCAGATCGACGCAGCGGTTGCGTTGATCCGCGACGACGACTCGGCTGACGCCGCAGTAGCCGCGGGTCGTGGCCGGGTGACCCGCGACGAGGATGGCTGGTGATCCGACGCGGGGGTATCTACTGGGTCGACCTCGGCCCACCCATCGGTAGCCGACCGGCGAAACGCAGGCCGGTGCTCATCGTCCAGTCCGACCCGTACAACACCAGTCGGCTGGCGACCGTCCTCGCGGTTGTCATCACCTCGAACACCGACGTCGCAGCCATGCCTGGCAACGTCTTTCTTCCGTCGGTGGCCAGTGGTCTGCCCCGGGACTCCGTTGTCAACGTCACCGCGCTGGTCACGCTGGATAAGGATGACCTGGTGACTCCCGCCGGCTCTGTTCCGACCGCACTCATGCACGAGGTCGACCACGGACTGCGCCGCGTCCTGGGCCGGTGAGCGAGTTGACGTTGTGCCGCGGCGAGCCCGGTGGGTACGGTCGAACGTCCGTTCTACAGTCTGCCCTGTGCGACAGCCGTCGTTGTTCTCCGCGCAGGCCAGCGCGGCCAGCCCAGGCGATCTGGCTGGCCTGCTCTGCGCGCCGGGTCAGGTGCACGGTTTCGGGCGGGGAACCGCCGCCCGGGTGTCGGCCGTGGTCGCCCAGCAGTGGCGAGCCGTGGAGATCGTGCGGGCCTGCACCGAGCGCGCGCTGCCCGCTGAATGGGGCCAAACCGGGGACCGCTACTGGGTGCGCACCGCGTTCGTGGCCGGCCTGCTGCCCCTGGCCACCGAGTGGACCCGCGGGGCGGTTAAGGCGGTTCCCCCTGGCTGGCAGCTCGACGGCGCAGCGCTGCAACTCTGGGCGCTGGCCGCAGGGACACCAGACGGCCGCGGCTACCTGCTGGGTTTGGATCCGCACGCTCCAGGTACCCACGGCCCACTGGCCGCGGCGCTGTCGGCGGTGGGTCTGGCGGCCACCCTGCTCGGCCCGCGAGCGGGTGGTCCGGCCCTGCGGGTCTCGGGGCGGCGAAGAATCGCTCGGCTCGCCGAGTTGGTCGGCGAAGCCCCGCGCGCTACTCCAACCGGGCTGTGGCCGAGGTGATGTG
>DATMDS010000211.1:0-54614 GCA_035557575.1 Pseudonocardia sp. | reverse complement strand
TCGGACTACCTGCACGACTACTACGGCTTCCTCGGGGACTACGCCGCGCAGGTCGTGGCTGGGGCGCTGACCGAAGAGGACGCCGTGCGCCAGGGCATCGCGCAGTTCACCGATGCCGGATGCGACGAGCTGCTCCTGTTCCCGTGCTCGACCGCGGCCGACCAGCTGAGCCGGCTCGCCGACGTGGCCCGTTCATCAGCTCGGAGCAGGGTGCGCGTCGTCCCGACCGGGACGTACACCCGGGAAGCGTCCCGCACCGGGCGCCGACCGCGGGTCGTTTCGCCGAAGTCGACACCAGTCCGGTCCCACAAGATCAAAGCTGGACTGGTGTCGATGTCGGCGTCAGATCGATGTCGGGGGCGGTCAGGCTTCGCCGCGGGTGATCAGCTGGCCGCGTGGGTCGTCCGTGTCGATCCGGTGGCCGCGCAGCCAGGTGCTGCGCACCACGCCGGCCAGCGGGCGCTGCGCATACGGGGTGACCGGGTTGCGGTGGTGCAGCCGGGCCACGTCCACCACGAACGCGTCGTCCGGGGCGAAGACGGCGTAGGCCCACCCCAGGCCGAGCGGTAGTCGATGCAGTCGATGTCGCCGCTGCGCAGCGCGGCCCACAGGGCCCGAGAGAGCAGTCGCTGATCTTCTGCGGGTTGCTCCGACCGCCGGCGTGGTCAGCAGGTCAGGTTGGTGTCGAACCCGTCCTTGCCGATGAACTGGACCATCACGGTCGGGCCGCCGGTGAAGCTGGTGGCACAGTTGGCCCGCGCGGTGCCGCTGTTCGCCGCCGTGGCGATCCACAGTGGCGCCTGGTGCAGCGGGAAGTCGGGCACGATCTGCGCCTGCCACGCAGCCTGGTAGTCGCCCGCGGTGTCGGCCGAGTAGCCGCCGGTGATCTTCCGCCACTGGTAGCTCGTCGAGTAGAGCCCCACCTGCTCCACGCCGTGGCTGCGCAGGTAGTCGTACATGCCCTGCAGCAGGGCGGTGTTGGCGACGCCGTCGCCGTTCCAGGTGTTGGTCGTCTCCACGTCCAGCCACCAGGTGTGGCCCAGCGCCGCCGTGCCGAGTTTCTTGCCCGTGGCCAGCGAGTTCGCGGCGGCGTGCCATCCGTAGTTGTAGGCGCACCCGGGGTCGGTGGTCGAGCTGCTGTCGGTGCACAGTGCCGGATCCCGGCTGCCCGACTCCGGCCAGTAGTAGTCGCTGCTCGGGGCCGGGTTGCCGGTGTTGACATAGATCGCCGCCGAGCCCGGCCGGCCGGCGGCCCACCGGTACTGGTCGGACAGGCAGGGGTTGGTGGAGAACGGGCGGCCCTGGTTCAGCCCGACGATGCCGAACGTGCCACCGGAGGGCAGCTCGCCACCGCACTGCGGGTGCGAGATGTCGTGTCCCGGTGCCGCGTCCCCGGTGGCCCCGGCCGGCCCGGCGCCGATCACGGCGGTCACCGCCGCGATCGTCAGGACCAGCAGGGCGCGTGTCCACACCCGTGTTCGTGCCCGGCGCATCTGGTGACCCTCTCGAAGGCGAACGAAGGGCCCGATCCTGCCTCGGCTTCGCGGCCGTCGGGGGAAGGCGCGCGGGAGGTGACCGCCGGACACCCGTCGGGGTGTCGATCTAGCGCCGGGGTCCCCGCGGTCGCAGCCGCACCGTCGGCATCGGGGGCGCCGGCAGCCGGTCGTCGGGATCGCCCGGCACCGCGGGGAACCGGGCGCTGCCGCTCGTCCAGTCCGCGCGGGCGGCGACGATGTCGTCGTGGTCGCGGCCGACGAAGTTCCACCACATCACGATGTTCTCGTCGAACGGTTCGCCGCCGAGCAGCAGCAGCCGAGCGGGGCCGTCGGCGTCGACGGCCAGCTCGCGGCGGCCGCGGCCGAGGTAGAGCAGCGGTCCGGGCCCGAGCGGCACGTCGTCGACGCGGCTGGTGCCGGCCAGCGCGAGCACCGCGTACTCCCAGTCCGGGTCCAGCGGCAGCCGGGCGCTCGCCCCGGCGGCCATCGCCGCCTCGGCCCCGAGCAGTGGGCTGTAGATCCGGGCCGGCGCGGCGTGCCCGCCGATCTCGCCCATCAGCACGGTCAGCGTGAGTCCGCCGTCGGTCAGCACCGGCAGCGTCGAGTGGTGCTCGAAGTGCGGCTCGACCTGCCGGTGCCGGTCCGGCAGGGCCGTCCACAGCTGCACTCCGTGCAGCACGGGGGAGCGCCGGGTGACGCTGCGCTCGGAATGGGCGATGCCGAGCCCGGCCGTCATCAGGTTCAGCCCGCCCGGGGTGATCAGTTGCTCGCTGCCCAGGCTGTCGCGGTGCACCACCTCGCCGGCGACCAGCCAGCTCACCGTCTGCAGGCCGATGTGCGGGTGCGGGGGCACCTGCATGCCGGCGGGCTCGCCGGGGCCGATCCGGTCCGGGCCGAAGCTGTCGGCGAAGCACCAGGCGCCGACCATCCGCCGGTCCCGGTTCGGCAGCGTCCGGGTGACGGTCAGCGCGCGCGGACCGCCGAGCGCGACGGCATGCCCGTGGTGCAGGTCGCGGACCGGTTCGACGGCCGCCGCCGCCCGGCCGCCGCACGGCGTCTCCCGCGGGCGCGCCTCGAGGTTGCTCACCACCGCCAGGTTAGTCGCGTTCCGCCGCCGCTGCGAAAAATCGCATTCCGCAGAACCGTCGTGAATTCCTCGAACCGATATCAGGCGGCCATTCGATTCGCGTTTCCGTGGGGTCCGCGCGAAGCGCCGGAGAACGGGAGCACGTCGGGGATGCCAGCGTGACTCGGGTGCGCCGGGACCGGGATCAGCTCGATCCGCACCCACTCGGCGGGCAGCCGGGTGACCACGATCCCGGCCGCGGACATCGCCTCGGCGATGTGCGGCTCCGCCTGCTGGACGTCGCTGGGCAGCTGGCCGGGGCGTAACCGAACCGTGAAGGACGTGGGCGGACCCAGGGAGACCTTGCCGATCATCGGGATCGACATCGCCGGGCCACTGGGCGTGAACACCAGCTGGCCGAGCCCGCTGAGCTCGCATGCCTGCCGCCATTGCCACTTGATGTCGCCGACGCGCTGCGCGTCGACGATGGCCCGATCACGCTGCACTGCGCGGTTGCGTGCTCCGGCGGACTGGAATCGACGCCACATCTCGGACCTCCTGCGGTTGCATTCGTAGCTGTTGTGCAGGAATACGGTCGCAGTTGTGCGACCGCGGCAACATGGTGCTTTCCCCTGACCTGACTCCCTGGCCCCCCGGCCGGGGATAGGGGAAACCCGCCCCGGGACGGGGCGGGTTTCCCTGGGTTCACCCCTGAATCAACGCAGCAGCGTCCGGCTGATCGGGGTCTCGCTGAACACGACGCACGCCACCGCTCGGTTCCGCAGCCACGTGGGGTCGTCGGCCGGGGCCAACCGGCCAGGCTTGAGCGTCGGGTCGGTGAACGCCGACGGGTCCAGCTTGGCCTGGAACTCGCGGCTGCAGTCGGCGTCGGCCCGGCCGCCGAGCACCGACTCCCGGGTGTCGCCGAGGCCGTACGGGATCTTCGTGACGACCTGGCTGGAGTGCGGTGACGTGCAGGCCACGGCCTCGACGAAGCTGATGGGCTGGGTCTGCCCCGGCGGCGGCGGCGCCTCCCGGGGGTTGTAGCAGTCGCCGGGCTGCAGTTCGAACACCGAGAGCGTGCCGGGTTGCTCGATGGCCCCGGTGTCGGCCACCCGGACCGGTTCCGGCCGGGTCGCCACCGCCACCGCCGCGACCCCGAAGAGGGCCACGACGAGCAGCACGAAGACCAGCAGTGCGCGGCGCCCGCGCCGCGGACGTGCGGGCGGAGCCGGCGGCGGCGCGGGGTAGCGGGAGTGCGGTCGCGCCGGCGGGCCGGCAGGTGGGCTGGGGTGGGGGCCCGGGAACCCGCCGCCGGCGGCGGGGCCGGGGTACGGCCCGCCCGGCTGAGCGGGACCGGGGTACGGCATCCAGGGCTGCTGGGTGCCGACCGGCCCGGCCGGGTAGGGCGGCGGTCCCGGGTGTCCGTGGCCGGCCGGCCCCGGGACGGTCCGATCGGGCCAGGACGGGCGGTGGTCTCGGAACTGGGTCATGCGGCACTCCCCGGGGTCGGACCTGGTCTGTCCGATCGAGGATGGCGAGATCACCCGCCCCGATACACCGGGCAGACCCCCGTTCCGAAGGGGCCAACCCCAGGTTGCCGGGTCGGGTCGGAGGGCCGCTCAGCCGACCACCGCGTTGATGATCCAGAACGACACGGCGGCGGCCAGCGCGGCCATCGGGATGGTCAACACCCAGGCGAAGACGATGTTGCCGGCCACTCCCCAGCGCACCGCGCTGAGCCGTTTGGTGGCCCCCACCCCGAGGATCGACGAGGTGATCGTCTGCGTGGTCGAGATCGGTGCGGCGAACACGAACGCCGTGGTGTAGAGCACCGCCGACGCGGTGGCCTCGGCGGCGAAGCCGCGCGGCGGGTCGAGGTCGATGATGCGCCGGCCGAGCGTCCGCATGATCCGCCAGCCCCCGGCGTAGGTGCCGGCCGACAGTGCACCGGCGGACAGCAGCACCACCCACCACGGGATGTCGAAGCCGGTGTGGAAACCCCCGACCACCAGTGTCAGCACGATCACGCCCATCGTCTTCTGCGCGTCCTGCAGCCCGTGCCCGAGTGCCATCGCGGCCGCGGACACGGTCTGGGCGTGCCGGAAGTTGACATTCAGCCGGCGCGGCTGCCCGTGTCGGAAGATCCACAGCAGGGCCAGCATCAGCATCCCGGCCAGCACGAAACCGACCACCGGCGACAGCACCATCGGGATCAGCACCTTGTCGATCACGCCGGACCACTGCACGACACCGGCCGCGGCCAGCGCGGCGCCCACCAGGCCGCCGATCAGCGCGTGCGACGACGATGACGGCATACCGAAGTACCAGGTCACCAGGTTCCAGACGATCGCGCCGATGAGCGCGGACAGCACCACGATCAGGCCCGGGACTCCCCGCGGCGCCTCGATGATGCCGCTGCCCACCGTGGAGGCGACCGAGGTGCCGAGGAAGGCGCCGATCAGGTTCATCACCGCGGCCATCAGCAGCGCGGTGCGCGGCGCCAGTGCCCGGGTCGACACCGAGGTGGCGATGGCGTTGGCCGCGTCGTGGAAGCCGTTGGTGTAGTCGAAGCCGAGCGCCACCACGATCACCACGATCACCGCGGCGAACTCCACTCAGGCCTCCTTGACCGCGATGCTCTCGACGGTGTTGGCCACCGTCTCGAACGCGTCTGCGGCCTCCTCGAGAGTCTCCACGATCTCCTTGGTCTTGAGCACGGTCAGCACGTCGGTGGGCGGCGCCGAGGCCGGTGGCGCGAGCAGGTCGCCCAGCAGGGAGCGGTAGACGGCGTCGGCCTCCTCCTCCAGTGAGTTGACCTGGATCCAGTAGTCCTGCAGCTCGGCCATCTTCTCCAGCCGAGGCATCGCCTCCGCGGTCACCAGGGCCGCCCGCCGCAGCACCTCGACCTGCTCGGCGATCCCGGGCGGCAGCGTCCCCAACCGGTAGAGCACGATCCGGTCGGCCGCCTCCTCGATGGCGTCCAGCACGTCGTCCAGCGCCGAGGCGAGGCGGTGGATGTCCTCGCGGTCGAACGGGGTCACGAAGGTCTTGTTGACCTTCACCATGATCTCGTGGGTGAGCTCGTCGCCGGCCACCTCGGACTCCTTGACCAGCCGGGCCACCGCGGGCCGTCCGTCGGGTTCGGCGGCGACCAGCATGGCGAGCAGGTCAGCCGCGCCGGCGATGTTCTCCGCCGCTCGGGTGAACAGCGGGTAGAACGCGCGTTCGTGCGGGGTCAACCGGAAGGCCATCGGGTCCTTCTACTCGGTCGGGACGCTTCACACCACATCCGCCACGCGGCGCGCCCGGATACCGGTGCCGGCGTGGCCGTCCCACTCGGTCGGAACCGCCGCCACCTCCTCCAGCCAGATCCGGGCCGAGGCGTCGGACGGCGCCCGCCAGTCCCCGCGTGGGGACAGCGAGCCACCGGCCGACACCTTCGGCCCGTTGGGCAGCGCCGAGCGCTTGAACTGGCTGAACGCGTAGAACCGCTGCGCGAACACCTGCAGCCAGCGCCGGATCTCGGCGAGGGTGTAGCTGGGCCGGCCCTGCACCGGGAACCCGACCGGCCAGTCCCCGGTCGTCGGATCGTGCCAGGCGTGCCAGGCCAGGAACGCGATCTTCGACGGCCGGAAGCCGTAGCGCAGCACGTGGAACAGGGTGAAGTCCTGCAGGGCGTACGGCCCGACGGTGGCCTCGCTGCTCTGCACCTGCTCGTCCTCGCCGGTGGGCACCAGCTCCGGGGTGATCTCCGTGTTCAGCACGTCGGTGAGCACGTCGTCGGCGGCGTCGTCGAACTGCCGCGACGACACCACCCACCGGATCAGGTGCTGGATCAGCGTCTTCGGCACCCCGCCGTTGACGTTGTAGTGCGACATCTGGTCACCCACGCCGTAGGTGCACCAACCCAGCGCCAGCTCCGAGAGGTCGCCGGTGCCGAGCACGATGCCGCCGCGCTGGTTGGCGATCCGGAACAGGTAGTCGGTGCGCAGCCCGGCCTGCACGTTCTCGAAGGTCACGTCGTAGCGCGGCTCGCCGCGGGAGAACGGGTGCCCGAGCTCGGTCAGCATCAGTCGCGCGGTCGGGGTGATGTCGAGCTCGGCGAACGTGATGCCCAGCGCCGCGCCCAGCCGGTGCGCGTTGCCCTTCGTCCGCTCGCCGGTGGCAAATCCGGGCAGGGTGAAGCCGAGGATGTCCGAGCGCGGCCGGCCCAGCCGGTCCATGGCCTTGGCCGCGACGATCAGCGCGTGCGTGGAGTCCAGCCCGCCGGAGACCCCGATCACCACCTTGGGCTCGTTCCCGATGGCCCGCAGCCGCTGCTCCAGCCCGGACACCTGGATGTTGTAGGCCTCGTAGCAGTCCTGCTCGAGCCGGGTCTCGTCGGCCGGGACGAACGGGAACCGCTCGACCACCCGACGCAGGCCCAGGTCGGCGTCCGGCGGGTCCAGCCGGAACTCGATCGACCGGAACGAGCCGATGCGCTCGGCGTGGTGGCGGCGGTTGTCGTCGAACGTGCCCATCCGCAGCCGCTCGGCCCGCACCAGATCGAGGTCGACGTCGGCCACCGAGTGCCGGGCGCTGTCGGGGAAGCGGGCGGTCTCGGCCAGCAGCACCCCGTTCTCGTAGATCATGGTCTGGCCGTCCCAGGCCAGGTCGGTGGTCGACTCGCCCGCGCCCGCCGCGGCGTAGAGGTAGGCGGCCAGACAGCGCGACGAGGCCGAGCGGCACAGCAGGTGCCGGTCCTCGGCGCGCCCGACGGTGATCGGGCTGCCGGACAGGTTGGCCAGCACCGTCGCCCCGGCCAGCGCGGCCTCCGCGCTCGGTGGGATCGGCACCCACATGTCCTCGCAGATCTCGACGTGCAGCACGAAACCGGGCAGGTCGGTGGCGGTGAACAACAGGTCGGGGCCGAACGGCGCGGTGAGCCCGGCGTCCCGGTCCCCGATCCGGATGGTGGTGGCGATGTCGTCGCCCGGAGCGAGCTGCCGGCGCTCGTAGAACTCCCGGTAGGTGGGCAGGTAGGACTTCGGGGCCACCCCGAGCAGCCGGCCGCGGTGGATCACCGCCGCGGTGTTGTAGATCCGGTGCCGGTACCGCAGCGGCGCACCCACCACCAGCACCGGCAGCAGCTCGGCGGACGCGGCCACCAGCTCGGCCAGCGCGCGCTCGACCGCGTCCAGCAGGGTGTCCTGCAGCAGCAGGTCCTCGATCGAGTAGCCGGACAGCGTCAGCTCCGGGAAGACCGCCAGCCCGACGCCCTCCTCGTGGCACCGCCGTGCGCTGTCCAGCACGGCTGCCGCGTTGGCGGCGGGCACCGCGATCGAGGTCGGGATCGTGCAGGCCGCGACCCGGAGGAAGCCGTGCCGGTAGGGGGAGCGGAAGTCCATCGACGCAGTCTGCCGGACCTCGCCGCGGGCGACCGGTCCACCGTTCCGCGGTGCCGCCGGGACCTAGGGTGGCGCCAACCGGTAGACGGCGCCGGCGTCGTCGTCGGTGATGTAGACCGCGCCGTCCGGCCCCAGCACGGCGGCCACCGGCCGGCCCCACCGGGAGCCGTCCGCGCTCTGGAAACCGCCGACCAGGGTCTGCTGGTCGCCCAGAGTGCCGTCGCGCCACGGCAGGAAGGACACCTCGGGGGGGCGCGGCGGGTTGCGGTTCCACGACCCGTGCACGCCGATGAGCGCGCCGCTGGTGTAGGGCGCCGGCAGCCCGGTCGAGATGAAGCTCAGCCCGAGCGGCGCCGAGTGCGCGCCGATGCTCTGCTCGACCGGGGTGAGGGCAGCGCAGTCGAGCCTGCTGCCGTCCGGGTTGGTCTGGGCGTCGCGCACGAAGGGCGGGTTCGCCGGCCGGGTGGGGCTGCCGGCCGCTCCCGGGTCGATGTCGGGGTCCGGGTGGCAGTACGGCCAGCCCAGGTCGCGGCCGGCGGTGAGCCGCGCGACGGCCTCGGCCGGGTGGTCGTCGACGTAGTCCGGGATGACCTTTCCGTAGGAGGAGCCGGAGTCGCCGGCGTAGGGCCGGTCGAACGGGTAGGCGATGTTGTCCCGGTTGTTGACCGCGGTCCATACCGACCCGTCGGGCGCGACGGCCAGGCCGGTGCCGTTGCGGACGCCCTGCGCGAACGTCTCCGTCGCGCCCCCGCCGGGCGGGATCCGCAGGATCGACGCCCGCGGCGGGGTGGTGGAGCGGTCCTCCTCGGACGCGTTGCCGGTGGACCCGATCGAGACGTACACCGACCCGTCCGGCCCGACGGCCACGCTCTTGAGCGCGTGCGCGTAGGCGCCGCGCAGATCCGCGCTCTTGTCGTCGGGCAGGCCGCCGGCCAGCACCCGGCGGACGATCGCCGCGCCGCTGACGTAGTCGAACGCGTCGACCTGGTTGCTCTCCGCGACGTAGAGCGTGCTGCCGGCGAAGGCCAGCCCGTGCGGCTGCTCGAGCCCGGCCAGCAGCAGCGAGACGGTGGGAGCAGCGCCGGGGTTCGGGGCCAGCCGCACGACCTGGCCGGCAGACGGCACCGAGACCAGCAGTGCCCCGTCCGGCGCCCAGGCGGCCAGCCGGGCCGCGGGCACCCGGGCCCACACCGCGATGGACCAGCCGGCCGGGACCAGTGCCTGCCGGGGTTCGTCGAACGGCTCGGCGGCGAGATCCGGCGGCACGGTCACGGTCACCGGGGCCAGCCCCGCCGGGACGGAGGCCGGGGTCGCGGGTGCTTCGACCACGAGCGGCGTGGCGCATCCCGTGGCCAGCGCGACGACCGCACCCAGCAGCACCGCCCACCGGCGCCCGCAACGAGGCATACCCACCCACTGATCGTCGTGCACGGCCGCCGCCGGCGCGCGCCCGGGGCCATGGTCGGTCCTGCCACCGCCCCGGCTTGACGGTGCGGCCCGCGCCCTGTCGGATCGGCGGATGACCGCCGCGGACCCGGTGCGCGCCCGCGCCCTCGGCGCGCTCACCGGCCTGGCCATCGGGGACGCCCTCGGCATGCCGACCCAGTGCCTGCCGTACGAGACCGTCCGCTCCCGCTACGGGCTGCTCGACGACTTCCACGAGGGCCCGCCGGACAACGACGTCAGCCGCGGCGTGCCGGCGGGGCGCGTCACCGACGACACGGACCAGGCGATCATCCTGGGCGAGCTGCTGGTGGCCGGCGGCGGCGCGGTGGAACCGAACGCGTTCGCCGCGCGCCTGCTGGCCTGGGAGCAGCGGATGCGGGCGGCCGGCTCGCAGGACCTGCTGGGCCCGTCGACCCGCAGGGCGCTGGCGCTGGTCGCCGACGGGGTGCCACCGGACCGCACCGGTCGTTGGGGCGACACCAACGGGGCGGCCATGCGGATCGCCCCGGTCGGCGTCGCCTTCCCGGTGCCGCCGCTCGACGGGCTGGTCGATGCCGTCGAGCAGGCCAGCAGGGTCACCCACAACACCGGCATCGCCATCGCCGGGGCGGCGGCCGTCGCCGCGGCCGTGAGCTCCGGGATCGCGGGGCGACCGCTGCCCGACTCGCTGCGCGCGGCCGTGGCCGCGGCCCGGGTCGGCGCCGGGCGCGGGCACCACGTGGCCGGCGCCGACGTGGCCACCCGGATCGACCGGGCGCTGCGGCTGGTGGCCGGCCGCGACCCCGCCGCCGCGGTCGAGACGGTCCACCGACTCGTCGGAACGGGGGTCGCCACGCAGGAATCGGTGCCCGCCGCGCTGGCCGTCGCCTCGCTGTTCCCGCACGACGCGTGGGCGGCCTGCCGGCACGCGGCCAGCCTGGGCGGCGACTGCGACACCATCGCCGCGATGGCCGGTGCCGTCGTCGGCGCCCACGTCGGGGTGGACTCGGTGCCGGCGTCGATCCGGCGGCGCTTCGCCGCCGCCAACCCCGAGCTCGACCTGGGGCGGCTCGCCGACCTGCTGCTCGACCTGCGCGCCGGCCACGGAGCGGTGGGGGCCCGGCATGGCTGAGCCGGCGCGGGTGTTCTCGCTGGGCTCCATCCTGATCGACATCGCCGTCGAGGTGCCGGCGCTGCCGGAGCGCGGCGGCGACGTGCTGGCCGGGGCCACCCGGACCCTGACCGGCGGCGGCTTCAACCTGGCCGCCGCGGTGGCCCGGCAGGACGTGGCGTGCGTCTACGCCGCACCGCACGGCACCGGGCGGCACGGCGATCTGGTCCGGGCCGCGCTGGCCGCGGAGGGCATCGCGGTGGCCGGCCCCCGCCGACCCGGCGGCGACACCGGCTTCTGCGTGATCATGATCGAGCCCGACGGCGAGCGCACCTTCGTGACCGTGCCCGGCGTGGAGGCGGAGCTGACCCGCGCCGACCTGGACCCGGTGCGCCCCGGCCCCGCGGACTTCGTCGCCGTGTCCGGCTACGACCTGCTCTACCCGGGCAGCGGTCCGGTACTGGCCGACTGGGTCGCGGGCCTCCCCGCGCACGTGCGGCTGGCCCTCGACCCCGGCCCGCTGGTGGGCGACATCCCGTCCGAGCGCCTGGATGCGGTGCTGGCCCGGGCGGCGGTGCTGACGCTGAACCAGCGCGAGGCCCGGCTGCTGGCCGGGTTCGACGCCACCGGCCCGGAGCTGGTCGCGGCGCTGTCGGGCCGGACGCCGGTGGACCGGACCACGCTGCTGGTGGTGCGGGAGGGCGCCGCCGGCTGCGTGGCCACCGGTGCGGCGCTGGGCGAGCGGGTCCTCGCCGCGCCGGCGCCGCGGGTGCGGGCGGTGGACACCACGGGCGCCGGCGACACCCACACCGGCGTGCTGCTCGCCGAGCTGGCCCGGGGCAGCGCGGTGCCGCCGGCCCTGGAGCTCGCCAACCGGGCGGCGGCCCTCTCGGTGACCCGGGTCGGCTCGGCGACCGCGCCGCACCGCGCCGAGCTGGTGCTCTGCTGAACCGCCACCGCGTCCGGCCGCAGGGCTACCGGGGTCGCGCTGTCGCCGCGGGGCGCGGGAACTGCGCTGCTCAGGCGGGCGGCAACCCGATCGACGGGTCGACGAACTCGTTCGTGACCAGCGCTCCCGGGGCCAGCCCCGCAGGCACCGCGGCGTTCTGCGCGGCGAAGATCGGCGTCAGGATCTCGATCATCCGCGCCACCCGCGCCGGGTCCATGTCGCCCAGCGTGGCGTTCGGACCGTTGCCGACGATGCCGCGCTCGCGCATCGCCCCCACCGCGAAGTCGGCCAGCCCGGGGGAGTAGCTCCAGACCGACCCGTTGTCCGCGGCGACGGCCTGCACGAGCAGCGCATTGGTCCGGGCGGGCGTCGTGATGTAGTCGATCTGGGCGCGCTGCACCATCGGTACCAGCTGCCGCAGGCAGGGCGCGAGCTGCTCGCGGTCCGCGGTCCGGATCGACAGCGCCTGCCCGTAGCTCGGGTAGCCGGTGTCGTGGATCAGCTGCAGGTTCACGTCGTAGCCGCGGCCGTCGCCGAGCTCGCTGCGGTAGATGTAGGGCTCCGCCGTGGCGAAGCCGCCCTGGGCCAGGGTCCCGTCCGCGGCGACCCAGCGCGACGGGCTGCCGTCGTAGCTGCCGTCCACCTGCTCCGGCGCGAGCAGGCCCGAGCCGAGCAGGTACTGCATGTAGGTGTCGGTCTGGTAGTAGAGCACCGGGACGGCGTCGCGGTTCAGGTCGGCAACGGTGGCGACATCGGAGTGCTTGGCCCGGTCCCACATCAGCATCAGCGGGCTGATCTCCAGCGGCGCGACCACCGCGAGGGTGGGCAGCCGCGCCGAGTTCTGGATCGACTCGTCGGTGGAGATCAATCCCATGGTGATCGACGGGTCCGCGTAGAGCTGTGCGCTGACCTGCTGGAAGCCGATCGCCGGTCCGCCGTAGCGGATCTCCAGGTCGACCCCGGTCGGCTGGCCGTCCGCGACCAGCGGGGCGGTGACCCGCTTGCGGTCGGTGTCGAACGTCGGCTGGCCACCGAGCAACTGGAAGTACGCGCCGTACTCCGCCTCGGCGAACCAGTCGGTCTGCACCACGACCGGGTCGGGACACACGCCGGTCAACGGGCCGGTGGCGGCCGGCGCCGGCGCCGCCGTCGACGAGCCGGCCTGTCCGCACCCGGCGGTGATCAGCAGCGCGATCCCGGCGCTGAGTGCGGCGATCCTGCGTGACTCCATGCGGTCTCCTCGGTGGCTGTCGTCGGTCGGCGCGTTCTCACGTCGGTCGGTCGTAGCCCGTCGACCCGTACCAGCCACCGGTGATCATGCGGTTGAGCAGCCCGAAGGCGGAGAAGGCCGCGATTCCGAGCAGGCAGGCCAGTATGGCCGCCCCGAACAGCTGCTCCGACTGCAGCCGGGCCCGGTACAGGTCGATCAGCACCCCGATGCCGGCGTCGCCCTGCTTGAAGAAGAAGTCGCCGACCACGGCCCCGACCACGGCCAGCGTCGCGGCCACCTGCAGCCCGGTGAGGATCGCCGGCATCGCGGTCGGCAACTGCAGCTTGACCAGGCGGGTCAACCGGCCGGCCCGGTGCAGGGTGAGCAGGTCGTGCTGGCGCGGGTCGGCCGACTGCAGGCCGAACAGGGTGCTCGAGATGATCGGGAACAGCGCGAGGGCCACGGTGACGATGAGCCGGCTGGCCAGCCCGAAGTCGAACCAGAAGCCGATCACCGGGACCATCGCGAGCGTCGGCACGCACTGCAGGACGACCGCGTACGGGTACAGCGAGCGCTCCAGCCACCTCGCCTGGCTCATCACGATCCCGACCAGCAGCCCCAGCACGGACGCGATGGCCAGCCCGGCCAGCGCCACGCCCGCGGAGAGCAGCAACGCGGACAGCAGCGGTGCCCGGTTCACCGGATCGAGGAAGGCGACCTGCACGACGGCGTCCGGCGGTGGCAGCAGGAACTGCCGGCGCTCGGAGAGCACGACCTCGCTGACGAAGAACCAGGCCCCGACGAACAGCAGGAACATCACGGTCGGGGGTAGCCAGCGGGACGGGAGCATCGTGCGGGGCAGGGGCCGACGCCGCCAACCGGACGTCGACCCCGGGAGCGCGGGTGGGCCACCGTCCGTGCTGGGGGGATCGGACATGATTACCCCTCCGAGTGGCTCGCCGTGCCCGCCACACTACGGGTGGTCACCTGGTCGCGCAGTGTGTTCGACACCTCACCGGCGATGCGCCCGAACTCGGGGGAGAACCGCAGCTGGGCCGAGCGCGGATAATCGAACGGCACGTCCACCTCGCGCACGATCCGGCCCGGTCGTCCGGACATGACCGCCACCCGGCTGCCGAGGAACACCGCCTCGGTCACCGAGTGCGTGACGAACAGGGCGGTGAACCCGCGGACAGTGAACAGCCGCTGCAGCTCGTCGTTCAACCGCTCCCGGGTCTGCTCGTCCAGCGCCCCGAACGGCTCGTCGAACAGGAACAGGTCGGGCTCCAGCACCAGCGAGCGGGCCAGCGAGGCCCGCATCCGCATGCCTCCGGACAGCGCGGCCGGCCGCACCTTCTCGAAACCCTCGAGCCCGACCATCCGGATGGCCGCGGCCGCCCTCCTGCGCCGCTCGGCCCGCGGTACGCGTTCCAACTCGGCAAGAAGCTCCACATTGCGTCGAACGGTTCGCCAGGGCAGCAGCGTCGGATCCTGGAAAACGTATCCAACCCGTTCGGCGAGCACCTCGGCCGACCCGATCGAGGGAACTTCAAGACCCGACACAAGCCGGAGCAGGGTGCTCTTTCCGCAACCCGATGGACCGACGATGCTGAGGAACTCCCCACGTCGCAGGCCTAAAGTGAGGTTTTCGACGGCCACCGTGCCGTCGGAAAAAGTCCGGTTGACTCCGCGGAGTTCTACGATACCGGGGGCGCGCGGGGTCACAGAGGCGAGGATAGTCTGCCGTTCAGGACAGCGAACGGTTCACGAACCGAAACCGACCCGATCGGCACGGCGAGGTTCGGACGATCCCGCTCCCGATTTCAGAAGGACGAGGACGACAGTGGGCCCCGAAATGCCTTTCCACAGGGCACGGCCGGCACTCGCGATCGTGCTCTGTACGGTCCTCGCGCTGCTCGGGGCGTGTTCCGGGCCCGACGTTGTCGCCCGACCCGCGGCCCCGCCCACCCCGGTCGAGGCCGGGCCGCCGCCGGAGGTGCTCAGCGCGCCGATGATCGCCCCGGGCGACGCGGTGCCGCTGCCCGCTGGCGCGCCGGTGCTGACCGTCACCGGCCGCATCGCCCTGACCAACGACGCCGCGGTGCTGCTGCTCGACCAGGCCACGCTGGACCGGCTCGGCATGGTGCTGGTGACCGTGTACGAACCGTGGGTCAAGCAGAACATGCAGTTCCAGGGCGTGTGGCTGGCCGACCTGATCAAGCTCACGCGGCCCGACGGCGACGCCCGGACCATCCACCTCACCGCGCTGGACGACTACCAGATCGACCTCACGATGGCCGACGCCATGGCGGGCGGCATCCTGCTGGCCACCAGGACCGGCAGCGGCGGCCCGATCGCGGTCGAGGACGGCGGGCCGACCCGGGTCGTGTTCATCAGGGGCACTCCGGCCGGATCGAGCGCCGACCAGTGGATCTGGAGCCTCGCCAACATCGACGTGAGATGACCCAGCCCGAGCCGCGCCGCGGATGGGGCGAGCGTGTGCTCGTCGCCGTGATGATCACCGTGACCCTGGTGACGATCAGCTACATCGCGATCAACACCGCGCAGCTCGGGAAGACCAGTGCCGACGTACAGGCCGTCCAGGCGCGCTCGACGAACGTGGCCAACGCGAACCGCGAGAACCTGGTGCTGCTGGAGTTGGTCAGCGAGCTCGGTTGGACGACCACCCCGCAGCAGGTCGCCGTGCAGCGCGGGCTGATGGTGCGCCAGATGAAGGTCGCGGAGTTGTCCTACCCGCCCGACTCCGATTCGGTCCGCGAGCTGGAGGAGATCCGCGCCGAGCTGGACCGGTTCCCGTGGGCGCAGTTGCAGACCGAGCTCGCCACCGCCCGTCCCGGTGCGCCGCCGAGTCCGCTCAAGCTCGCCTGCCTGGCCGTGGTCAAGCAGAGCGAGCTGCGGGTCAACGCGCTGCGTACCGCCGAGGAGAAGCAGTTCTACTCCGCCACCACCCTGGCGATCGACTCGAACCGGACCAGCCAGGTGGGGCTCTCGGTGCTGGTGGCCGTGGTGTTGAGCATGGGCATCATCTGCGTGTCCGTGGTGATGCGCAGGCGCCGGGTCGCCGAGGAGGCGTTGCGCCGGAGCGAGGGGCGGTTCCGTTCCCTGGTCCAGCGCGCCTCCGACCTGACCGTCGTCACCGACGCCACCGGAGTGATCACCTACGTCAGTCCGGCCGCCGAGTCCCTGCTCGGGTACGAGCCGGTGGAACTGGATCGGCTCCCGCTGCTGGTGCACGTGGAGCCGAGCGCGCGCGACCAGGTCTCGCAGGCCATCACCTATCTCGCCGGGGAACCGGGCCGCGAACGCACCATCGAGCTGCGGCTGTTCAACCGCAGCGGCGGGATCCGGCTGGTGGAGGCGGTCTGCCAGAACCTGCTCGACGACCCCGATGTGGGCGGGCTGGTGTGGAACGGCCGTGACGTCACCGAACGCCGGGCACTCGAGGACGAGCTGAGCCACCAGGCCACCCACGACTCGCTGACCGGCCTGCCGAACCGCAAGCTGCTGCTCAAGCGCCTGAAGGAGGCGATCAAGGCGCAACCGACCGCCGAGGTCGGGGTGTCGGTCATCATGGTCGACCTCGACGGCTTCAAGTACGTCAACGACACCCTGGGCCACGGCGCCGGCGACGATCTGCTGCGCGCCGCGGCCAAGCGGCTGCTCGGCAGCCTGCGCGAGGGTGACACGGCGGCCCGGCTCGGTGGTGACGAGTTCTCGGTCGTCGTCAAGGCCGGCCCGCAGCACGCCGTCGCGGCCGGCCGGCGGATCGTCGAGGTGCTGCGTCAGCCGTTCCACGTGGCCGGGCACGACGTCCGGGTCGGCGCCAGCGTCGGGATCGCCCACCGCACCGATTCCCGGTCCGCGGAGGAACTGGTCCGGGACGCCGACATCGCGATGTACGTCGCGAAGAACACCGGCAAGGGCCGGGCCGAGGTGTTCGAGCCGGGCATGCGGACCACGGCCTCTCGGCGCACCGGCCTGCAGCAGGAGCTGGCCCGAGCGGTGGAGCTGCACCAGATCGAGGTGGTGTATCAGCCGATCATCGACCTGAAGCTGTTCCGGCCGTCGATGTTGGAGGCGCTCGCGCGGTGGCGGCGCCCCGACGGCTCGCTCGTGACCGCCGACATGTTCATCCCGAACGCCGAGGACTCCGGAGCGATCGTCGAGATCGGCCGTGAGGTGCTGCGCCAGTCCTGCCGCGCCGTGCAGCTGTGGCGGGTGCTGCCCGGCTGCTCCGAGCTGGCGATCGCGGTCAACGTGTCCGTGCACCAGGTGCTCTCCGGCCTCCTCGTCGACCACGTGCAGGAGGCACTGCGGGCCAGCGGCCTACCGGGCCCGAGCCTGATGCTGGAGATCACCGAGAGCACCGAGCTGGAGGCGTCGGAGCGGGTGGCCGCCGAGTTCACCCGGCTGCGCGAGCTCGGTGTCCGGATCGCGGTCGACGACTTCGGTGCCGGCTATTCCTCGCTGGGCTTCCTGATGGGTCTGAACGCGGACGCGCTGAAGATCGACCACTCGCTGCTGGACTTCGACACCACGCGCCAGGGGTCGCTGGTCACGGCGATCGCCGAGCTGGGCCGGACTCTGGGGTTGACGGTGGTGGTCGAGGGTGTGGAGACGTCCGACCACCTGGCCCGGGCCCGGGAGGCGCCCTGCGACGCCGCACAGGGCTTCCACTTTTCCCGGCCGCTTCCGGTCGACGCGGTGGCCGACTTCCTGCTGGGCTGGCCGGGCATGGCCACGCCCAGCGACGAGGCGACGGCTCGTTCCCCGGTGAGCTGAGCCCGCCCCACCCGGCCGACAGGGGACGATCCGGGGATGGCCCGGGGGTCGGCGCCCACAACCTGGGGTGCGACCTGGGGATTCTGCGGATCTGCCCAGCCGCCCGCTCTTCCAGGCTTCGGATCGGGTCGAAGCCACAGGGGAGAGTCCGATGCCGGCACTACGGATACCACTATCAACCGAAGCGCCAACCGAATCGCCAGCAACCGAGTCGAGTGTCACGGAGCTGGTCGAGGCCGCGCGGCGGCGCGACGCCTGGGCGTGGGAGGAGCTGATGCGGCGCTACGGCGGGTTGGTCCGCGGCGTCGTGTCCCGCTACCGCCTGCAGGAGGCCGACGCGGCCGACGCGGTGCAGAGCACCTGGGTGCGGGCGGTCGAGCAGCTCGACGCGCTGCGCGACCCGGAACGGCTCGGCGGGTGGCTGAGCACCACCGCCGGTCGGGAATGCCTGGCGCTCCTTCGCCGGGCCCGGCGGGAACGCCCCGAGGAGGCGGTGGGGGAGGCGCTGGAGTCGCCGGACCGCGGGCCGGAGGCACAGGTCGTGGCGGCCGAGGTGAGCCGCGCGGTCACGGCCGCGGTCGACGGGCTGGCCCCGGCGCGCCAGCAGCTGGTGCACGAGCTGTTCTACCTGCCGGACCGGGACTACGGGCAGGTGTCGCGGTCGATGGACATGCCGATGGGCAGCATCGGCCCGACCCGGGGCCGGCTGCTGGTCTCGCTGCGCACCGCCCTGGGCCGGGCGGGCTTCGGGCCCGCTGCCGGTGACGGCTTCGGCCTGACCGCCTGATCACGCCTCGGGCGCGGTCGGCTGCTGGCCGGCCAACAAGACGGTCAGCTCCGACCGGGACCGGATGCCGAGCTTGCGGTAGGCGTTGCCGAGGTGGAACTCGACCGTCTTCGGGCTCAGGTACAGCTCGGCCGCGACGTCCTTGTTGGACAGGCCGCGGGCGACGGCGAGCGCCACCTGCAGCTCCTGACCGGTGAGCGCGTCCACACCGGCCGGACGGCCGGTGAGCCGCCCGGCGGCGCCGGCGGCGCGCAGCTCGGCGTCGGCGCGGGTCACCCACTGCCGGGCGCCGAGCCGGTCGAACAGGTCGGCCGCCGCCGACAGCCGGCTGCGGGCATCGCCGCGGCGACCGGCCCGGCGCAGCCGCTCGCCGTGGCAGAGCCACGTCCGGGCCAGGGCGAACGGGTTGTCGGTCCGCTCGTGCAGCGCGATGGCGGCCCCGAAGCAGGCGTCGATGTCGGCGTCGGCCGCCAGTAGCCCGCGGCAGCGCCAGCACAGCGCGGCCAGCGCCGGGAACCGCGGATCGTCGCTGTAGGCGATGACCTGGTACAGCAGCGCCTCCGGCAGTGGGCGTCCGGCGCGCAGGTAGGCCTCGACCAGATCGGGGCCGGTCGGCCGGCCGAGGGTGAGCTCGCCGGTACTGCCGCGCCGGTTCACCGGCTCCAGGTGCGCGATGGCCGCGTCCGGCCGGTTCAGCGCCAGCTCGAGCAGCCCGAGCGCCTCGCGGGCCGACGCCGGATGGTCGATGTCCATGGTGCGGGCCAGGGCGAGCGCCTCCTCCGCGTGCCGGCGACAGTCCTCCTCCCGGCCCTGGGCAGCCTCGATGAAGGCCAGGCAGCCCAGGGAGAAGTAGCGCCACAGATCGTTGTCCACGGTCTCCGCCGTGGTCAGCGCCTGGGTGGCCGCGGCGTAGGCGGAGACCAGGTGCCCGGTGCGGGCGGCCACGTACGCGGAGGCGTGCAGGGCCTGGCACAGCACGCCGAGCGCCGCGGAGCTCCTGGCCTGCTCGGTCACCCGGGCCAGCAGCGAACGGGCCCGCCGGTACTCCCCGACCCAGGCCAGCGCGATTCCGGCGAAGCAGACGTACTCCGGGTCCACGCTCTCGAACCGCTGCTCCACCGCAGCGCATGCGGACAGCAGGATCGGGAAGCTGTCGGTCACCTCGCCCATGCTGAACAGCGACGTCCCCAGGGTCAGCTCGACCAGCGGGGAGAGCTCGTCGGGCCGGTCGGCGGCCAGCTCGCGGGCCTGCCGGGCCAGCGCGATGGAGCGCGGGTAGTCGGCGGAGATCATCGCCGCCCAGGCGGCGATACCCAGCATCTCGGCCGCCTGGAGGGGATCGGAGTCGCCCAGGGTGGCCGCACCACGGGCGGCCAGCCGGTGCGCCTGGGTGACGTTGCCGTGGTAGAGGTGTCGGCGCCCGCGTTCCCGGTCCACCGCCGCGCTCAGCCTCCGGTCGGTGGCGCACCCGGCGGCCTCCTTCAGCAGCCGGGCGGCCTGGCCGGGGCGTCCGGCCAGCCGGGCGGCGACCCCGGCGCGCAGCAACCGGTCGCCCCGGACGGCGTCGTCGGCGGTCAGCTGGGCGGCCCGCTCCAGCGCCACGGCGGCGGTGCCGTAGGCGCTCATCGTGCTGGCCTCGGTCGCGGCGACGTCCAGCGCGTCGGCTGCCTCCGGGTCGGGTCCGACGGCGGCGGCCGCCAGGTGCCAGGCCCGGTTCGAGCGCTGCTCGGCCGACCCGCCGAGGGCGTCGGCCCAGGCCCGGTGCCCCGAACGGATCACCGGTGGCGGCACCTCGGCCAGCACAGCCGAACGGATCAGCGGGTGCACCAGCCGCGGCTCGCCGGCCCGGAAGACCACCAGCGACGCCATCTCCAGCTGTTCGAAGGCGGCCGAGTCGAGCCCGAGCCGGCCAGCGGCCCGCCAGACGAACGCGGTCGACGCGCCGCTGTCCAGGGCCAGCACGACCAGCGCCGAGCGGGCGGCGTCGTCGAGATCGCGGAGCCGGTCGGCGAACAACTCGGCCGCCGACCGCCGGGCGGCGAGCGCGCCGTGATCGAACAGCTCGACGTCCTCGCCCTCCAGCTGCCGAGCGAGCTCGATCAGCGCCAGCGGGTTGCCCCCGGCCGCCGCGGCCAGCCGGCCGACGGAGGAGTCGGGCCCGTGGAAGGTCGACAGCGACCGCAGCAGCTCAGCGGAGGCCGGCGTGTCCAGCCCCCGCAGCGCGATCTCCTCGAAGCCCCGGAGCTTCGGTCGCCGGGCCCCGTCGCGCACCGCGAGCAGCACCGCCACCGGGTCGTGCCGGACCCGCCGTGCGGCGAACAGGATCGCGTCCGCTGAGGCCGGGTCGAGCCAGTGCGCGTCGTCGACGCACACCACCACCGGCTGTCGGTCCGCCGCCGAGCAGAGGATCTTCAACACGACGGTGCAGATCGCGAACCGCTCGACCGCGATCGGCCGGCCGTCGCGCAGCCGCTGCAGCAGGTCGTCGCGCTGGTCGGCGGCCAGCTCGGAGGTGATGCGGGTGATGTCCTCGTCGGTGAGGGGCCTGAGCAGGTCGAACAGGCCGGCGAAGGCCAGTTCGGCGTCCGACTCGACGCCGCGGGCCTCCAGCACCGTCATGCCGGTCGCCTGCTCGGCGGCGTGTTCGAGCAGCCGGGTCTTGCCGATCCCCGGCTCGCCCCGGATGACCAGCGTTCCGCCGTGTCCCGCCCGCGCCGCACCGAGCAGCCCGTTCACCCGGGCGATCTCCCGAGCCCGCCCCGGCAACATCCCGTCACCGTAGTTCGCCACATGGCCTGCGCCGTCCTCCGCCTCAGCGAAATTTCGGCATCGGAACGTTCGCCGTCCGCCCGCTCAGCCGCGATGTTGCGCGGGGATGACCATCAGCACCCATGTGCGCTGTGCCTTCTTCGCCATCGGGTTTGGTGCGACGATGTTGTTCGTGGCGAACTATCAGGCACAGACCATTGCCTATCCGGCGCCAAGCGCGCGGCCCTACCGCAAGGTTTCCGAGCCCCTTCCTCCCCACGTCGTCGTGCTGTTCGGCGCCACCGGCGACCTCGCCCGGCGCAAGCTGCTGCCCGGGCTCGCGCATCTGGCCGCCTCGGAACTGGCCCCGCAGGTGCTGGTGGTCGGATCCTCGCTGGAGGACCTGAGCGACGAGGAGTTCCGCTCGTTCGCCCAGACCGCGGTGGCCGAGTTCGGCAAGCACACATTGGCCCCGGACCAGTGGGACAGGTTCGCCGGCTCGTTGCGCTACGTGTCGAGCGCGGCCGGGCCGGAGGCGCTGGCCGCGGCGGTGGCGGCTGCGGAGGAGCAGCTGAGTGAGGGATCGCGCCGGCTGCACTACCTGAGCGTGCCGCCGAAGGCCGCCCTTGACGTGATCAACATGTTGGAGCAGGCGAAGCTGGTCGAACGCTCCCGGGTGGTCATGGAAAAGCCGTTCGGCACCGACCTGGACAGCGCGGTCTGGCTCAACGAGCAGGTGCACGAGACCTTCGACGAGAGCCAGATCTTCCGGATCGACCACTTCCTGGGTAAGGAGGCATCGCAGAACGTACTGGCGCTGCGCTTCGCCAACGGGCTGTTCGAGCCGATCTGGAACCGCAACTTCATCGACCACATCCAGATCGACGTGCCGGAAATGCTGGGCCTGGACCGGCGCGCGAACTTCTACGAGTCGACCGGCGCCTACAAGGACATGGTGGTCACCCACCTGTTCCAGGTGCTGGCGTTCGTGGCCATGGAACCGCCGACGGCGCTGGACCCGCGCTCCATCAGCGAGGAGAAGAACAAGGTCTTCCGGGCACTGCTGCCGGTGTTGCCGTCGCACGTGGTCCGCGGCCAGTTCAGCGGCTACCGCGAGCTGGACGGCGTGGCCCGCGACTCGGACACCGAGACCTTCATCGCCCTGCACTGCCAGCTGGACAACTGGCGATGGGCCGGGGTGCCGTTCTACCTGCGCACCGGAAAGGAGATGGCCGAGGGGCAGCGGATCATCTCGATCGCCTTCAAGGAGGCGCCCCGCTCGATGTTCCCGCCGGACTCCGGCGTCGGCGCCTCCGGCCCGGACCACCTCACGTTCGACCTGGCCGACGAGTCGCGGGTGTCGCTGTCCTACTACGGCAAGCGGCCCGGCCCCGGGATGAAGCTGGACAAGCTGAGCATGCAGTTCTCCACCCAGGAGACCGACCGGGCGGGTGACGTGCTGGAGGCCTACGAGCGGCTGATCCTGGACGCCATGCGCGGCGATCACACGCTGTTCACCACCGCCGACGGCATCGAGAGCCTGTGGGAGCGGTCCATCCCGCTGCTGGAGAACCCGCCGCCGGTCAAGCCGTACGCACCGGGCAGCTGGGGGCCCAACGCGATCCATCAGCTGATCACACCGCACGCCTGGCGACTGCCGTTCGAGCGGTCCTGGCGGGAGCGGAAGTAGCCTCAGCCGAGACTGATCATGCCGTCCCGCACGGTGATCGGTCGGCGCGGCAGCGGCTCGGTGGCCGGCCCGCCGGCGACCGAGCCGTCGGTGATCCGGAACCGGCTGCCGTGGCAGAAGCAGTTGATCGTCCCCGCCGCCACCGCCCGCACCGTGCATCCACGGTGCGGGCAGGTGCTGCCGAAGGCCACGTAATCGCCCGCGGCCGGCTGCGTGATCACCACGCCCGCGGCGGCGATGATGACCCCACCGCCCTCGGGCACCTCCGCGGTGCTGATCACCGGACCGGTGGCGGGTCGCTCGGGCACCCGCCCAGCCTAGGGCTCCGGCGAGCGTGCGGGGGATCGGCGGGAGTAGGGTCGGGCCGGACTGGTTGAGAGCTCATCTTTCGGAGGCATCGGTGGCCCGCAGAAATCTGGCCCACATTCCCACCCGGCTGGCGGCCGGGGTGTTCATCCTCAATGCGGGGCTCGGCAAGTGGTCGGGCGACGAGAAGACCGCGGCCGGGGTGCACGGCATGGCCCGTGGGACCTACCCCTTCCTGTCCGCGATCGAGCCGAAGCGGCTCCTGAAGCTGCTGGCCGGCAGCGAGATCGCGCTGGGCGCGGCCCTGCTCATCCCGGTGGTACCGGCCGCGGTGGCCGGGGCCGGGCTGGCCGCCTTCTCGGCCGGGCTGCTGGGCCTCTACCTGCGCACGCCGGGCATGCACGAGAAGCTGCGCCCCACGGCCCAGGGCACCGCGATCGCCAAGGACGTGTGGCTGCTCGGCATCGGCGCCGGGTTGCTGGTCGACGACCTGGTGTCGAGCCGCCGCGGCGACTGATCGCCGCGGCGGGGGGCTCAGCTCGGGCCGGGTGCGGAGCCGCCGGTCGGGCACGGCGCGGTGGGGTCGCCGACGTAGTCCTCGGTCTCGATCAGCTCATCGTCCACGGCGGTCATGACGTTGCCGCAGATCTGCCCCTGGGCGGAGATCGACTTGATCTTCAGTGGCTCCGCGGCGGACCCGGAGATGCGGTTGTTCTCCAGGGCGTTGCCGCCCTTGTCGTACTCGTCCTCGTCGCTCTGGATCTTGATCCCGTAGCCGGCGCTGTCGCGGACCACGTTGTTGCGGACGATGTTGGAGAACCCGCGCAGTTCGATGTTGCTGCCGTCGAAGTCGGAGGACTCGACATTGTCGGAGCACACATTGTCTTCGAACACGTTGTCGTGGGCGTTCTCCTTGACGTTCAGACATTCCGAACCGAAGGTGCGGATGACGTTGTTCGAGATCGTGTTCTCGGAGCTGCCGTCGTTCTCGTACATCGGCTGGTCGTCCGACTTCGGGCTGGTTCCGATGTAGATGCCCTCACCGTTGTGGAACTCGGTGCGGTCCTTGTCGTTGCCGCCCTTGCCGTACATGCCGCAGTACTGCACGACGGAATCGGTGATGGTGTTGCCGTGCGAGTTGTTGCGCAACCGCACGCATTCACCGCCGCCGCCGTTGAGGAACATGTTCCTGATGGTCACCCCGGTCACGTCGCGCACGTCGTCGGCCGAGCCCAGGTAGACCAGCCGGCTGTCCGAGACCTGGGCCTGCACGCTGGTCTTGAACGCGTCGATCCCGGCCAGATCGGTCGGGTAGGGAGTCTTGGCCAGGTTCTCCTGACCGTCGACCGTGAAGCCGTCCAGGGTGATGTAGTCGTTGTCGATGTTGACGACCCGGCTGGCGCCGAACACGGTGGCCTGGTAACGCCCGGACCGATCCTTGCCGGTCTCCGGGCCCTTGAGCGTGATCGGCGCGTTCGGCAGACCGTCGCGAACCGTCGCCAGCTCCTCGTAGTACGTGCCCGGCGCGATGTTGATCGTGGTGCCGGGCATGGCCTCCTCGATGGCCGCCTGGATGGTCTGGAACGGCTTGCCCTGCGACCCGTCGTTGCTGTCCGACCCGGCCGGATCGACGTAGAGCTGCACCGCGGGCGGCGGCGTCTCGACTCCGGGCGTGCTTCCGGTGAACATCCGGAGGCCGACGGCGAGCAGGGCCACCGCGAGCACCACCACCGCTCCGATCACGACCAGCCGAGTGGTCGAGGACATGCCGGGGGCTGCGTTCTGTCCGCTGCGGACCATCAGATCTCTGCCGTTTCCCTTCGCTCAGCGGGCGGGCCGTGGCGCGTCGGCGCCGGGTGCCGCCGGCGTTCGCCGCGGGCTGCCCGCGCGGATCAGTCTACGAGTGCTGGCGGGCGCGCCCGGCCACGGCCCGCTCATGATCGAGCCCAGTGCTGGAAGCAGGACCGGAAACACCCTGGGAGAGGTGGCGGTCACGCAGCGCACGCGTGGCGCGTTGCCTGGACAACCGATTCTTCGCTTTACGACTACGGGTGTGAAAAGAATCATGATGGACGATTGTCCGAAGATCTGTACGGAAAGTGAACTGCAGATGACGGTCGCGTTCCGGACTGTCGATCCGGCTCGTCGCCGGTCCGACGGGCACGCCGCTGAGCTGCGCAGATCCCCGGCGGACGGCCGCGGCGCCGCGAGGGCCGGGCGCTGCCGATCCGGCAAGCTGTGTGTCTGCTGAGACGATTCCCGAAATGCGGCGTCGCGCCGGTTCCGGATCGTGCTATCTCTCGATGGTGTGAAGTCGACCTGAGCGTCCAGAAAAGATGATCTTCAGGAAAGGCTGCATCCGCCCGCCGTCGCCGAGGATACCGCCGAAGCGCCGCCGGGCCGGGTGCACATCAGCGTGTTCGATTCCAGCGGGGTCGCCGGCAATCGGTCGGGGAACGCGGATGTGGGTGGTCGTACCGACCCGATGCGGGACGGTGCGTCGAACGGCGACCGGCAGCGGGGATGTTCGGTCGTGGAAGTCGGTTCGTGGGGGTTGATCGCGGCAGCGTTATCGCGGGGACAGCGTTGTCGCAGGACGACCCGAACGGATGAAATGGGGCTTGCCGGAGGCTCTCGTCGGAGTCTGCGGAATGAGAAGTGATGCGCCGGTGTTGCTCGCGGAAGAGGCACGGTCTGGAGGCCGGGTGAGTCGCGAGGCTGTGCCGCGCCGCGCTGTATCGGAGAGCGAACGAAGATGACCTTACCGTTGTACTACTACGTGCTGGGCACGCCGCTGGGCGTGCTCGGCCTGATCAGATGGAGCTTCTGGCTGGTGCGCCGGATCCCGGCCGTGCTGTACCGACCGGTGCTCGAGGGGGACCGGCGGCCGATCAGCGTGGTCGTGCCGGTGTACCAGGAGGACCCGGTCGTCCTGGCCGCGGCCATCGAGTCCTGGCTGGACAACCACGTCCACGAGGTCATCCTGGTCATCGACTCCTCCGATGCGGTCTGCCAGGAGGTGGCCTCCCGGTACTCGGTGACCGTGATCGTCACCGACGTGCCGGGCAAGCGGGACGCCCTGCGCCGCGGCTGGAACCACGCCTCGACCGAGCTGGTCGCGCTGGTGGACTCGGACACGATCTGGGCGCCGGACGTGGCGGCCGAGGTCTGCAAGCCCTTCACCGACCCGCAGATCGGTGGCGTCGGAACGCGGCAGAGCGTGTACGGCTCGAGCGGCTTCCTGTCCCGGATCACCGACATGTTCCTCGACCACCGCTACTTCGACGAGAACGCCAGCCAGAGCTACCTGGGCCAGGCGGTGTCCTGCCTGTCCGGTCGGACCGCCGTGTACCGGCGGCAGCTGCTGCTCGATGTCGAGCAGGACTTCATGAACGAGACGTTCTGGGGAGTCCAGTCGCTGTCCGGCGACGACAAGCGGCTGACCACGCTGATCATGGAACGCGGGTACCTGACGTACATGCAGCGCACCGCGCAGGTGTGGTCGACCTTCCCGACCACCTGGCGGGTGTTCTTCCGGCAGCGGCTGCGGTGGGCCCGGAACACGTGGCGGTCGGACCTGCGTGCGCTCTCGCACCGCTGGGTCTACCGGCACAAGTTCCTGGCCTTCACGATGCTGGACAAGGGCGTCAGCAGCTTCACCCTGCTCTTCGGACCGGCCTTTCTGGTGCACTCGATCATCGCTCAGAACTGGATCTTCGTGGCGGTACTGGTGCTCTGGTGGCAGATCAGCCGGTCGGCGAAGCTGCTGCCGCATCTGCGGCTGCGGCCGAGTTCCTTCTTCTTCATCCTCGGCTACGTGGTCGTCTCGTGGATCATGGCGTTGATCAAGCTGTACGCACTGCTGACCATCCGGCAGCAGCGTTGGCTGACCCGCCAGGTCGCGGTCGAGGACGGCGCCGTGGTGCGCACGTCGCAGCCCGAGGAGATCACCATCGGCGACCGGTCGCCCGGCGCCCAGGTGGCGGCGTGAGAAGCGGCCGGGCAGTGCATCGACGAGCAGTGGACCAACGGGCAGTGGATCAACGAGCAGCGGAGCGGCGGGACATGGATCGGCGGGGGATGAACTGGCTCAGGCGTGGCCTGGTCGGCCTCACCGCGGGGCTGCTGCTGGTGGCGGCCAGCCCCGTCGGTGCCGCCGCGGCGGCCACCCCGGAACCGCGGGAGTCGGCCACGCAGGAACGGTCGGCCACGCAGGAACGGTCGTCGGAAAGCTCCGCCGCGCAGAGCCGCGCTCGAGCCCAGGCGGCGGACCGGGCCCAGGCCCAGGCCGAGGCCAGGGCCGACGCGGCCGCGGCCGCCGCCCGGGCGGCGCGGGCCCAGCAGCGAGCCGCCCAGGCGGCGCAGAAGGCGCAGGCGACCTGGGCCAGCCACGGCCAGCCGCACAACATGCTCATCGTCAGGACGACGTCGGTGGACGCGGTGGTCGACGGTCGGATCACCCAGCGGGTGCCGCGGGCGGCCGGCACGCTGAGCCTGGCCCGGCTGGACTCGGCCGTGCCCGGCTCCTGGATCACCACCACCGACGGCGTCACCCGGATCGCGGCCGCGCTGGTGCTGACCCCCGGGGTCAGCCTCGACATCGGCGGCGGTGGGCTGACCGCCGTGCAACTGGTCGGCGGGGCCACCGCGGCCGACGCCGCGTCGATCTACACCGGCGGCGGCCGGCTGACCGTGCACGACGTCACGGTCAGCTCGGTCGACCCGGCCTCCGGGCAACCCCTGCCCGACGGCCCCGGCCGGCCCTTCCTGCAGGCCTCGTCCGGCGGCCGGCTCGACGCCACCAACGCGACATTCAGTGACCTCGGGACGCCGGCCGCGCAGACGCAGGACCGGGCCGGGGTGAGCTTCGGCGTGGGCAGCACCGGCTCACTGGTGCGCACCACGCTGCTGCGCAACAGCACCGGAGTCCGGTTGAGCAAGTCGCTGGGCGTGCGGCTCGAAGGGGTCACGGCCGCCGAGTCGAGCGGTGACGGCGTGATGCTGCAGGGCGACCAGGGCACCGTGCTCACGGGGGTGCGCGCCGAGCGCAACAAGAACAACGGCGTGCAGGTCAGCGGCCTGAGCACGGACCGCCCGATCACCGGTATCACGACCACCGGCAACGGCCAGTTCGGCCTCGCGGTGGTCGCCCAGACCAACCCGCGGATCAGCGGGATCACCACCCAGGGCGACGGCACCGGCGGCCTGCAGCTGTCCGGGGACACGAACCCGACGGTCACCGATTTCGCCGCGGTCGACCAGCCGGTCGGGATTCTCACGCACGTCAGCTCCAGCAACGTCACGCTGGACCGGCTGCGGATCACCGGGGGCGGGCGCGGAATCGCGGTCGAGAAGACGACGACCGGGCTCGCCCTGACCGCCTCCACGATCGAGAACACCCAGACCGGGGTGTCCATCGGCGGTCGCAACACCGACATGCGTGACGTCGTGATCAACGGCAGCCGCTCCGGGGTGCGGGTGGAGCGCGGCGCCAGCGCCGTGACGGCCACCGCCGTCACCCTGAACGGTGGGCAGGACGGCGTCGTGCTGGTGCCCGGCACGTCCGACGTGGTGCTGCGCGACCTGGTGGTCGACGGGGTGTCCAACAACGGCATCCGGACGGCCAGCCCGAACGCGCAGATCCTCGGCGGCCGGATCAGCGGTAGCTCGACCGGGATCGACGCCGAGGCCGGCGCGACCATCAACGGCACCGAGATCGCCGAGGTCGACGTGGGGATCAGGGCTCGGTCGACCGATCTGGTGCAGGCCGACGGGGTGAGCGTGTCCGCGATGACGTCCGGGGTCAACATCCAGGACGGCAGCCGGTTCGCGTTGACCGACTCCCGGGTGGACGCGCTGGAGGCGGTGAGCGGGGATGCCGAGTACCACGGCCTCAACAACCTCAGCCTGCCGCCGCTGAACGTGCTCGGCGTCATCGGGATCCCGCTGGTGTTGCTGGCCCTGCTGCTGGATCAGGTGCAGCGGTTCCGGGCCCGGCGCGGCGGTGGGATCAGCCCGCACCTGCCGCCCCGACTGCAGACCGGCACCCACTGACCGCGCGAACGCCGGCACGACAGCGACACGGCGCCTCCCGGACTCGGGGAGCGCCGTGTCGCTGTCTGTATGGCTGCCTCAGTCGCGGTGGGTGACCCGCGCGCTGGACACGGGGCCGACGAGCGGCGCCGCCGGCCGGAACTGGATCATTCGGAACGGGTGGCGACCGGAGCGGTGTCCGTCCACGAGCACGAGCGCGATGGCCGCCACGACGACGAGAGCGATCAACGAGAGCATCATGGCAGTAAGTATGCTCCCAACAACTTCCGGCCACTAGTGGCGGAAGTGACCGGTTTCGAAAAGATGCTGCCACCCGCCCCTCACGGATCACCGGTGGCCGCCGGCACGTCGGAGCGGCCGCCCCATTCGGTCCAGGACCCGTCGTAGATCGAGCGCGGTGGATGGCCGATCGCGTCCAGGGCCAGCCAGAGGATCGCCGCGGTGACCCCGGAACCGCAGGAGGTGATCACCGGCTCGGCCGGATCGACGCCGGCCGCCCGCACCGCAGCGGTGATCGCCTGCGGGTCGGCGAGCCGCCCTTCGGCCAGCACGGCGGAGTAGGGCAGGTTCCGGCTACCCGGTATGTGCCCCGACCGGACCCCGGGCCGGGGCTCCGGTGCGTCACCGCGGAACCGTTCGGCGGATCGGGCGTCGAGCACCTGGGCACTGCCGTTCCGCACGACGTCCTGCACGTCGCCGAGATCGGCCACGGCGGACCTGTCGAACCGGGGCTTGAAGGTGCGCGGTGAGCGGGTCGGCGGGGCGCCGGTCTGCACCGGATGTCCGGCCGCCGTCCAGCCCGGCAAGCCGCCGTCGAGGATGCGCACGTCGCGGGCGCCGAACACGGTGAGCATCCACCACACCCGCGGCGCCGAGAACAGCCCGGCGCCGTCGTACACGACCACCGTCATGTCCTCGGCGATGCCGAGCTCGCCCATGGCCGCCGCGAACGCCTCCGGGGTGGGCAGCATGTGCGGCAAGGTCGAGTCCCGGTCGCGCACCGCCTCGATGTCGACCCGGACGGCACCGGGGATGTGGCCGGCGCGGTACTCCGCGTCCGGGTCGCGGTGCATCGCCGGCAGGTACCAGGAGCCGTCGACCACGACGACGTCCGGATCGTCCAGCCGACCGGCAAGCCAGGCGGGGGTGACGAACCGGTCGGCGGCGCTCGGCGGGGCGGTGGGCCTCATCCCAGTGTGAACGGGTCGCGGGTGCCGCCGGTGAGCTCGACCCAGACGGACTTGTTCTCGGTGTAGGAGTTGATGGCGTCCATCCCGTTCTCGCGACCGATGCCGCTGTTGTGGTACCCGCCGAAGGGGACGCTGGGGGCGACGACCCGATAGGCGTTGATCCAGACGGTGCCGGCGCGCAGCCGGGCCGCCATCCGGTGCGCCCGGTGCACGTCCTTGGTCCAGATCGCTCCGGCGAGGCCGTACGGGGTGTCGTTGGCCAGCCTGAGCGCGTCGTCCTCGGCGGCGAGGCCGTCCCCGGAGAAGGTGTACGCCGACAGGACGGGCCCGAAGACCTCCTCGCGGACGACGGTGGACTCCGGTCCGACGCCGGTGAGCACGGTGGGCTGCACGAAGTAGCCGCCCAGGCCGGGATCGGCGGCGCCACCGTAGGCGACGGTGGCGCCCTCGGCCTGCGCCGTCCGCAGGTAGCCGAGGACCTTCTCGTACTGCGGCTCGTTGGCGACCGGGCCCATCTCGGTGTCGGGGTCGTTCGGGTCGCCGAGCCGGATGGTGGCGGCCCGCTCGGCGACCAGCCGCACGAGCTCGTCGTGCACGGACTCGTGGACGATCAGCCGGGAGCCCGCCATGCAGGTCTGCCCGGTGGCCGCGAAGACGCCGGCGACCAGGCCGTTGGCCGCGGCCTGCAGGTCGGCGTCCGGGAAGACGATCTGGGGCGACTTGCCGCCGAGCTCGAGGGTGACCTTGTTGAGGTTGTCGGCGGCGGCGTGCGCGACGGCGCGGCCGGTCGCGGTGGACCCGGTGAAGGCGACCTTGTCCACCCCGGGGTGGGCCGCGAGGGCGGCCCCGGTCTCGCGGGACCGACCGGTGACGACGTTGATCACGCCGGGCGGGAAGCCGGCCTGCTCGACCAGCTCGGCGAAGCCGAGCGTGGAGACCGGGCAGTGCTCCGACGGCTTGACCACGACCGTGCAGCCGGCGGCCAGCGCGGGAGCGAGCTTCCAGGTCATCAGCAGCAGCGGGGAGTTCCACGGGGTGATCGCGGCGACCACCCCGACCGGCTCGCGACGGGTGTAGACGAGGTAGTGCGGGTTGGGTGCCGGGATCTGGCGCCCTTCGAGCTTGTCGGCGAGCCCGGCGTAGTAGTGGTACCACCCGCCCAGCCCGGTGAGCTGGCCGTGCATCTCCCGGTAGAGCTTCCCGGAGTCGTTCACCTCGAGGCGGGCGAGGCGTTCGGCATCCCGGCCGATGAGGTCGGCGAGCCGGCGCATCAGGGTGGCGCGGGCGAAGCCGGTCAACGTGCCCCACTCGCCGTCCAGGGCGGTGCGGGCGGCGGCCACCGCGGCGTCCACGTCCTGCGGCCCGCCGTCCGGAACGACCGCCCAGGAACGGCCGGTGTAGGGGTTCTGCGACTCGAACGTCCTGCCCGAGAGCGCGTCGACCGACTTGCCGCCGATCACCATCTGGAACCGCTCCAGCTCCGCCATCCCGTCCTCCGGTCCGTGTCGATCAGCGATGATCCTCCTACGACCGTAGGCCCACGGCGGGCCCGCGGCACCGGTGACGTTGGGGGGCGGACCCGGATCGACCGGGGGAGCGCCCCATGTCGAGGGCGGTGTCGCGCTGGCAACGTCTGGCGCGTGACGCTGCCGCTGTACTACTACATCGTGAGCACCCCGCTGGGGGTGCTCGGGCTCATCCGCTGGTCGTTCTGGCTGGTGCGCCGGATCCCGGCCGTGCTGTACCGGCCGGTGGCCCACGGGCCGTGGCTGCCGATGAGCATCGTCGTGCCGGTCTACCAGGAGGACCCGGAGATCCTGGCGACCGCGATCGAGTCCTGGCTGAACAACCGGGTCTTCGAGGTCATCCTGGTGATCGACGCCTCGGATGCGGTCTGCCGGCGGGTGGCGTCGTTCTACCCGGTCACGGTGATCATCACCGACGTGCCCGGAAAACGGGACGCACTGCGGCGCGGCTGGCGACACGCGTCCACCGAGCTGGTGGCGCTCGTGGACTCCGACACGATCTGGGCGCCGGACGTGGCCATCGAGGTCAGCAAGCCCTTCGCCGACCCGGCGATCGGGGGTGTCGGCACCCGCCAGAGCACCTACGGCGAGCGGGGCTTCCTGACCCGCATCACCGACATGTTCCTCGACCACCGCTACTTCGACGAGAACGCCTGCCAGAGCTACCTGGGGCGCGCGGTGTCGTGCCTGTCCGGACGCACGGCCGTCTACCGGCGCCACCTGCTGCTGGACATCGAGGCCGACTTCATGGGCGAGACGTTCTGGGGGGTGCCGTCGCTCTCCGGCGACGACAAGCGGCTGACCACGCTCACCCTGGAGCGCGGCTACCTCACCTACATGCAGCGCAGCGCCGAGGTGTGGTCGACGTTCCCGGTGACCTGGCGGCTGTTCTTCAAGCAGCGGCTGCGCTGGGCCCGCAACACCTGGCGATCGGACCTGCGGGCGCTGTCGAAGCCCTGGGTCTACCGGCACCCGTTCCTGGCCTTCACCATGATGGACAAGGCGATCAGCAGCTTCACGCTGCTGATCGGTCCGGCGTTCCTGATCTACTCGATAGCGGTGCGGAACTGGGTGTTCGTGATCGTGCTGGTGCTGTGGTGGCAGCTCAGCCGGTCGGCGAAGCTGCTGCCGCACCTGCGCCGCCGCCCCAGCTCGTTCTTCCTGGTCCCGGGGTACGTCGCGGTGTCGTGGGTGATGGCGCTGATCAAGCTGTACGCGTTGTGCACGATCCGGCAGCAGCGCTGGCTGACCCGGCAGGTGGCCGTGGAGAACGGCGCGGTCGTGCGCACCGAGGCCCCGGTGCCCGCGCCGGTGCCCGCTGCGCCGGTTCCGGTCGGAGCGGTCCGGTGGTGACCGGGCGGACGCGGCGGACACTGAGCCGAGCGCTGGTGGCCGTGGGGGCCGCGGCGACACTGGCGCTGCTCGCGCCGGGCGGCACGGCCGCGGCCAGCACCCCGGTACCCGCCGCGGACGGCGTGGCCCGGGGCACCTGGGAGGCCACCGGCCGCCCGGCCAAGATGATCATCGTGCGGGCGACGGCCGTCGAGTCGGTGCTGGGTGGGGAGCTCACCCGCCGGGTTCCCCGACCGCCGGGCACGGCGACTCCCGGTGAGCTGAGCCGGTCGGTGCCGGACGGGTGGATCACGGCGCCGGTCGCCGGCACCACCCGGATCTCCGCCGCCGTCGTGCTCGACCCCGGTGTGCTGCTGGAGCTGGGGCGCGATGCCCGCGTGGTCGAGCTGACCGGCGGCGCCGGCGCCGCCGACGCGGCGTGGATCCGTACCGGTGGCGGCCGGCTGACGGTGCACGACACGACCATCACCTCGGTGGACCCGGTGACGGGCCGGCCACAGCCCCCCGGCCCCGGCCGGCCGTTCGTCGCGGTCGACGGGGGCGGCCGGCTGTACGCCGCCGATGCCACCTTCAGCGATCTCGGCAGGCCGGCCGAAGGCGCCCCAGGGGGCGCCGAGGAGCAACCTGGCGTCGAGTTCGCCGCGGGCAGCGGCGGCGCGGTGGCCCGCACCGCGCTGCTGCGCAACAGCACCGGCCTGCGGCTGAACGGCAGCGCCGGGGTGCACCTGGACGGGGTGCGGGTGGCCGAGTCGGCCGCCGACGGCCTGGTGCTGCGCGGCGACCAGGGCACCACGCTGCGCGACGTGCGGGCCGACCGCAACGGCGGCAGCGGCGTGGTGGTCAGCGGCCCCAGCACTCCGCGTCCGATCACCGGCATCACCACGACCGGCAACCGCGAATACGGCCTCACGGTGCTCGACCAGGCCGCCCCGCAGATCACCGACGTGGTCACCCAGGCCGACGGCGTCGGCGGCCTGCACCTGTCCGGGGGCGCGGACGCCACCGTGACCGGCTTCGCCGCCGTCGACGAGCCGATCGGGGTGCGGACCCACCTCGGCGCCACCCGGGTCACCCTGAAGGACCTGCGGGTGGTCGGCGGGGACCGCGGCGTCGAGATCGACACGACCACCACCGGGCTGACCATGACCGGCAGCACGGTGACCGGCACCGCGACCGGGATCAGCGTCGGCGGGAGCGACGTCGACCTGCACGACATCGCCATCGGCGGCAGCCGCTCCGGGGTGCGCGTCGAGCGCGGCGCGGCCCGCGTCACCGGCACCCGGCTGACCGTCACCGACGGCCAGGACGGGGTGGTCGCCGGCGCCGGCACGACCGGCGTGGTGCTGCGCGACCTGACGACCGAGCGGATGGCCGGCAGCGGAGTGCGCACCGCCAGCCCGGACACCCACATCATCGACGCCCGCATCACCGGCGGGGCCGCCGGGATCGCGGCGGACGCGGCCACCACCATCACCGGTACCGAGATCACCGAGGTCCAGGTGGGCATCCGGTCCCGCTCCACCGCCCCGGTCGCGGCGACCGCGATCCGGGTGTCGGCCACCGAGTCCGGCATCGTGGCCGAGGATGGCGGCGCGCTGCTGCTCACCGACTCCGCGGTCGAGGCCGGCACCGCGGTGACCGGCGCGGTCCAGCTGGTCGGCCACAACGAGCTGAGCCGGCCGCCGCTGAACACGGTGAGCCTGGTCGGGATCCCGCTCGTGCTGCTGGCCCTGGTGCTGGACCAGGTGCAGCGCCTGCGGCACCGGCGCCGCCCGGATCCGGCGCCGGCCCGGGGCGGTCAGGGCGTGGCGTACGGCAGCAGCTCGGCCAGCGCGCCTTCGAGCATGTCGGTGCCGACCGTGCGTTCCTGCAGCGGCAGCCCGAGGTAGGCGGCGGCCCGCTCGGCGGCCGCCCGCACCCGCGGCGTCGGGTGCTGGGCCAGCCACACCACCCGCCGGTAGTGCCGGAAGTACTCCTCGTGCAGCTCCGGCCAGCGGTCCAGGCCCAGCTCGGCGAGCACCGAGCGCTCGAAGGACAGCGCGAGGTAGTCGGTCAGCACGTAGGTGCCCGGCTCGGCCGCGAAGATCGCGCGCATCCGCTCGACCCCGGCGAACACGTCGTAGCAGTGGGCGCCGGGCAGCCTGGCCACGCCGAGCCGGTCGCACACCTGGTCCAGCGCCCCGTAGCTGCCGCAGTCCGCGTAGCCCACCGCGACGGCCGCGTACCGCCCGCGCAGCCCGGTCACGGCCTCCTCGACCGCGGCCGCGATCCGCTCCGGCCGGTTGTGCAGCAGCGGCGGCAACGGGTGCACGTCGACCGGCCAGCCGCGCCGGGCCGCGATCTCCCCGACGTGCCCGGCGATGGCCCCGCACGCCACCACGGCCACCCGGCCGGCGGGGGCCCGGTCAGATCGGGAAGGAGAGCTGGTCGACGAACCGGTCGTTGAAGTCGGGGCGGTCGGAGAGCTCGACATAGTGCACCTCCTCCAGCAGCGCCCGCGCAGCCACCCGCTCCCGCACCGACAGCAGGGCCATCTTCGCGCCCTCGCCGGCCACGTTGCCGGCGCTCACGATGCGCAGCGTCGGGATGTCCGGCACCAGTCCGATCCGCACCGCGCTGGCCGGGGCCAGGTAGCTGCCGAACGAGCCGGCCAGCAGCACCTGCTGGATGTCGGAAGCGGCCAGCCCGACCTCCTCGATGAGCAACCGCCAGCCGGTGGCGATCGCCGCCTTGGCGAACTGCAGCTCGCGCACGTCGCGCTGGGACAGGTAGATCGCCCCGGACATGTCGCCCGGTTCCGTCGCCCAGTGCAGGACGAACACCCGCTCCTCGCCGACCTTGGCCAGCCGCCCGGCGAGCCCCGGCCGGGTCGTCGCCGCGGTGTCGGCGTCGAGCAGCCGCCCCGACGCGTCCAGCAGGCCGGCCTGGACCAGCGCGGCGACCGCGTCCACCAAACCGGAGCCGCACAGCCCGACCGGCTCGACGTCCCCGATGACCTGCAGGCTCACGTCCTCGTCGCTGATCTTGACGCCCTCGATGGCCCCCGGTGCGGCCCGCATCCCGCAGCGGATCGCCGCGCCCTCGAAGGCCGGCCCGGCGGGGGCCGCGGTGGCCAGCAGCCGGTCGCCGTGCGACAGCACGATCTCGCAGTTGGTGCCCACGTCGATGAACAGCCGGGTGCGCTTGTCCCGGTCCATTCCCGAGGCCAGCGCCCCGGCCATGATGTCGCCGCCGACGTAGGCGCCGAGCGAGGGGAACAGGTAGGCCCGGGCGCCGGGATGTACCCGCACCCCGATGTCGCTGGCCCGGATGTCGTCGAAGATGCGCGCGGTCATGACGAACGGGGCCACCCCGAGCGGCTCCGGGTCGATGCCGAGCACGATGTGGGTCATCGTGGCGTTGCCGGCCAGCGCGATCTCGTAGACCTCGGTGAGCTCGACGCCGCCGTCGGAGCAGACCTCCTCGGCCAGCTGGTGCAGGCCCTGGCGGGCCAGCGCGGCCAGGCGGTCCAGCGCGTCCGGGTCCATCATCGTGGTGCTGATCCGGGTGATCACGTCGGCGCCGAAGGGCTGCTGCGGGTTGAGCATCGAACCCACCGCCACCGGGGTGCCGGTGGCCAGGTCCAGCAGTGTGGCCACCACGGTGGTCGTGCCCAGGTCGTAGGCGATGCCGAAGCGCCGCCCGGTGGTGTCACCCGGCTCGACGTCGATGAGCACGTCGTCCACCACCACCGCGGTGATCCTGAAGTCGCTGGCCCGCAACACCTTCGGCAGCCGGCGCATCACCAGCAGGTCCGAGCGCAGCACCAGATCGTCGAGGGCGTCCCAGAGCCGCTGCGAGTCCGAGCGCTGGTCGGCCAGCGTCGGCTCCGCCAGCTCCACGTACCGCTTCTGCACGGCCGGGCGCAGGATCACCTGCCGCCCGACGCCCACGGTGGCCGCCTTGGGCCGGGTGACCAGCGGCGGCACGTCGACCCGCACGTCGTTGTCGGCCGGGGCCATGCAGGCCAGCCGCCAGCCGGCGCGCAGCTGGTCGGGGTCGAAGGCCCGTGGGTCCAACCGGGACACCGGCACCTCGCCCTCGGTGACCCGCACCCTGCACTTGCGACAGGTGCCGTGGCCTCCGCAGGTGGAGTCGATGGCGATGCCGTTCCAGCTGGCCGCGTCGAACAGCGTGACACCGGCCGGCACCCGGACGTCACGCGGCGGCGCGCCGTCGGGGGAGAAGGAGATCCGGACCCGGGTCGGGCCCTGGTCCTCGTCGGACTCGGTGCTCACGCTGCCTCCGGCAGGAAGGAGTGCGTCGGGGAGTTCAGGCCGGTTGGGTCGCGCGCTGCTGCGCCCGGAATGCCGAGATCCAGTTCGCGCCCCACTCGTCGTTGCCCATCATCACATCCGCGGCCTTCACCGCATCGACGATCAGCGGGCTGCGCACGTCGATCACGGCGCTGGTCAGCCCCTGAGCCATGGCCATCGGCACGAACGCGGCCCCGAGGTGCTCCCGGCGCGGCATGCCGAAGGACACGTTGGACGCACCGAGCGTCATGTTCAGGCCGAACTCGTCGCGGATCAGCGCGATCGTCTCCAGCGTCTTGAGCACCAGCGTGGAGTCGGCCCCCACCGGCATGGCCAGCGGGTCGATGACGATGTCCTGCAACGGGATCTCGTACTCGCCGACCGCGATGTCCAGGATCTTGCGGGTGATGTCCAGGCGCTTGCGCGGGTCCTCCGGGATCTCGTCCTCCTCGTTGGGCAGCGCGATCACCGCGGCACCGTGCCGCTTCACCAGCGGCAGGATCGCGTCCAGCCGCTCCCGCTCCCCGGTCACCGAGTTGACCAGCGCCTTGCCCTGGTAGACCGCGAGCCCGGCTTCGAGGGCCTCGACCACCGAGGAGTCGATGCAGATCGGCAGGTCCGTCAGGTTCTGCACCAGGGTGATCGCCTTGGACAGCAGCTCGGCCTCGTCGGTGAGCGGCACCCCCATGTTGATGTCCAGCATGGTGGCGCCGCCGGCCACCTGCTCCTTGACGTCGATCTCGATCCGGGACAGGTCGCCGGCGCGCAGCTTCTCGGCGAACAACCGCCGTCCGGTGGGGTTGATGCGTTCCCCGATGAGGCAGAACGGCTGGTCGGGACCGATGACGACCTCGCGGGTGGCCGAGGAGACGACGGTGTGCATGCGAAGGTGCTCCAGTTCTCAGACCGCGACGGCGGCGCGTCGGGCGGCGATCAGTTCCTTGGCCCGGCGGACCGCGGTGGAGGCGTCGGCCGCGTAGCCGTCGGCGCCGACGGCGTCGGCGTACTCCTGGGTGACCGGCGCCCCGCCGACCATGACGATCACCTGGTCGCGCAGGCCGGCCTTGTTCAGCGCGTTGATGTTGGCCTTGAACATCGGCATGGTCGTGGTCAGGAACGCGGAGAAGCCGACGATGTCCGGCTTGTGCTCCTGCACCCCGGCGATCACCTTCTCCGGGGAGACCTGCACCCCCAGGTCGATCACGTTGAAGCCGGCGCCCTCCAGCATGATGTTGACCAGGTTCTTGCCGATGTCGTGCACGTCGCCCTTGACCGTGCTCATCAGGAAGGTGCCGACGGTCTGCGCGCCGGTCTCGGCCAGCAGCGGACGCAGCACGTCCAGGGCCCCGGCCATGGCCCGGCCGGCCACCAGCATCTCGGGCACGAAGAAGTCGCCGCGCTCGAACCGGGCGCCGACCTCCTCCAGCGAGGGGATCAGCGCGTCGAACAGCATCGTCTCCGGGGCCATGCCCTCGTCGAGGCCCTGCCGGGTCAGTTCGAGGACCCGCGGGGCGTTGCCGACGAGGGTCTCGTCGTAGAGGCCCTGCAGGATCTCCTGCTCACTCATGAATAAATGCCTTCCTTGCCGGAGTGGTGGCCTAGCTGGGCGGACAGCCCACGGGTCTCGGCGACCAGGAGGTCGCCGAGCGCGGTGATGCCGCGGTCGTTGATCCGGGCCGTCGGCCCGGAGACGGAGATGGCGGCCACGACCGCGCCGTCGACGGCCCGGATCGGGGCGGCCACCGCGGCCAGCCCCACCTCCAGCTCGTCGAGCGACACGGCCCAACCGCGGCGGCGGACCTCGACCAGGGCGTGGTCGAGGTGCGCCCGGTCGACGGGGGAGTGCGGGGTGCGCCGCTCCAGGTTGCCGCGGGGCAGCTCCAGCGCGCCGAACGCGAGCAGCACCTTGCCCAGCGCGGTGCAGTGCGGCGGGACGTCGACGCCCACCCAGTTGGTGGCGCCGACGACGTAGCGGCTGTCGACCTGGGCGATCTGCACCAGCTCGGTGCCGCGCGGCACGGCCAGGTTGACCGTCTCCTCGCTGAGCTCGCCGAGCCGTTCGCAGGTCGGTCGGGCCAGCTCGGCGAGGTCGTGCAGCGCGCTGGGTCGGGCCGCGTAGAGGGAGAAGAGAGCGCCGGGCCGGAAGGCGCCGGCGTGATCGCGCTGGACGAGGCGGCTACGCTCCAGCGCCTGCAGCAGCCGGGAGGTCGTCGACTTGGCCAGACCCAGCTCATCGACCAGTGAGGTGAAGGTGCGCGGCGCCCCGGACTCGACGACGAGCGTCAGCAGCGCGTTCGCGCGGTCGACAGCCTGGCTGCCCACCTGTGTGGCCATTCGAGATCCCCGATCCAAGAGTTCCATACTATGGAACCTGTGTTCCGTTGATAGCCGTTAGAGTGCAGCCGACGTCAGCCGCCCGTCAAGCATGTCTTTCCTGGAGTGCGCATGTTCCGTAACGCGATGCCCCGCTACGAGCTGCTGTCCGAGCAGGCTCTGGCCACATTGGACGGAGGCTGGCGACGCATCGTCAGCGAGATCGGTGTCGAGTTCATGTCCGACCGGGCGCTGGAACTGTTCCGCGCGGCCGGGCAGAAGGTCGAGGACAACTGCGTCCGGTTCGACCCGGACTTCGTGCTGGAACAGGTGGCCAAGGCGCCGCGCTCGTTCGACGTGCAGGCCCGCAACCCGGCCAACTCCGTGCACATCGGCGACGACAACATGGTGTTCGGCAGCGTCTACGGGCCACCGTTCGTGCGCGAGGGCAACGTGCGCCGGGACGCGAAGATAGAGGACTTCCGCAACTTCACCAAGCTGGCCCAGAGCTTCTCGGCGCTGGACTCGGCGGGTGGGGTGATCTGCGAGCCGGAGGACGCCCCGCTGGACTCGCGGCACCTGGACATGGTCTACGCGCTGCAGACGCTGACCGACAAGATCTACATGGGCAACGTCGTGTCCGGCGAGAACGCCCGCGACACGCTGGCCATGACCGAGATCCTGTTCGGCGGCCGGGAGGTGATCGAGCAGACCCCGGCCACGATCTCGCTGATCAACTGCAACTCGCCGCTGCGCTGGGACGACCGGATGCTGGAGGCGCAGTTCGAGTACTCCGCGGCCAACCAGCCGGTCGTGCTCACCCCGTTCCTGCTGATGGGCGCGATGTCACCGGTGTCGATCCCGGCCTCGCTGACCCAGCAGATCGCCGAGGCGCTGACCGGCATCTCGCTGTCCCAGCTGATCCGCCCCGGCTGCCCGGTGATCTTCGGATCATTCCTGTCCAACATCGACATGCAGTCCGGCTCGCCGTGCTTCGGCACCCCGGAGTCCGGGATCGGGCTGCTCGCCACCGGGCAGATCGCGCGCCACTTCGGGCTGCCGGTGCGTTCCGGTGGCGGGCTGACCTCCAGCCAGATGCCGGACGCGCAGGCCGGTTACGAGTCGCTGATGACCATGCTCCCGACGTTCCTGGCCGGGATCAACTGGGTGATGCACACCGCCGGCTGGCTGGAGGGCGGCCTGGTGGCCTGCTACGAGAAGTTCGTGCAGGACGTGCAGGTGCTGGAGATGCTGCAGACCGAGTTCACCCCGCTGGAGATCGACGAGGCGTCGCTGGCCTTCGGCGCGCACGACGAGGTCCGCCACGGCGGGCACTTCCTGGGCGCCGCCCACACCATGGAGCGCTTCCGCACCTGCTTCTACCGCCCGTTCCTGAACAGCTCCGACAACTACGACCGGTGGATGAAGAAGGGGTCCAAGGACGCCGCGGCCCGGGCCGGGGAGATCGCCCGCAAGAAGCTCGCGGAGTACTCCCAGCCCCCGCTGGACGACGCGATCCGCGAGGAGCTGGAAGCCTACGTCACCCGCCGCCGCGCCGAACTCGGCGACTGACCCTCCGGCCGGCCTACCGGCTGCACGAACGGCACTTTCGCACGAACCTATCGTGCGAAAGTGCCGTTCGTTCGTGTGGAACGTGCGCCGGGAGGGCCGGTGCGCCGGGGTTCAGCCGCGGCGGCGGCGGATCTCCTCGTTGATCGCGGGAACCACCTCGTGCATGTCCCCGATCACCGCGTAGGTGGCCTTGGAGACCATCGGGGCGTCCGGGTCGGTGTTGATGGCCAGGATCGTCTTGGAGCTGGCGCAGCCGGCCCAGTGCTGGATGGCCCCGCTGATGCCGCACGGGATGTACAGCTCGGGGGAGATCCGGCTGCCGGTCTGCCCGACCTGCTCGTGGTGCGGACGCCAGCCGAGGCTGGTGACCACCCGGGACACCCCGAGCGCGCCGTCCAGCAGCTCGGCCAGCTCGCTGACGGGCCCGAAACCGTCCGCGCCGCCGGCGCCCCTGCCGGCGCCCACGACCACCCGGGCCGAGCGCAGACTGCCGGAGCGGTCCGGCCCGCCGGGCTCGGTGGACACCACGCGGGCCACCAGATCGGCCGCGGCCACCTCGGGGCTGAACTCGTGCACGGTGGCCGTGACGGGAGCGGCCGCCGGACCGGCCTCGACGGCGTGCCCGGCCACGCTGAACACGGCCGGCCGGTCGTCGAGCTGCATCTCCTCGAGCACCGCCCCGCCGACCACCTGTCGGGTGACCAGGAACGGCGGCTGGCAGCCGACCACGTTCGCCGCCATCACGACGTCGAGCCGGGCGGCCAGGTGGGCCAGCACCTCGTTGCCGCGCGGGCTGCCGGTGGCGATCACCGCGATCGCGCCGGTACTGCGCTGAGCCGCCTCGACCGCGCCGGCCCAGACCGCGCCGCCGTAGGCGGAGAACGCGTCCCCGATCGCGTGGTGCACCTCGCTGACGCCGTGCGTGCCGAGCTGTTCCACAGCCGCGGCCGGCAGCTCGCCGGCGACGACGGCGTGGATCGGCTGCCCGGCCAGCTCACCGGAGTCCCGGGTGGCCAGGTCGCGGGCGAAGGTGACCGCCTCCAGCGACGGCTCGGACGCACCGCCCGCTTCGGTCTCGACGAACACCAGGATCATCGGGTCACCCCCAGGCTCTGCAGCAGGTCGACGACGGCGGTGGCCGAGCCCGATCCCTCGCCGAGCACCTCGACGGTGCTGGGCTGGGCGGGCGGCAGGGTGAGCTTGAGCCGGTGCGGTCCGGCCGGCGGCTGCCGCGGCTCCACCGTCTCGATCTTGACCTTCTTGGCCTTCATCCGGCCGGTGATCGTCGGGTAGCGCGGCTCGACGCCGCCCTCCAGCACGGTGGCCACCGCGGGCAGCGGCACCTGGAACGTCTCCACACCGCCGTCCGGGCTGTCGCCGCGCAGCGTGGCCACCCCGTCGGCGACCTCGGCCGTCTTGATTCCGTTGACCACCGGGCGACCCAGCTCGTAGGCCAGCCGGATGCCGACCTGGAAGTCCCCGGTGTCGGCCGCGTCGTTGCCCAGCAGGATCAGGTCGTACGTCGTGCCGGCCGCCTCGTGGTCGCGCACGACGGCCGCGATCTCCCGGGCCACGTCGGCCGGGCCGAAGCCGACGAGGTCGGCCTCGATCAGTACCGCGGCCGTGCAACCGACGCCCAGGGCCGCGCGCAGCTGCTCGACGGCGTCGTCGGGCCCCAGGGTGAGCACCGTGGCGGCGCCGCCGTCCTCGGCGATCTTGACGGCCAGCTCGACCGCGCAGCTCTCGTGCGGGCTCACGGTGAACCCGACGAAACGCGCGTCCACCGACTGCGCGTCGGCGCTCAGCAGCACCTCGCCGGACGAGTCCGGCACCCGCTTCACGCACACCAGAACGTTGGTCATCGTCCGATCAGCCCTTGATCCGCTCGTTCTTCGGGTCGAACAGGGGAGTGGCGTCGACCGAGCCGACGGTCACCGGATACAGCTCCTCCATGTAGGAGACCGCCAGCCGGTTGCCCAGCACCGCCTGGTCCGGGGGCAGGTAGGCCAGCAGCACGTGCTTGCCCAGCGACGGCGCCGAGCCGGCCGTGGTGACGTACGGGTGGTGGCCGTGCCCGTCGGTCAGGGTGCCGCCGCTGGCGGTCAGGATCGGCTCGCCGCCGAGCATGTACCGCCGGCCGTTGCCGGTGCTGTGGCTGTCCACGGTCATGGTGCAGAGCACCGCCTTCGGCGCCGCCTCGCGCTGGGCCAGGTAGGCGTCGCGGCCGACGAAGTTCGCCGCCTTGACCTTGGGCCGCTGCATGCCGGCCTCGACGATGGTGCGCTCGGCGTCCAGCTCGAACCCGAAGGCGCGGTAGCCCTTCTCGATCCGGCCGGTGGTGCCGTACACCCCGATCCCGGCCGGGACCGCGCCGTGCGGCCGGCCGGCCTCGTGCAGCTGCTGCCACAGCCGGGCGCCCTGCTCCATCGGCACGTACAGCTCCCAGCCGAGCTCGCCGACGTAGGAGATCCGGGACGCGAGCACCGCGGTGCTGCCCACCTCGATCGAGCGGCAGGTCAGGAAGCCGAAACCGGAGTCGGACACGTCGGCGTCGGTCAGGCTGCCCAGGATGTCCCGCGCTCGCGGCCCCCACAGCCCGATCGTGGTGAACGCCGAGGTCACGTCCACGATCTGGGCGGTGCCGTTCGCCGGCAGGTGATCGGCGAACCACTTCAGGTCGGCCATGCCGTGGGCCCCACCGGTGACCACGCGGTACCGGTCGTGGGCCAGCCGCATCACGGTCAGGTCGGATCGGAAGCCGCCGTTGGGGTCCAGCACGGGGGTGTAGATGACCCGGCCCTCCGGCACGTCGGCCTGGGCGACCACGATGCCCTGCACCGCGTCCCTGGCCCCCGGCCCGACGATGTCGAAGATCGCGAACGCGGTCAGGTCGAAGATGCCGGCCCGCTCGCGCATGGCCAGGTGCTCGGCGTTGATGATCGGCGACCACCAGCGCGAGTCCCACTCGTGCTCGCGCGGCATGACGGCCTCGCCGTACTCGCCGAGCAGCGCCTCGTTGCTGGCGTACCAGTGCGGGCGCTCCCAGCCGGCGGTCTCGAAGAAGACCGCGCCGGCCTCCTTCTCCGCCGCGTGCATCGGGGCCAGCCGCTTGCCGCGCTCGCCGTCCCACTGCTCGCTCGGGTGCACGATGCCGTAGGTCTTGTTGAACGCCTCGGACGTCCGCGAGCGGACGTGCTCGCGGGTGCGCTGGTGCGGGTAGAAGCGCGCGATGTCGGAGTGGCTGACGTCGATCTCGGACCAGCCGTGGGTCATCCACTCGGCGACGGCGCGGGCGGTGCCCGGCCCCTCCTTGATCCACACCGCGGCGGCCGACCAGAGGCCCTTGACCTCCGGGGTCTCGCCGAGGATCGGCAGCCCGTCCGGGGTCAGCGAGAGCAGGCCGTTGATCGCGTACCGGATCTCCGCGCCGTCGGCGCCGAGCGCCTCGGGCATCAGCTCCAGCGCCTGCTCCAGCTGCGGGTCGAAGTCGTCCTCGGTGAACGGCATCTCGGTCGGCGACAGCTTGGACTGCTCGATCGAGGGGATGTCCTCCGGGTTGTGCAGGATCGCCCGGTGCGCGTAGGACCCGACCTCCATGTCGGCGCCGTGCTGGCGCTCGTAGCAGAAGGTGTCCATGTCCCGGATGATCGGGAAGGAGATCTCGCCCTCGCGCTCGGCCAGCTGCGGGATGGGGCCGACGGAGATCATCTGGTGCACGGCCGGGGTGAGCGGGATCGCTGCGCCGGCCATCCGGGCGATCTTCGGGCTCCACACGCCGCAGGCGATGACCACGGTCTCGGCTTCGATGTCGCCGCCGCTGGTGCGGACCCGCCGGATCCGGCCCTGCTCGACGTCGAGGCCGGTGACCTCGACGGTGGGCACCACGGTGAGCGCGCCCAGCGCCAGCGCGGACTCACGCATCAGGGTGCCGGCGCGCAGCGAGTCCACGACGCCGACCGTCGGGCACCAGAAGGCGCCCAGGATCTTGTCCTTGTCCAGGAACGGCACCTTGGACACCACGTGGTCGGGGCTGACCAGCTCGGCCTCGATGCCCCATGCCTTGGCCGAGGACATCCGGCGGCGCAGCTCCTCCAGCCGCTCCTCGGTGCGCGCGACCTCGTAGCCGCCGGACTGGGTGAACACACCCAGCTCCCTGTACTGGCGCACCGAGTCCAGCGTCAGGTCGGCCATCTCGCGGGAGTGGTCGACCGGGAAGATGAAGTTCGAGGCGTGCCCGGTGGACCCGCCCGGGTTCGGCAGCGCCCCCTTGTCGATCTGGACGATGTCGCGCCAGCCGAGGCGGGCGAGGTGGTGCACGAGGCTGTTGCCGACGATGCCGGCACCGATCACCACAACGCGTGCGGTGGGGGGAACGCTGGCCATGGTCTCCCTTCCTGGGGTTCCCGGCGGCGGGCCTTGACGGAGCGCCGTTTCCGGCAGCACTCTAGCGGCATATTTCGGGACAGTGGTTCCACGATATGAAACTCTTCGAGAAGGGTGGAACGTGGCAAGACCGGCGCGCAGCCACCCGATCGATCGCGCCACCGCGCTGCTCACGCTCATCGTCGAGTCGGGCACGCCCCGCACGTTCGCCTCGCTGACCACCGAGCTCGAGCTGGCCCGCTCGACGGCGTGGCGGCTGCTGCGCGCGCTGGAGCGCAACAGCCTGATCCAGCGCGATCACGACGGCGCCTTCCGGCCGGGGTCTCTCTTCGTCCGGTACGCCACCCTGCCCAGCGCCGTGCACGATCTCGCCGAGCTGGCCCGGCCCACGCTGGAGCGGCTCGGCGAGCTGACCGAGGAGACCGTCGGGCTGGCCGTGGCCCGCGGCAACGAGCTGGTCGAGATCGCCCAGGTCGACAGCCGCTACGTGCTCGGCGCCACCACGTCGGTGGACGCCGCGACCCCGGCGCACTGCACGGCGCAGGGCAAGGTGCTGTACGCGCACGACGTGCTTCCGCTGCCCGCGGGCGCCCTCGAATGCCGCACCCCGCACTCGCCGGTCGACCGGACGGCAGTGCAGCGTGAGCTGGCCGAGGTGCGCCGGCGCGGCTGGGCGGCCTCGGTCGACGAGCTGGAGGTCGGCCTGGCCGGCGTGGCCGCCCCGGTCCAGGCGGTCGACGGGGAGGTGGTGGCCGTGGTGTCGGTGTCCGGCCCGACCGCGCGAATCATCGCTCGGGGCCCCGCCGACCTGGGCCGGCTGCTGCTGGCGGAGGTGCGCGGACTGTCGAAGCAGCTCGGCCGCCGCAGCGACGACCGCGCCGCGCCGGCAGGGGCGGGTACGTCATTGCCGGCGCGAATCAGAGGTCGTTGACCCTGCTGGACGGATCGAGGCACTGGACCGCGTCCCGCACCGCGGCGGCGAGGTCGCGGTCGGGCTGGTGGTGGAACAGCGGGCCGGTGCCGTCGGTGAGCAGCACGTGCGCGAGGGCCACCCCGCGGGCCGGCACGGGCTGCTCCGTCCGTAGCGCCGTGACCAGCCTCCTGATCTCGGGGGCGGCCGCAGTGACCGCGGACCACCGGACCGGCGCGTACGGGGTGTAATAGTCGCCGTTGATCATCTTCTCCCAGCTGGCGGCCAGTGCCCGACGACCGGGGATCCGGCCGCCGACTGCGCAGCGGATCACTCACGGCGGCTCAATCGGGCATCGCACCGGGGATCGGGTCCAGCAGCCGGACCGCCACCTGCACCGCGTCGCGGAGGTCCACGGTTGTTCGTCCGAAGTAGACGGGTGACCGCCCGTCGGTGAGCAGCAGGGTGGCCGCGGCCACGCCGCGGACCGACACCGGACCGGCGGTCCGCAGCGCGGCGACCAGCTCCCGGATGTCGCCGGCCGCGCCGTTCACGCGGGTCCGCTGAAGGGGAACGGTGGCGCGGGGGGCGGGAGCCCTGGAGAGCACGGCCTCCCAGGCCGCGGCCAGCCGGCGGCGCCCGGAGGGTGCTACGAGCATCCCGGCGCGCACCGCCAGCAGCCGATCCCCGGCCGGCGGCACGCCCCGCGCCAGCTGCGTGTCCAGGGTGAGGGCGTGCCAGCGGGCTCGGACGCGGTCCCACCACGTCGGCTCGACCAGAAACCAGCGGTCCGGGCCGGTCGTGGCCAGCAGCACGGTGCGGCCGCAGTGTTGCCGTTCCCATCGGCGCCATTCGGACATGTCTCCATCGTGCGCCGGCCGATCTCGCCCGGACAGTGGCATGATTGTCATCATGAGTGCCAAAACGGCCAACCCGGCGCCGCACACCGTCGCCGTCGTCGTGTACGACGGGCTGGGGCACTTCGGGCTGGCCGTGGCCGGCGAGATCTTCGGCATCGACCATGCCGTGGCGGCGGAGCCGCCGTGGTACCGGCTGCTGGTCTGCGGACCGGGAGCATCGGTCGTCCTGGACAACGGCCTGCGCCTCGAGGTCCCGTACGGGCTGGACGAGCTGGAGCGCGCGGACACCGTGCTGGTGCCGTCGTGCGAGGCACCGGGCGGCCCGCCCACCGCGGTGCTGGCCGCGCTGCGCCGGGCCCACGCCCGCGGCGCCCGGCTGGTGTCGCTGTGCACCGGCGCGTTCGTGCTGGCCGCGGCCGGGCTGCTGGACGGGCGGCGGGTCACCACGCACTGGGCCGACTGCGCCGAGCTGGCCGCCCGCCATCCGGCACTGGCCGTCGACCCGGACGTGCTCTACGTCGATGACGGCGACATCCTCACCTCCGCGGGCAGCGCGGCGGCCATCGATCTGTGCCTGCATCTGGTCCGCCGCGACCGCGGGGCCGCGGCCGCGGTGCGGGTGGCCCGCGAGCTGGTGGTGCCGCCGTTCCGGGACGGGGGGCAGGCCCAGTACATCGAGACCCCGCTGCCGGAGCTCGACGAGACCGATCTGTTCGCCGACACGGTCGCCTGGCTGCAGCGGCACCTGGACGAGCCGGTCACGGTGGCCGACCTGGCCGGCCGGGCGGCGATGAGCCGGCGCACGTTCGCCCGCCGCTTCGCCGCGTCCACCGGCACCACGCCCTACCAGTGGCTGCTGCGCCAGCGGCTGCAGCGTGCGCAGCGGCTGCTGGAGACCACGGACCTCCCGGTCGACACGGTGGCCCGGCACAGCGGCCTGGTCACCGCGGCCAATCTGCGCAAGCACTTCACCCGGGCGGTGCGCACCACCCCGTTGGCGTACCGCAACACCTTCCGCGCCCGTGCGGACCGCGGCGGACACCACGTGGTCACCCGGTCGGCGGTGCGCACACCCGCCGCCGGGTCGCCTCGGTAGTCATCTACCTTCCGGAGCGTGCTGATCCGCCTGCTGAGCAGCTTCGTGCAGCCCTACCGCACGGCGTTGCTGCTGGTCGTGGCGCTGCAGCTGGCCGGCACCATGGCGTCGCTCTACCTGCCCAGCCTGAACGCCGACATCATCGACCAGGGCATCGCCCGCGGTGACAGCGCCTACATCCTGCGCACCGGCGGCTGGATGCTGCTGGTCACGCTGATCCAGGTGCTGTGCTCGGTGGTCGCGGTCTACCACGGGTCGCGGATCGCGATGGGCTTCGGCCGGGACGTGCGGACCGCGGTGTTCCACCGGGTGGGCGCGTTCTCCGCGCGCGAGCTGAACCGCTTCGGTGCCCCGTCACTGATCACCCGCAACACCAACGACGTGCAGCAGCTGCAGATGCTCGTGCTGACGACCTGCACGATGCTGGTGGCCGCGCCGATCATGTGCGTGGGCGGCGTCGTGATGGCGCTGCGCGAGGACCCGGGGCTGTCCTGGTTGATGGCGGTGTGCGTGCCCGTCCTGGTGCTGGCGATCGGCGCGGTGATCGTCCGGATGGTGCCGCAGTTCCGGGCCATGCAGGCCCGCATCGACGCGATCAACCGGATCCTGCGCGAGCAGATCACCGGCATCCGGGTGGTGCGGGCGTTCGTCCGGGAGCCCCAGGAGGCGCGGCGGTTCGAGGCGGCCAACGCCGACCTGACGGCCACCGCGACCCGGGCCGGCCGGCTGCAGGCGTTGATCTTCCCCATCGTGATGCTGGTGCTGAACTCCTCCAGCGTCGCGGTGCTCTGGTTCGGGGCCGCGCGGGTGGACGCCGGCGCGATGCAGATCGGCGCGCTGACCGCGTTCCTGAGCTACCTGATGCAGATCCTGATGGCCGTCATGATGGCCACCTTCATGGCGATCATGATTCCGCGGGCCGCGGTGTGCGCGGAACGGATCGTCGAGGTGCTCGACACCGAGTCGTCGGTGGTGCCACCCGTGCGGCCGGCGCGTCCGCCACGTTCGGACGGCCGGCTCGACGTCGTCGGGGTGGGCTTCCGGTACCCGGGAGCGGCGGCTTCGGTGCTGCGCGAGGTCGGCTTCACCGCGCTGCCAGGGCAGACGACCGCGATCATCGGCAGCACCGGCGCCGGCAAGACCACGTTGCTCTCGATGGTGCCGCGGCTGCTCGATGCCACCGCCGGCACCGTCCGCGTCGACGGCGTCGACGTGCGCGACTACGAGCCGGAGCAGCTGTGGCGGCGGATCGGGCTGGTCCCGCAGCGGCCGTACCTGTTCACCGGGACCGTGGCGTCCAACCTGCGACACGGCAATCCCGATGCCGCCGACGACGAGCTCTGGGCCGCGCTGGAGATCGCCCAGGCCAGTGGCTTCGTCGCCGCGATGCCGGACGGGCTGGACGCGCCGATCAGCCAGGGCGGCACCAACGTCTCCGGAGGGCAGCGGCAGCGGCTGGCCATCGCCAGGGCGCTGGTCCGCCGGCCCGTGATCTACCTGTTCGACGACGCGTTCTCCGCGCTGGACACGAGCACCGACGCCCGGCTGCGGACCGCGCTGCGACCGGTCACGGCCACGGCCACCGTCCTGATCGTGGCGCAGCGGGTGTCCACCATCGTCGGCGCCGACCAGATCGTGGTGCTCGAGGACGGTGCGGTGGTCGGGATCGGCCGGCACCGGGAACTGCTCGCCACCTGCCCGACCTACGTGGAGATCGTGGAGTCGCAGCTGTCGGCGGAGGAGGTGGCGTGACGGAACGGACCTCGTCACCGGTGACCGTTCCGCCGGAGAAGCGCAGTCAGGACGCCGAGACCGACGCCGCCGCGCGCGGCATGGCCAACGAGCGGCGCAGCCGCGGGCCGTGGTCGGGCATGGGGCAGCCGGCGGAGAAGCCGCTGGACTTCGGCCCTTCGGTGCGCCGGTTGGCGCGACTGCTGCTGCCGGAGCGGCTCGGCGTGCTCGCGGTCGTGCTGCTCGGCCTGCTCAGCGTCGCGTTGAACGTGGTCGGCCCGCTGCTGCTCGGCGCGGCCACCGACATCATCTTCGCCGGGGTGATCGGCCGGCGGGCCATCGACGTCGCGGCGCTGCGGCTGGTGCTGCTGGGCGCGCTCGCCCTCTACCTGGGCGCGTCGATCTTCGGTTGGATCCAGGGCTACCTGCTCAACGGGATCGTCCAGCGCATCGTGCACGACCTGCGCCGGGACGTGGAGAGCACGCTGCACCGGCTGCCGCTGCGCTTCTTCGACGGCCAGCAGCGCGGCGAGGTGCTCAGCCGGGTCACCAACGACATCGACAACGTCTCGCAGAGCCTGCAGCAGACGTTGAGCCAGCTCCTGGTCTCGCTGCTCACCGTGATCGGCGTGCTGGCGATGATGTTCGTGGTCTCGCCGTTGCTGTGGCTGGTCGCGGTGATCGCGGTCCCGCTCTCGCTCTGGCTGACCAAGATGATCACCAAGCGGTCGCAGCGGCAGTTCGTGGCCCAGTGGCGGCACACCGGGCAGCTGAACGGCCAGATCGAGGAAGCGTTCACCGGGCACCAGCTGGTGCAGGTGTTCGGCCGGCGGGCCGAGGTCGAGGCCGGGTTCGCGGCGAAGAACACCGAGCTGTTCGAGGCGGGCTTCCGTGCCCAGTTCATCTCCGGGACGATCATGCCCTCGATGATGTTCATCGGGAACCTGACGTACGTGGCCGTCGCGGTGCTCGGTGGGCTGCGGGTGGCCTCCGGGACGATGAGCCTGGGCGACGTGCAGGCGTTCATCCAGTACTCGCGCCAGTTCACCCAGCCGCTCACCCAGGCCGCCTCGATGATCAACTTGTTGCAGTCCGGGGTGGCGTCGGCGGAGCGGGTGTTCGAGCTGCTGGACGCGCAGCAGCAGACCCCGGACCCGGCACGGCCGGTGGTGCCCGGCGATCGCCGCGGCCGGGTCGCGTTCGAGCAGGTGTCGTTCCGTTACCGGCCCGACCGACCGCTGATCGACGACCTGTCGCTGGTGGCCGAGCCCGGCCAGACCGTGGCCATCGTCGGGCCGACCGGCGCGGGCAAGACCACGCTGGTCAACCTGATCCTGCGGTTCTACGAGCTGGACGGCGGCCGGATCACCCTGGACGGGGTGGACATCGCGGCGATGACCCGGGCGCAGCTGCGCTCCGGGATCGGCATGGTGCTGCAGGACACCTGGCTCTTCGGCGGCACCATCCGGGAGAACATCGGCTACGGCAACCCGGACGCCGCTCCCGAGCAGCTGCTGGCCGCGGCCCGGGCGACGTACGTGGACCGGTTCGTGCGCAGCCTGCCCGACGGCTACGACACCGTGATCGACTCCGAGGGCAGCAACGTCAGCGCGGGGGAGAAGCAGCTGATCACCATTGCGCGGGCGTTCCTGGCCGACCCGGCACTGCTGATCCTGGACGAGGCGACCAGCTCGGTGGACACCCGCACCGAGGTGCTGGTGCAGCGGGCGATGGCCGCGCTGCGCTCGGATCGCACCAGCTTCGTCATCGCGCACCGGCTCTCCACCATCCGCGACGCCGACCTGATCCTCGTCATGGAGGCCGGCCGGATCGTCGAGCAGGGCACTCACGACCAGCTGCTGGCCGCCCGGGGTGCCTACTGCAGCCTGTACGACGCCCAGTTCGCCGCGGCCGCCCAGGAGATCGACTGAAGCTGTGGTTTCGCTGTGGAAAGCCGGAGCGAGCGGCGCGCGGACGACGCCCGGGCCAGACTGGAGAGGGTGCGACACAACCCCTTCCGGGCCGCCGTCGCGATGCTGATCGCGACCGCGTTCCTGGTGCTGGCCGCCTGCTCGACCCCGTCGCGGCCGAGCCCGTCCGAGGACGCGGGCACGATCCCGGGCTGGCGGCTCACCCTGCCCCTCGAGGGCGACAACGGCAACGCCGACTCGATCAACCCCGCGGTGCTGTCGCCCCCGTACCTCAGCCGTGACCCGGGCGGCCAGCTCACCTTCTGGGCTCCGGTCGAGGGCGCCACCACGCGCAACTCCGACCACGCGCGCACCGAGCTCAGCAGCCTCGACGAGTTCCGGGCCGGGACCGACCAGCGCGAGCTGTCCGCGTCGGTGACGGTCGCGCAGGTCCCGTCGGAGAGCCAGGACGTGATCCTCGGGCAGATCCACGGCGCCGGCGACATCATCTCCGTGCCGTTCGTCATGCTGCACTACACCGCCGGGACGGTGCACGTCGTGGTCAAGCAGGAACGGTCCGGTGACGCGGCGACCAAGCTGCCGCTGCTGTCCGGGGTGCCGCTCGGTGCGGCCTTCGACTTCGGCCTGCGCGACAACGGCAACGGCACCCTCACGTTCACCGCGCGCCACGGGTCGCAGCAGGCCGCCGTGGACGCGCCGGTGCCGCCGGCGTTCCGGGACGCCACCGTCCGCTTCCAGGCGGGTGCCTACCAGCAGGACAGCGCGGACTCCGGCGCCGGCGCGGAGGACGGTGCCCGGGTCACCTTCGCCACGCTCGCCACCACGTCCGGGACGGCCGCGCCACTGCCGTCCGAGTCCTGATCAGCTCAGCCCAGCGGCCAGGTGTGGACCGGCTCGTTGCTGTGCATGTGCTCGGCGTAGCTCAGCGCCATCCGGCGCAGCGCGTCCAGCCGCCCCATGTTCTGCTCGGTCTCGAGCTTCCGCACGGTCTCGACCTGCCACTCCGCGCCGTTGCGGTGGCTGAGGCAGCGCTGCTCCAGGATGCCGAGGAGCCGGTCGGACACCGCGGAGTCGACGCCCCAGCGGGTCAGCCCGTCGGCGGCCATCGGCAGCAGCCGGCGCAGCACCAGCTCGCTGGCCGGTACCTCGCCCAGGCCCGGCCAGAAGATGCGGGCCTCGATGCCGTGCCGGGCGCCGGCGTGGAAGTTCTCCTCGGCCGCGGCGAACGACATCCGTGACCAGACCGGGCGTTCGTCCTCGGCGAGCACCCGGACCAGGCCGTAGTAGAGCGCCGCGTTGGCCAGCGTGTCGGCCACGGTCGGGCCGGCCGGCAGCACCCGATTCTCGACCCGCAGGTGGGGCAGGTCCCCGACCACGTCGTAGACCGGGCGGTTCCACCGGTAGACGGTGCCGTTGTGCAGCCGCAGCTCGGCCAGGGTCGGCACCCCGCCCCGCTCCAGCACGTCCACCGGGTCCTCGTCGCTGCAGATCGGCAGCAGCGCCGGGAAGTAGCGCACGTTCTCCTCGAGCAGGTCGAACACCGAGGTGATCCAGCGCTCGCCGAACCACACCCGCGGCCGCACCCCCTGCTCCTTGAGCTCCTCGGATCGGGTGTCGGTGGCCTGGTCGAACAGCGCGATCCGGGTCTCCCGCCAGAGCCGGTGGCCGAACAGGAACGGGGAGTTCGCGCAGATCGCCATCTGCACCCCGGCGACGGCCTGGGCCGCGTTCCAGTAGGCGGGGAAGGTCTCCGGGCTGACCTGCAGGTGGCACTGGACGCTCGTGCAGGCCGACTCCGGGGCGATCGAGTCGGAGCTGGTCTGCAGCCGCTCGTCGCCGCTGATGTCCAGCCAGATGTCCTCACCGCGGGCGGCGAAGATCTGCTCGTTGAGCAGCTTGTAGCGGGGGTTGGAGGTCAGCGCGTCGACCGACAGGTGGTCGGCCATCAGGGTCGGCAGGATCCCGATCATCATGAGCTTCGCGTCCACCCCGCGGGCGCTGGCCTCGGCGTGGTTGAGGTCGGTGCGCAGCGTCTCCTCGAGCTCGACCAGCGAGCGGCCCTCCAGCGTCCGCGGCGGCACGTTGATCTCGATGTTGAACTGGCCCAGTTCCGTCTGGAAGTCCGGGTCCGCGATGGCCCCGAGCACCTCGGCGTTGCGCATCGTCGGGTCGCCGGCGTCGTCGACCAGGTTCAGCTCGATCTCCAGGCCGGTCATCGGCCGCTCGAAGTCGAACCGGGACTCGCGCAGCATCGCGGCGAAGACGTCCAGGCTGCGGCGGATCTTCTGCCGATACTTCGCCCGGTCCTCACGGGTGAACGTGTGTCGGTCGACCTCTTCGCCCACGGTGAACCGCCCTTCCACGCCGCGTCAGCCTTAACGTCGCACACGTAAGGTCGGCAGCCAAGCGCAACGGCGTA
>DATMDS010000210.1:0-2798 GCA_035557575.1 Pseudonocardia sp. | reverse complement strand
AGCCCGGTCAGCTCGGATACCCGCAGCCCGGTTTGGACCGCCACGAGCAGCAGTAGGTGATCGCGTCGGCCGGGTCGGGTGGTCCGGTCCGGGCTGGCCAGCAGCGCTTCGACCTCATCCTGGGTGAGGAAGCAGACGATGGTGGTGTCGGTGCGTTTCGGGGGGATCGCCAGGACCCGGCCGATGGTCGCGGCGTAGTCGGGGCAGCGCAGCGCCGCGTAGGAGAACAGCGAGTGGACCGCGGCAAGGCGGTTGTTGCGGGTCGCGGCGCTGTTACCGCGCCCGGTTTCGAGGTGGTCAAGGAACGCCCCGACCAGCGCGGCGTCAACCTCGGCGAGGTCGAGCATCGAGGGCGGTTTGCCCAGCTGCTGCTGGGCGAAGCGCAACAGCAGGCTGAAGGTGTCGCGGTAGGAGGCGACGGTGTGCGGGCTGGCCTGGCGCTGGGCCAGCCGCTGGGTGAAGTAGCCCTGCAGGATCGGCGCGAGCGCGGTCATGGCTGGCCTTCGACGTACTGCTTGAGGCCGAGGTAGCGCTCCAGGCGCAGGGCGGTGACGGCGAGCAGCTCGGGGGCAGCCTGCAGGTACCAGTAGGTGCTGGAGGGCTTGACGTGGCCCATCCAGGTGGACAGCACCGGCAGCCGGGTCTGCACGTCGGCTCCCTCGGCGTGCCAGTTGATCAGGGTGGCGACGGCGAAGCTGTGGCGCAGGCCGTAGAGCCGCGGTCGGCGCCGACCGGGCGGGGTCGCGATCCCGGCGGCCTCGAGCAGGCCGGCGAACGTGGTGGAGGTGTTGGTGTGGTTGAGCCGGGTGCCGCCGCCGGAGAGGAAAAAGCTCGGCGTTGCGGGGCGTGGGCACAGCTGGCCGCGGCGCGCCGCGTAGGCCGCGAGCACTGTCGTGGTGGTCGCGTGCAGCGGCAGCTGACGGGACTTGCCGAGCTTGGAACGTCGGATGGTGAGCATGCCCTCGGCGAGGTCCACGTCCGCGCGGTCCAGCGCCAGCGCCTCCCCGGTGCGCAGCCCGGTGACGGCCATCAGCCCGATCAGGGTCTCGAAGCTCGCCGCCCGCAGCGGGTGAGCCAGCGCGCGAGCGGCGGCGATCAGCGCGGTGATCTCGGTCGGGGAGAACAGATGCGGCGTCGTCCGCGACGCCCGGCGGGGCAGCAGGCCCTTCGGGGGGACCTCGGTGTCGGCCTCGACGGTCTGCAGGTGCGCCGCGAAGCCGCGGACCACCCCCAGCCGCGTCGCCCACCAGGTCGGGCTCGCCGCGCTGGGCTGGGTGGCCCACCCGAGGGCGGCCTCGGTGGTGACCCGGGTGATGCCCCGGCGCTGGCAGTAGCCGACGAAGTCGGCGAGCAGGCGGCCTTCCTGGCGCAGCGCGAAGCCGACACCACGGCGCATCGCCAGATAGTCCTGCGCCGATCGCGCGAGCGTGCTCATCGGACCGTCACCGCCTGCCCGGCCCCCGGCCACGGGCGCACGAGTAGGCCGAGGGCGGCCCGGTCGAGCTTGGCGTAGATCGCCGTGGTGGACTCGCTGTGATGGCGTAGCACCTGGGCGATCTCGGCCAGCGAGCCGCCGTGGCGCAGCATGTCGCTTGCCGCGGTGTGGCGCAGCCGATGCGCCCCGACGATGACCGGCAGACCGGCCCGGCGGGATGCGCTGCGCGGGACCATCACCACCGAGTGCGCGGTCATCGCGGCGTCGGGTCCGACCGCCCGCAGGAACACCGCCCGGCAGGTCGAGGGTGGGCGGCCGTGACGCAGGTAGTCGACCACCGCTGCGCCGACATCCGCGGGCAGCGGCAGCCGATCCACCCGGTTGCCCTTGCCCCGCACCGTCAGCTCTCCGGCGCGCCAGTCGATGTCGTCGAGCCGCAGCGCCGCGACCTCGCTGGCGCGCAGCCCCAGCCGCACCAACATGGTCAGGATCGCGAAGTCGCGTCGGCCGACCGCGGTGGCGCGGTCGCAGCTGCCCAGCAGCGCCGCGACCGTCGCCGCGTCCAGGGCCTTGGGCAGCGCCCCCAGTCGCGGGTTCGCGATCCCCGGGACCGCCGCGGCGAGGTTGCGCGGTGTCATCCCGGCCACGAACAGGAACCGCAGCAGCGACCGCAGCGGGCTGAGCAGCGCCTTCATCGACCCGACACTGCGCAGCCGGGTCTGCGCCAACACGAACGCCGTCACCTCCGCCGCGGTGAGACCGTCGAGGTCGAGCCGGTCACCCTCGGCGTTCCGCGACAGGAACCGACGAGCGACGTCCTCGTGGCTGCGCACCGTGCTCGGGGCGAGGCGCCGCTCGACGCGCAGATAGCGGCCATAGGAGTCCAGCAGCCGGTCCACTGGGCCCTCCACCGCAAGCGGACGCCAGGCGGGCACCCCCGCGACCTCGCGCAGGTAGGCCAGCAGCGGACGCAACGACCTGACCGTGCGCCAGCGGCGATACCCCGCGCGTCGCCGCGCCTCAAGGAAGCGCTCCACCACCGGCGAGGTCAGCTCCGCCGGTTGTAGCCGCTCGGCGGCCAGCCAGCGGCTCAGGTGCACCAGGACGTAACCGTGGTCTCTGGCCGTCCTCGGGGTGTAGCCCATCCGGATCAACGCCGCACAGAACCCCTCCACGTGCGATGCCAGCGGCCCACTCGCCCGAACCTTCAACAACTCCGTCACGATCAGCTCCTCTCTGGGATGAAACCCAGAGCGAAGCCCCGTCACAGCGCTGCAGTTATGCCGGACCTCGCACCGGCCTCACCCCAGCTGAGCTGCCAGAACACCCACCAGACGCAGCGAACCCGGCATAACCACCCGCC
>DATMDS010000209.1:0-4551 GCA_035557575.1 Pseudonocardia sp. | reverse complement strand
CAGGAGTTCCTGCCGGACGAGGCGCCGGTCGCGCTGGCCTGGCAGCGGGCGTTCGCTTACCCGTGCCAGCGACAACCTGGAGTCGTCAACGGCATCACCGAACCCCCCGCATACGCGGTGTTGTGGGGTAACGGGGGGGCGCTCTCCGGGCTCACCGACATAGCGTGGCTGGCCCATCAGGGAGGCGTGTTCGGTCAGGTGGCGCGCACGCAGTCGGTGCTGCAGCTGGCCACGGTCGGCCCGGTCGACCCGTACATCCAGGTGTACGCGTTCGGCACCCGCCTCGGCCGCGACGGCTACACGCTCACCACCGACCGGCGCACCGTTGCTGGGGCCTCCACCGCCACCACCGGCTGAGCGCCCTTTCGGGACATTTGTCCCTGCCGAGGTCTTGTCCTGATCGCGTAACCTCTCAGGCATGCCGTTAGGGATGCCTTACCTCGGACCCGAGTGAGTGCCCCGCCGGGCGCGGTGACAGCGAGCGCGGACGCGGAGCGGCTGCGTGGACCGGTCGTCACCGGCCTCGTCGGCAAGGCGGCCGAGATGGTCACGCTACTGCTGCTGGCCACGGTGGTGCCTCGGGCGCTCGGCCCCGCCGACTACGGACGGTTCGCGGTGGCCCTCACTGTGGTCGCCATCGGTTCGGTGGCGATGACACTGGGCGGCGCCACCCTGCTGGCCCGCTACGTGCCGGCTGCGACCCCCGACGAGCGCGGTGCACTCGCCCGGGCTCTGAGCGTCCGGCTGGCGCGGAACCGGGCCGTACTGTTTGCGGCGCTCACCGTGATCGCCACAGCGCTCGTGACGTGGGACCCGGCACGCTTCCCGCCGCTGCTGACAGTGTTCGTGCTGATCGCGCTGGCCCTCAACGTCGCCGCCACGCTCGCGCTCCAGGCCGATCTCGGGCTGGGGCGTGCGGGTGCCTGGTGCGCGCGCTACCCCGTGCAGAACGCAGTGCTCGTCGTGGTGGCAATCGTGCTGTACGACGCGGCAGGAACGACCGGCGCGGTGGCCGCGATCGTCGTGTCCGCGGCGGTGGCCTTCGGCCTCGGGGTCGTCGCCGTGACACCGCTGCTGCGCCAGCGACTCCCGCCGGTGGCGGTACCCGAGGGTGCGCTGCGCTTCGGTCTCCTCCATGCGACCAGCGGTGCCCTGGTGCAGGTCGCGCAGCGCGGCGGGGTCATCGCGGTGGCGCTGCTCGCAGCGTCCAGCGTGCAGACCGGTTTCGCTGCGCTGGCGATCGGGGTCGCCCTGGCGGCCACCTACGCGATCGTGCAGGTCTTCACGGTCTCGCTGCCCAGGCTGGCCGAGCGCCGCGGTGGCCTCACCGGTGCCGAGTCCTCGTTGCGGCGGCTCGCCGGTGGGCTGCTGGCCGTGGTGGTGCCGGTGGCCGCCGGCACCGTCCTCGCGATCGACGCCGCGGTGCCGATCGTGTTCGGCGCGGGCTACGCCGGTGCCGCCGGGGCGTTCGGCCCAGCATTGGCGATGGTCGTGCTCGCGCCGGTGAACGCGCTGGTCGTCCAGGCGGCGGCGCTGCGGCTACGGCCCGAAGCGACCCTGTACGCCGCACTGGCAGGTGCGCTCGGCTTCACCGGTGCAGCGGTGCTGGCCGTTCCGGCGTGGGGTGCGGCGGGCGCGACGGGCGCCGCGCTGGCCGGCGCGGCCGCGTACGCGCTGGTCGCGATCAGGTTGTTGCCCGGTGCCGTCGGCGTCCGGCTCACCGTCGCCTCGCTGGGCGGCGCGACCGTTGTCATCCTGCTGGGAGTGATCACGTGAGAGTGGTGGATCCGCTGCTGTCGGTGGTCGTGCCCACCCGGGACCGGCCCGCCCGGCTCGCCGCCTGCCTGGCCGCACTCGAGCGCCAGACGTCCCCGTACCTCGAGATCGTGGTCGTCGACGACGCGTCGCGCGACACCAGGGCCGTTGCCGACGCCGTTGCCGCCGTGCCGCGCGCCCGGCTGGTGCGCGGCACGGGTCGCGGGCCGGCGGCGGCCCGTAACGTCGGGGTGCGTGCCGCCCGGGCGCCACTGATCTGTTTCACCGACGACGACTGCGAGCCCGTCCCCGGCTGGGCCGAAGCACTCGCCCGGCGGATCACCGCGGGCCCAACGCCCGCCGCCGCGGCCGCCGGGCCGACCCGAAACGGCCGGCCGGGCAGCGTCCTGGCCAGTGCCTCCCAGGCGATCGCGACGCACCTGGCAGAGGCGACGATCGACCCGGCGACCAGCCGGATGCGTTTCGCCCCGACCAGCAACCTCGCCTGCCGGATCGAGGTGTGCCAGTCCATTCCCTTCGACGAGCGCTACCCGCTGGCGGCCGGCGAGGACCGCGACTGGTGCGCGCGGCTGACCGACGCGGGCCACTCGCTGGTGTTCGAGCCCTCGGCGCTGGTCCGCCACTACCAGGAGCTCTCGCCCGCGGGGTTCTGGCGCCAGCAGCTGCGCTACGGCCGGGGTGCCTACCGTTTCCGCTCCGACCGTGGGACGTTGCTGCGCCTCGAGGCGCCGCGCTTCTACGCCGGCCTGCTCCGCCGCGGCTTCGCCCACGGCCCGCGGGCCGGTGCACTGGTCTGCGTTGCCCAAGCGGCGACGGCGCTGGGGATGGGCCTCGAGGCGGTCGCGGCTACCGCTCGAGCAAGGGTTCACCGGGCAGGTCGGTGAGGTCCGCGCCGGCCAGAGCGGCGGCGGTCGCGGCGACGTCCACGAGACGCGGAGGACGGCCGGGGGGCGCTGGTGGTGCCGGCCGCGACGCCCCCGGCACCACCAGCGCCCAGGCGTCGCCCGCGGTGTGATTGCCGGAGCGACCGCTGCCCGAACCCCGGCGGCGCACGGTGCCGAACCGTTCGGAACCGACGGCGTCGAGCCGGGTCGCGGGCCGGTCGCTCCAGCGCACGATCAGGTCGGGCAGCCGGTCGGAATGGATTCCGGCGTCGAACGTGTCGGCGACCCGTTCCACGGACTTGACCGACGGGGTGCCGTCCGGGTCGTGGAAGGTGAGCAGACCGGTCGCGATCTGGTCCATCAGCGGCTCGGCTTCGGCTGCGTCGACGATCCCGTCCCGCTCGCGTCCACGCAGGTTGAGCCGCACGTAGCCCTGGTTGTCCGCGGGCTGGGCGAACGCCCGGGTGGAGCTCCAGTCCTGACCGCGCAGCTCCAGCCGCGCGGTCAGTGCCAGCGCGACGCGGTCCGGCAGCGCGGCCGCGACCCGGGACCGCAGGCCGGTCGGCAGGGCCGCGCGCAGCTTCCAGACCGAGCCCGACCCGGAGCCTGGGCGGGCGCCGCCGAGCAGGACCGCGTCGAGCATCTCCGGCAACAGGTCGGCCCGGCTGGTGTTGACGTCCATCCCGACCGGGGACACGACGATCACGTCGGCGTCGTCGGGTAGCGCGGCCAGCACCCGGCCGAATCCCGCGTCGACGCTCTGGTACACCTCCTCCAGCGCGCCGGAGAGCAGATGCCGGGTGGGGCCGTCCAGGCCGTCATCGGCTTGGGACAGGTCCCAGAACTGGTGCCCGGCCACGTGCCCCGCGCTGAACGTCAGCCAGGTCAGGTCGAAGCGGTTGCCGGCCAGCAGCAGGTTCGCGGCGTCGGCGGCCCGCCCGGAAGCGGCCAGCAGGTCGCGGCGCAGGCGCAGCAGGTCCCGGGTGGAGCTGCGCCCGAACACCTCTTCCACCGCCGCGGCCGGCCCGAACAGCTGCTCCAACCGGCCGCGCGTGCCCGGCGGGGACGACCAGGGCTGCAGCACTACCCGGTCGGTGAACTGCCAGCCGCTGACGACCGTGCCGGCCGGTGCCGTGCGGGGCGCGCGGCTCTCGTACGGGTCGATGGCCAGGGTGCGCGCGCCCGGCCCGCCCAGCCGCTCCCACACCGGTGGCGGTGCCTCGAACGCGGTCGTGTAGCGCACCCGCTGGTCCGGCGCGGACCACTGGAACGGGTAGACCAGGCCGTGGTCGGCGAGTTCGGTGCCGCTGTAGAGGGTGTGAAACGCACCGGCCGCGAAGTGCGTGGCCGGGGTCTCCAGGTCGTGCCACCTGCCGCGTTCGCGCAGGCCCGCCAGGGCGGGGAGCCGTCCCTCACCAAGCATGCGTTCGAGCACCGCCAGGCTCGGGGAGTCGAACTGCAGGACCGCCAGCATGTCTTATCCCTCCGTTCCGATCGTGACCGGAAGTCCGTTACCGGCCGCGCACGCGCGCACCGCATCGATGGTCGCCATCACCGCGAGCCCGTCGGTGGCGCGGCCCAGGGTGGGTTCGGGCGCGCCGCGTGCCGCGCGGGCGAAGGCCTCCAGCTGGGCAGTCAGCGAGGCGACGAGCGGGTGCGGCCCGGGCCGGGGCGCGAGGCGCCCGCGCACCGCGGCCAGCAGGCCACCGCGGTGGTGGCGGCCGAGAACGGTCCCCCGCCGGTGGCGGACCTCGACCCGCTCGCGGTGCGGCCGGTTCGTCGCGCACCGGATCCGCGCCCGGGCCGCTCCCAGGTCCAGGTCGAATTCCGCCCGCTGCGGCGACACCACCGCCCGCCGGACGTCCGTCACCTCTGCGTGGGTGATCCAGCG
>DATMDS010000208.1:0-15993 GCA_035557575.1 Pseudonocardia sp. | reverse complement strand
GATGACCGGGCCGTCCGGGCCGGCCGCCGCGCTGTACCTGTGGACGTACGGCTCGTCGGTGGCCGCGCACCTGGCCTTCTTCGACCTGCCCGGCTCGGCGGTGCTCGGCGGCCTGCTGATGGGTCTGTTCGCGCTCCCGTTCGCCGCTCGGCTGTGGAGATCCCGGCCGGCGGCACGGCCGCGGCTGCCGCACCGCTCGACCACCGGACTGCCGTGATCGAGCAGCTGCGCGGCTACCGGTCGAGCACGAGCAGCAGCCGGTAGCCGAGCAGCACGAGCAGGTGCAGGGCGTACAGCCAGAGGGCCAGCGCCGCTACCGCACCGAAGATCGGCAGCCCGCCGAAGGGCAGCGACCACTCGACCGGTATCGCCAGGAACAGCACGAACCCCTGCAGGAACCCGGACAAGAAGGCCCCGGTGCCGAACCCGGCCAGCAGCAGTGGCCGCCAGCGCGACCGGCGACCGGCCACCCAGCGGTAGACCAGCACCAGCGCCGTCGAGACGGCGACCCACACGACGTGGAAGGCGATCACGACGCCGAGCGCGAGGGAGCCACCGCCCGCCCGGTACAGCGGCGCCACCCAGGGCGCGGCGGCCAGCAACAGCAGCACCAGCGCGGGGCCGACGGCGATCAGCGGCAGCAGCCCGAGCCGGCCCCGCCAGCCGATGAAGCGCTGCTCGGCGGGCGGCGAGAGTTGGCGGAACGCCCGCCGCAGGCCCTCCCCGTAGAGGCTGGCCGGGAACAACGCCACCAGCACCTGCCACCCGCTCAGCTGCACCGCCGTCGCGGCCAGCACCCGCAGGGCCTGCGGCGTTCCGTGTCCGCTCGGCAGGCCGCTGATGGCGACGTCCAGTCCCGCGAGCAGCCGGTCCGCACCGACCAGGACGGCCGCCAGCCACAACGACACCAGGGCGAGGGGCACCACACCGAGCAGCGCGAAGAACGTCACCCCGGCCGACCACAGGGCGAAGTCGCTGGCCGGGAACGACGCCGCCAGCTCGCGACCGAGCCGGCGTGGTCCCTTCCGCAGCCTCGGCACGACACGGCCTACCCGGCCACCCGATCCGTCATGCCCGCGGCCGGCAGGATTCGCTCCGTCGCAGCCGGGTACCGGGTGGCGGTGAGCGTTCGCGAGGAACTCAGAGGGATCGCCGCCGAATCGTTCGGCTGGGACGAGCTGCGCGCGGAGCAGCTGACCGCCATGGAACAGCTGACCGGGGGCGGCGACGTGCTCGCGGTGCTCCCGACCGGGGCCGGGAAGTCGGCCATCTACCAGGTGGCCGGGCTGCGGGTGGACGGCCCGGTGCTGGTGGTCTCGCCGCTGATCGCGCTGCAGCGCGACCAGCGCGACGGGCTCGCCGAGGCCGACGCCCCGGACGCCGTGGTCGTCAACTCCGCTCAACGCGTCGGCGAGACCGCCGACGCCTGGGACGCGGTGCAGACCGGTCGGGCCCGCTTCCTGTTCCTGTCCCCCGAGCAGCTGGCCCGCGACGAGGTGATCGATCGGCTCGGCGGGGCCGGGGTCGCGCTGTTCGTGGTCGACGAGGCCCACTGCGTCTCGGAGTGGGGGCACGACTTCCGGCCCGACTACCTGCGCCTGGGGCACGTGATCGAACGCCTCGGACACCCGCCGGTGGCCGCCCTGACCGCCACCGCGGCGCCTCCGGTGCGGGCGGACATCGTCGAGCGGCTCGGCCTGCGCGAGCACCGCGAGGTGGTGGTCTCCTTCGACCGGCCGGAGCTGCACCTGAGCGCGCACCGGTACCCGGATCCGGACCTGCGCCGCCGCGAGGTGGTGCAGCGCGCGGCCGAGCTGGCCGGGACCGGGCTGGTCTACTGCGCGACCCGCAAGGAGAGCGTCGTGATCGCCGAGGCGCTGACCGAACGCGGAGTGCGGGCTGCGGCGTACCACGCCGGGCTGAACCGCCGCACCCGCGAGGAGGTGCAGCAGGGGTTCATGTCCGGCGAGGTGCGCGTGGTCGTGGCCACGTCGGCGTTCGGGATGGGCATCGACAAGGCCGACGTGCGGTTCGTGCTGCACGCCGCCTCGCCGGCCTCGCTCGACGCCTACTACCAGGAGGTCGGCCGGGGCGGCCGGGACGGTGATCCGGCGGTCGTCGAGCTGCACCACCACGCCCGGGACTTCGACCTGCAGCGCTTCCTCACCGCGCGGCGCCCGCGCCCCGAGGTGCTGCGGCGCGCCCTGGCCGCCCTCCGGCCCGATGAGCACCGCAGCCCACGGGACATCGGCGCCGACGCGAAGCTCACCGGTGCCCGCCGCACCACCGCGCTGAACCTGCTCGAGCAGGCCGGCGCCGTGGTGGCCGACGAGCGCGGCCACTTCCGGCGCACCGACCTCGCCGCCGCCGAGGCCGTGCGCAACGCCGCCGACATCGCCGACCGGCACCGCCGGATGATCCGCTCACGCATCGACATGATGCGCTCCTACGCCGACACCACCGACTGCCGACGGCGGCTGCTGCTCGGCTACTTCGGGGAGCAGCTCGACGAGCCGTGCGGCAACTGCGACAACTGCGACGCCGGCCAGTCCACCACCGTCGACGCCGGCGACCCGGCCGACCACGTGCGGGTGCGCCATCCGGAGTTCGGGGACGGGACCGTGATGTCCACCGAGGACGATCGGATGACGGTGCTGTTCGGCGAGCACGGATACAAGACCCTGGCCCGCGAGGCCGTGCGGCGGCACGGGCTGCTGCAGGCGGTCGACTGACCGGCTCGTTGCCCGGCCGATGCGAGCCGACGTGGACTGCACAACGGTCAGTGGCCGGTCCGTGATCCAGATCGGAATCGGTCGATCCGGCGGTGTAGGGGGCCGAGAGGGCACCACGGTGTTCCAGCCCCACTGAGCGGCTTCCCGATGGCGGGTGCTCGCGGCCCTGACCCGGAAACACCCGACGAGCGCGACGCCATGGTTGTTCGATCATGTCCGGACCACCATGAGGTCGCGCTCGACGCGCTAATCCGGGTATCAGCGGTGGGGACATGAGCGCGACCCGGCCCTGGCCCCGGTTCCGACCGGCAGCCGAAACCGGAGCAGCGGAGGCCCGTCCGCTACGACCGCCGGATGCGCGAACACGGGACGCACCCGACGAGCGCGACGCCATGGTTGTTCGATCATGTCCGGACGACCGTGAGGTCGCGCTCGACGCGCGAATTCGGGTATCTGCGGTGGCGCGGTCCGCCGGCACCGCGGGGCAGACCGGGCAGTCGCCCAGCCGTGATCCAGGCTGGCCCCCCAAGCGTGCGGCGGCACGGGCTGCTGCAGACGGTCGACTGACCGGCCCGTCATACCCCGATCGGCTCCCGCCGAAAGGGTGCGCCTCACCACACTTCGGCGTGCTGCCTGTAATCGCAGGCGTACGTAGTGTGGGAGGCGCCCGGGGACTCCACCGAAGGAATGAGGCGAATGACCGCGTCGATCGACCAGTTCACCGACATCACCAGGCGCAGCCAGGAGGCATGGACCACCGCGACCCGGCTCTGGGTCGACTACGTGCAGTCGATGACGGACACCGTCGCGAGCAGCGATACTGCCGCGTCGAACGCGACGCCCACGGCAAGCGTGCAGCGCTACCTCGACGGCTACTTCGACATCGCCGACAAGATGCTGTCGGACCAGCGCGAATTCGCGCAGCACTGGATCAATGCCACGATGCGGGCCGGTGCGGCCGTCACCGAGCAGGCCGTGCGGGCGACCAAGTCCGTCTCGGCGCACACGGCCAACGGGGCGGAAGCCGTGATCACCAATGGCGCCGAGGCGGCACGGGCGACCGGCGAGCAGGCCGCGTCGTCGGTTCGCAACGCACGCCAGGCGGCCACGAACTGACCGTCGCACGGCCCGACGACCCCGCCCGGTTCCTGATCGGGCGGGGTCGTCGTCGGTCGCGGCCCCCTCAGGCGCACAGCGACCACTGCTGGTCCGACTCCAGCAGCCTGCGCACCCGCTGCAGGCTGCGCTGGCGCGTCGGGCCGATGCTGCCGACCGGCATCCCGGTCCGCCCGGAGATCGACGCGTAGTCGGGCCGGTCGCCGTGCGCGATCTCGTGCAGGATCAGCTGCCCGCGAGCGGGCAGCACGGCGACGTGACGCCACACCAGCTTCCGGCTCAGCCGCTCCATCGTGATCGCCTCGGGATCGGACGTGGGCGGTTGGGGTTCGTCGGCCCCGAGGTCGGGGACCAGTTCGACGGCCCGTTCGGCGCGCGCGACCCGAGTCGCCTCGTGCCGGGCCGTCACGGCGAGCCACGCCAGCCCGGCCTCCGGCTGCCGGATGGTGTCCACGTGGCGGAGCAGCGCGAGCAGGGTTGTCTGGGCGACATCCTCCGCCGAGTAATGGGACAGGCCGAAGCCGCGCGCGATGGCCTGCAGCCACGGCGAGACGATATTGACGAGGTCGGTCAAAGCCGTCCGGTCGCCCTCGCGGTGGCGCCGGATCGCGTCGCTCACCTGCTCGGGCAGACCGAGCGCTCGACCCTCGGTTGCGGTGGCCCGATCGCCCTCGGCGAGCTGGCAACCGGTTGCTGTATTCGGCACGGCTCCTCCTCTGCGCGCGACCCCCCACATGGGCACGCTTGACACAGGATCGAGCGCTCTCCGTGCCGGCACATCGGGCGAAGGCACCGGGATGCAAGCGATAACACTTAGGCGGGGTCGGCGAGCGCTTAGGACCCGAAACACCGTGACGGCCCGGGGTGCAGTGGCCATACTTGCCGGGTGAGGCGCCGACCCCGTGTGACGCCCTTCGTCGGCCGCGAGGCCGAGCTCGACGAGATCCAGGCCGTGTGGCAGGAGGTGTGCGGCGGCCAGGCCGCCGGGATCGTCATCTCCGGCGAGGCGGGAGTCGGGAAGAGCCGCCTGCTGGCGGAGTTCACGCAGCGGATCGCGGCCGACGGCGCCACCGTGCTCTGCGGGATGTGCGTGCGGATCACCTCCGGCGGGCTGCCCTACGGGCCGGTGCTGGAGGCCCTGCGCCGGCTGCTGCAGGACCGCAGGGTGGAGAGCCTGGCCGAGCTGCTCGGGCCGAGCCACGCCGACCTGGACCAGCTGCTGCACGTCGACGAGACGCTGCTCGCCGACTCCGACACCCGCACCCCGGCGCGGCTCGACCGGAGCCGGCTGTACGAGGGCTTCCTCGCGCTGCTGACCAGGCTCGCGCACGACGCGCCGGTGCTGCTGGTCGTCGAGGACGTGCACTGGGCCGAGCAGTCGACCCTGGACCTGCTCCTGTTCCTGACGGCGGCGTTGCGGCGGGAGCGGGTGCTGGTGACGCTCACCTACCGGGAGGAGCAGCTCGCCGGTGGGCCGCTGCCCTCCACGCTGATCGAGCTGTTCCGCCGGCCGACGATGTCGCACCTGGAGCTGGCCCCGTTCAACCTGGCCGAGCTGACCGCGCTGCTCGCGCCGCTGGCGGCCCAGCCGCTGTCCGCCGAGGCGCTGCGGCGCATCGCCGACCTCTCGGGCGGGAACGCCTTTTTCGCCCAGGAGCTGCTCGCCGCGCAGCGGATCGAAGGGCCCGCCCCGCTGCCGTCCCACGTGCGCGACGTCGTGATGCTGCGGATCGCGACGTTGTCCGGCGGCGCCCAGCAGGTGGTGCGCCGGGCGGCGGTGGCCGGGCGGCAGATGAGCCACGCGCTGCTGAGCGCGGTGTCCGAGCTGCCCGAGCGGGAGCTGTTCGACGCGCTGCGGGAGCTGGTGCAGAGCCTGGTGCTCGTCGCCCAGGCGGACAGCACCTACCGCTTCCGGCACGCGCTCACCCAGGAGGCGGTCTACGCCGATCTGCTGCCCGGCGAGCGCCGGGCCGTGCACGCCATCGTGGCCACGGCCCTGTCCGACTCCCCCAAGCTCGGCGGCGGGCAGCGCTCCGCGGTGACGGCGATGGTGGCGCACCACTGGGAGGCGGCCGGGAACACGGAGCGGGCGCTGGCGGCCGCGGTGGCCGCCGGCCGGGCCGCCATGGACATCCAGGGGTTCAGCGAGGCTCTGCTGCACTTCCGCCGGGCGCTCGCGCTGTGGCCCGAGGCCGGCACCGCAGCCACCGCGGCCACCGGTGCCGACCGGCCCGAGCTGCTGGCCGCCGCCGCTCGCTGCGCCTATCAGGCCGATCAGGCCGCGGTCGCCGTCCAGCTGGTCGAGGAGGCGCTCGAGGAGGTGCCGCCGGCGCAGGCGGTGCGCCGGGCGCTGCTGCAGGAGGCGCTCGGGTGCTACCAGTCGCGGATGGACGGGGTGCGCGCGCTCGAGGCCCTGTACGAGGCCTACCGGCTGCTGGAGGACACCGGCGAGACCAGCGAGCGGGCCCGGGTGACGGCCGCGCTCGCGCAGGCCCTGTCGACCCGCGGCATGTACGCGGACTCGGCACCGTTCTGGGAGGAGGCGCTCACCCTGGCCCGGCGCACCGGCTGCCGCCGCGAGGAGGTGCTGGGGCTGCGCACATCGGGGTGGCACCTGGCCATGCACGGCGAGCCCGACACCGGGATCTCCCGGATGCGGGAGGCGCTGCGGATCGCCAGGCTCGACGGCGACATCGAGGGCGTGAGCGTCAGCTACAACCATCTCGGCCTGGCGTTGGACTTCGTCGGCCGGACCGCCGACTCGGCCGCGCTGGTGGCCGAGGCGCTGGACTGGGTGTCGACGCACGCGACCCTGTACACGCCGATGATCGACATGCTGGACTCGACCGTCCTCGTGCTGTTCCGGCTCGGCCGGTGGCAGCAGGCGGCGGAGATCGCGGACCGGTTGTACACCAGCCACGGCGCCTCCCGGGTGCTCATGACGGCGTGCGTGCTCGCGGAGATGGCGACCGCGCGCGGTGACCGCGAGGCGGCGGCGCGGGAGCTCCGGCAGGCCCAGAACATGCTGGACGGTGACGACGACCCCCTCAACCACGGCGTGGTGCGCGCTGCCGCCGCCACCAGCGCGCTGTGGCGGGAAGACCACCGCACGGCCCGCGAGGAGCTGCGCCAGGGGCTCGAGGTCGTCGGCTCGCGCGGGGACGACCAGCAGCTGGTGGCCCTCTACGCCCTGGGGCTGCGGATCGAGGCGGACGAGGCCGAACGCCTGCGGGCCCGCCGGCATCCGGTGCTCCCGCAGGACGTGGTGGCCACCGCGACCCGGCTGCACGAGCGGGTGCAGCAGGTCTGGCACGAGATGGGCCACCGCCGGCACTCCTTCCCGGAGGCGGCGCTGGACGTGGCCATGGCGGACGCCGAGTTCGCCCGGCTGCAGGATGCCGGCTCCGCGGCCGACTGGGGGCAGATCGCCGACGGGTGGGACCGGTTGGCCCGCCCCTACCCCATGGCGTACGCCCGGTGGCGGGAAGCGGAGCTGCTGGTGGCCGAGCGCGATCCGCGGGCGCGCGAGGTGCTGCAACGGGCGCACGCCGCCACCGAGACCCTGGGGGCCACGGCGCTGGGCGGGGAGATCGTCGCCCTGGCCCGCCGGGCGCGCCTCGAACTCGGTGTGGACGCCGCACCCGAGGCCGCGGCCGCACCGGTCCTCGACAACCCCTTCCACCTCACCGAACGCGAGCTGGAGGTCCTGCGCCTGCTCATGGCGGGGCAGCGGAACCGGGAGATCGCCGCGGAGCTCTACATGAGCGAGAGCACCGCCAGCGTGCACGTCTCCAACATCCTGGCCAAGCTCGGCGCCAAGAACCGCGTCGAGGCGGCGGCCATCGCCCACCGGCTGCACCTCGGCGAGGCGGTCGTCAGCGGGTGATCCGGTTGCGCCAGAACGGCTCGTCGGCGAAGCGGCGTTCCTGGGCGTAGAACCACGTCAGCTCGCGGCGGTAGCGGTCGTAGGCGGCAGGGCGACGCAGTCGTGGCCGCGGCCTCGCCGCGTGATACATCGGCCCGCGGCCGCGGACCGGTCTAAGCGTTGCCACGCCCGGCCTAAGTGGTCGAGGAAACGCGCCATGGCCGGTTCCCCGATGCGCCGTCCCGGCGGCCCCGGCAAGGTTGGGGAGACGGCCGGCCCGGGCCGGGAGCGTCGGCGGGGCCGCTAGGTCGTGCCGCTCCGCCCGATCGTCCGGCGGCACGCATCCGAGTTCGGAACAGGAGGACGATCATGGCGCGCATCACCGTCAACGGTGTCTCGTGGGATCCCGTCGAGGAGGAGGGCGCCGGCAGGGTCACCGCCGCGAGGTCCGCCGCGGCCTCGTCGTCGAACTACATCCTCGTGCAGACCGAGGGGCCGCTGACCGAACAGCAGCGGGAGCAGCTGGCAGCGCTGGGCGCGAGGGTGCGGGAGTACGTCCCGGACAACACCTACCTGTGCGAGTACGCCCCGGCCGACCTGGACGGGATCCGCGCGCTCGACTTCGTGAGCTGGGCCGGCGACTACGGCACGAGCCTGAAGATCGCGTCGACGCTGCGCACGCGGGCGTCGGCCAGTCAGGCCGACGGGGCGGAGACGGACCGCACATCGGCTCGGAAGCCGCATGCGGTCGAGCTGGTGCTGCACGACGGGGTCGACGGGCAGTCGGCGGAGCTCCGCGGACGGATCGCGGCCGCCGCCCGCCACGATCCCGACGATCTGCAGGTGTCGCGGGGCAAGATCCGCCTCACCGTTCCGGAGGACCGGCTGGACGACCTGGCCGAGATCGACGAGGTCCGGGCCGTCGTCGAGGCCCCGCGACGCCAGCTCTTCAACGCCGTCGCCCGCACCATCCTGAACGTCGACGCCGTGGTCAACGACACCAGCTACGACGGCGACGGGGAGATCGTCGCGGTTGCCGACACCGGCTTCGACCGCGGTTCCCGGACGGACGTGCACCCCGCGTTCAAGGGGCGGGTGGTCAGGCTGTACGCGCTGGGCCGCCCGAACAAGGCCAACGATCCCGACGGGCACGGCACCCACGTGGCCGGATCGGTGCTCGGCGACGGCGACTCCCCGACGATGGGCGGGGAGATCCGGGGTACCGCACCCGGCGCCCGGCTGATCCTGCAGTCGACGCTGGACCAGAACGGGGATCTCGGCGGCATCCCGATCGACCTGCGCGACCTGTTCGAACCGGCCTACGACGACGGGGCCAGGGTGCACACGAACTCGTGGGGCAACATCGTGCCGGGACTGCCCTACGACCCCAGCTCCGCCGAGATCGACGCGATGGTGTGGACCCGCCAGGACATGGTGATCTGTTTCGCCGCCGGCAACGACGGCATCGACCGGAACCGGAACGGGGTGGTGGACGCGGGCTCGATCGGCTCCGAGGCGGCGGCCAAGAACTGCATCACGGTGGGGGCCAGCGAGAGCCTCCGGTCCGCCTACCCGGGCACCTACGGCGGGCTCTGGCCGAACGACTACCCGGTTCCGCCGCTCAGCTCCGACCGCTTGGCCGACGACCCCGACGGATTGGTCGCGTTCAGCAGCCGCGGCCCGACCAGGGAGGGCCGGATCAAGCCGGACGTGGTCGCCCCGGGCAGCTGCATCCTGTCCACCCGGTCCCGCGACCTGGTGGTCGCCCCGATCAAGTACGGGGTGTCGAGCGACCCCCAGTTCTACTTCAGCAGCGGCACCAGCATGGCCACCCCGTTGGTCGCCGGCTGCGTGGCCGTGCTGCGCGAAGCACTGATCAAGAGCGGCACGGTGCCCAGCGCCGCCCTGCTCAAGGCACTGCTGATCAACGGGGCCGTCGAGCTGCCCGGCCAGTACTCGCCGTCCGAGGCCGGCCCCGCACCGAACAACAACTCGGGATTCGGGCGGGTGGATCTCGGACGGGCCATCAACGCCGCCGTCGGGACGGGCGACGCCGGGTTCGAGGAGGCCGGCCCGCTGACCCAGGGCGCGGAGGAGACCTTCACGATCGACATCCCCGCCGACGGCACCCCGCACACGCTCACCATCACCCTGGTGTGGACCGATCCCCCGGGTGCCGCGCTGCAGAACGACCTCGACCTCGTCGTGCGCGCGGGCGGTCAGGAGCGGCACGGCAACGCCGGCACGTCGACGAGGTTCGACCGGGTGAACAACGTGGAGCAGGTCAGCTGGACCGACATCCCGGCGGGAACGGCGACCGTGGTCGTCCAGGCCTTCCGCATCACGCTCTTCCCGCAGCCCTACGCCCTGGCCTGGCACGTCGTCTGAGGCCAGGTGACGGAGCCGGTGGAGTGGCTCAGGGGACGAGGACGAGCTTGCCGCGGACGTGCCCGGCCTGGCTGATCCGGTAGGCCTCCGCGGCCCGGTCGAACGGGAACGTCTGCACCTTGATCACCAGCTGGTTGCCGGCCAGCAGCTCAGCCACCTCGGCCAAGGCCTCCATCGGCCGGCTGTCCGCGCCACCCTCGGTCACGCGGGCTCCGGCCTGGGCGGCGGCGAAGTTGGCGATGCTCAGCACTGATCGCGCAGACGCCCCCGTTCCGGCCGCCGGACGCCGAGTCACCGCCGCTCGCGCTGACCACCCTGGCCGAGGGAGAGCTGGTGCTGGGCGTGGGGTCGGGACACCCGTTCGCCGCTCGGCGTGCCGTCGAGGTCAGCGAACTCGCCGGCCAGATCTGGGTGGCCGGCCGCTCCGACGCCGGCGAGACGCAGCTGGGGCTGTGGCCCGGGCTGGCCGAGCGGCCGGACGTCCGGTTCGTCGTTCGGGACTGGCACGCGAAGCTGCAGCTCGTCGCGGCCGGCCTGGGCATCACCACGCTGGCACCGGTCGTGCTCGACACGCTGCCCGCCGGGGTGCGCGCGGTCGCCGTGCGCGGCGAGCCGTGCGAGCAGCGGCGGATGGTCCTGGCCCATCCCCGCGCCGAGCTCTCGGGTGCGGTCGGCGCGGTCGCGCAGGCGTTGCAGGCCGCGGCCCGGGCCTGAGCGCGGGTCGCTCGCCACCGCTGATATATCGTGACGCGCTCGAAGCTGTCGCTTGGGCGTGCTGGTGTTCCGTATCCGAGCGGCCGCGATGCGGTTCACCGACGTCGGCAGTCGCGGAGCTGCCGCCATGTGGCCAGGGTGGCCGGTCTGGCCACCATCGTGCTGCTCGTCGCCGGAGTCAGCGCCCTGGCCGGCTGAGCGGCGGATGGGGGGAAGGCTGTGGACGTGTACACGGGGCAGGCGCCGGTGGTGGGGCTGACCGCCGCGGAAGCAGCGGAGCGCCACCGCCTCGGCGAGGCGAACACCGCGGTCAGCGGCACGTCGCGCAGCTACGCGACGATCCTGCGCACCAACGTCTTCTCCTTCTACAACTCCATCCTGTTCGTCATCGGCGTCGCGCTGCTGGTGCTGGGCCGCTACAGCGACGCGCTGATCAGCGTCGGGCTCGGCCTGCTCAACGCGTTGATCAGCGCGGCGCAGGAGATCCGGGCCAAGCGCAAGCTCGACCGGCTGCAGCTGCTGGACCGGTCCTCCGTCCTCGTCGTGCGCGACGGCGACGAGATCGTCCTCGCCCCCGAGGACGTCGTGCGCGGCGACGTGCTGCGGATCCGGCCCGGGGACCAGATCGTGGTCGACGGTGTCCTGCTCGACGGCGGCCGGGTCGAGGTCGACGAGTCGCTGCTGACCGGCGAGTCCGACCCGGTCGTCAAGGAGCCCGGTGCCGAGCTGCGCTCCGGCAGCCTGTGCGTGGCCGGCGGCGGTCACCAGCTGGCCCGCGACGTCGGCGCGGCGAGCTACGCCGGCCGGCTCACCGCAGAGGCCCGCCGGATCACCACCGACAAGACCCCGCTGCAGCGGCGCATCGAGTTCGTCGTCCGGCTCGTGATGGCCCTGACGGTGCTGATGAGCGGGGCCATCCTGGCCCAGGCCGCACTGGAGGGGTTCACCCTGCTGCGGGTCGTGCAGATCACGGCCGTGCTGTCCGGGCTGGTGCCCTACGGGCTGTTCTTCCTCATCGCGGTGGCGTACACGGTCGGGGCGGCGGGGATCGCCGCTCGCGGCGCGCTCGTGCAGCAGGTCAATGCGGTCGAGTCGGTGAGCAACGTCGACGTCGTCTGCACCGACAAGACCGGCACGCTCACCACCGGGCGGCTCACCCTGGACGGGATCGAACCGCTGGGTGGGTACGGCCGGGGCGAGGTCGAGGCCGCCCTCGGCGGGCTGGCCCGCAGCGCCACCACCCCGAACCTCACCACCACCGCGCTGGCCGCGAGCCTTCCTCCTCCCCCCGGCGGGCCGTGGACGGTACGCGACGAGGTGCCCTTCGCCTCCTCGCTGCGCTGGTCCGGGATCAGCACCGACGAGGGCACCTGGGTGCTCGGCGCGCCCGACGTGCTGGCCGCCCACCTCGCCGGACCCGGACCGGACGACGCCGTGGCCGAGCGCGCCGGGCGCGGGCTGCGGGTGCTGTTGCTGGCCCGACCCGTCGACGCCGCCGCGGGCTTCCGTGACGGTGCGCACCGTCCGACCCTGCCCCGGCTCGAGCCGGTCGCGCTGGTCGCGCTGGCCGACGAGCTGCGCCCCGGGGTGGCCGACGCGATCGGCCGGTTCCGTGCGGACGGGGTGGCGCTCAAGGTCCTGTCCGGCGACGACCCGCGCACCGTCGCCGCCCTCGCCGCCCGGGCCGGGCTGGACACCGGCGAGCCCGTCTCCGGCGCCGAGCTCGACGCGCTGCCGGATCCGACCCTGGACCGGCTGGTCGCCCGCAGCACCGTGTTCGGCCGGATCGCGCCCGAGCAGAAGGAACGGATCGTCGCCTCGCTGCGCCGCCAGGGCCACTACGTCGCCATGATCGGCGACGGGGTCAACGATGCGCGTGCGCTCAAGTCCGCGCAGGTCGGGGTGGCCATGCGCAGCGGCAGCGCGGTGACCCGCGACGTCGCCGACATCGTGCTCGTCGACGACTCCTTCGCCGCGCTGCTGCCCGCCCAGCGCGAGGGCCGGCGCATCATCAACGGCATCGCGGTGTCGATGTACGTGTTCCTGGCCCGGGTCGCCACCCAGGGCGCGGTCATCCTCACGGTGACCATGCTCGGGCTGGGCTTCCCCTACTCGCCCACCCAGGTCGGGCTGACGCTGCTGACGGTGGGCGTCCCCACCCTGTTCCTCACCTTCTGGGCCCCCTCGACGCCACCGGACGAGCAGCTGCTGGCCAACCTCGCCCGCTTCGTGCTGCCCGCCGCGGTGATCACCGCCGCCTTCGGCACCGCCGTCTACGCCACGCTGTACCGGGCCGTCGCGCAGGGCCTCAGCACCGGGCGCACCCCGGCCGAGGTGATCGCCGAGTTCGAGAGCTACACGGGACTGACCTACGGCACCGACGGCGACTTCGCCGAGGCCGCCGCGACGATCGGCGCCCAGACCGGGCTGTCCACCTTCGTCAGCCTGGCGTCGTTCGTGCTCATCCTGTTCCTCGTCCCGCCCGTCCGGTTCTTCGCCGCCTGGACCCGCCCCACCGGCGACCGGCGACCGGCCGTGCTGGTCGTGGTGCTGATGGTCGCGTTCACCGCGGTGCTGTTCGTGCCGGCCCTGTGGAGCTACTTCGGGCTGACCGGCCCGGCCGCGCCCGTGTTCACCGTCGTGCTGCCCGCCCTGGTGCTGTGGTTCGGCACCCTCAGCGCCGCCTACCGCTTCCGGCTGCTCGACCGCGTACTCGGCCTCGGCTGACCGTCGAGACGGTTGCCGCAGGCCGGTGCGGGTACGCAGTTCGCGTGACACCGTCCACGACGAGGGAGACCGAACGGAAGTACGAGGCCGCGGACGAGGTGCGGCTGCCGAGCCCGCACCGCCTGCTGGGTCGGGACAGGGCCGCGGGGAACCCGCCGGCCGCTGAGGACCAGAAGCTGGACGCGGTGTACTTCGACACCCCGGATCTGGCGCTGGCCCGGGCCGGCATCACGCTGCGCCGCCGCGAAGGCGGCTCCGACCCCGGCTGGCACCTGAAGCTACCGGTCGGCACCGACAGCCGCGACGAGCTGCGGGTGCCGCTGGGCCGCGCCCGGCGCACACCGCCGGGCGAACTGACCGCGCTGACCCGGGTGCACACCCGGGGCGCCGGGCTGTCGCCGGTGCTGCGGTTGCGCACCCGGCGGCGGCGCTGGCTGCTGGCCGACGGCGACGGCCGGCCGCTGGCCGAGCTGGCCGAGGACCGGGTCACCGCGCAGACCATGGGGCAGGGCACCGACGCCACCCGCTGGCGCGAGATCGAGGTCGAGCTGGCCGAGCACGGCTCGGTCGAGCTGCTCGACCGGATCGAGAAACAGCTGCTCAAGGCGGGCGCGCGGCGGTCGGGCGCGGCGTCCAAGCTGAGCCGGGTGTTCGCCGACCGGCTGCCCGGCGACACCGGTGCCGACCACGGGACGGACTCGGCCGGAGCGGCCGTGCTGGCCTACCTGCGTGCGCAGGCCGACACGTTGCGCCGCTACGACCCGCTGGTCCGCCAGGACGCCCCGGACTCGGTGCACAAGATGCGGGTCGCCGGCCGGCGGATGCGCAGCGCGCTGCAGGCCTACCGCCGGGTGCTGGACCGCGACGCCACCCGGCCGCTGACCGACGAGCTGAAGTGGCTCTCCGGCGAGCTGGCCCCGGCCCGGGACACCGAGGTGATGGCCGCCCGCTTCGCGGAGCTGGTCGAAGGGCTGCCGCCGGAACTGGTGCTCGGCCCGGTCCGCGCCACCCTGGAGCGCAGCTTCGCGCGGCAGCAGGCGCAGGGCCGGGAGCGGGCGCTGGCCGCGCTGGACAGCGGGCGGTACCTCGCCCTGCACGACAGCATCGACGCGCTGCTGGCCGATCCTCCGCTGACCGATCACGCCGACCGGCCGGCCCGGCGCGAGCTGCCCGCGAACGTGCGCAAGGCGCACCGCCGGTTGCGCCGCCGGATGGCCGCCGTCGACCAGCAGCCGGCCGGCGAGCCGCGTGATCTCGCCCTGCACGAGACCCGCAAGGCGGCGAAGCGGCTGCGCTACGCCACCGAGGCCGCGGAGCCGGCGGTGGGCCCGCCGGCCACGCGGTTGCGCAAGCGGCTCAAGCCGGTGCAGAGCCTGCTCGGTGATCACCAGGACACCGTGGTGGCCCGGCCGGTGCTGCGCGCCTTCGGCGGCGGCGGCGGCGGCGCCCAGGGGCACGCCGAGGGCGGCAACGGCTTCACCTTCGGGCTGCTGCACGGCATCGAGGCCGCGCGCGCGGCGCGCGCCGAAGAGGCCCTACCCGTCCGGTGGGCGCGGCTGCAGCAACCGAAGATCACCCGTTGGCTCAACTGAGCGGAGACACATGTCCGAGAACCAGCACACCCAGCAGGATCCGACGCAGCAGCACCCCCAACCGGGCAGCGGCGACAGCACCGTCCCCTACCCCGGGCGGACCGCCGAGCTGGACGTCCGGCCCGACCACGGCGAGCAGACCTACCGCGGATCGGGCCGGCTGGAAGGCAAGAAGGCGGTGATCACCGGTGGCGACTCGGGCATCGGCCGGGCCACGGCGATCGCGTTCGCCCGGGAGGGCGCCGACGTGTTGATCGTGCACCTGCCCGAGGAGGAGCAGGACGCCGAGGAGACCGTGCACTGGATCACCGAGGCCGGCCGGCAGGCGGTGTCGGTGGCCGCCGACCTGCGCGACGAGCAGCAGTGCAACGCGGTGATCGACCGCGCGGTGGCCGAGTTCGGCCGGCTCGACATCCTGGTCAGCAACGCCGCGTACCAGATGTCGCAGGACAAGGGCCTGGAAGGGATCAGCACCGAGCAGTTCGACCGGGTGCTCAAGACCAACGTGTACGCGCTGTTCTGGCTGTGCCGGGCGGCGGTGCCGCAGATGGAACCCGGCTCGGTGATCATCACCACCTCGTCCGTGCAGGCCTTCCAGCCCTCGCCGCACCTGATGGACTACGCGGCGTCCAAGGCGGCCATCGTCAACTTCACGAAGGCGCTGGGCCAGCAGCTGACCGACCGCGGTATCCGGGTGAACTCGGTGGCGCCGGGCCCGGTGTGGACCCCGCTGATCCCGGCCACGACGTCCGAGGAGAAGCTGGAGTCGTTCGGCGCGCAGGCCCCGCTGGGCCGCGCCGCCCAGCCGGCCGAGCTGGCCCCGTTCTACGTGTTCCTGGCCTCGCAGGAGTCCAGCTAC
>DATMDS010000207.1:0-2691 GCA_035557575.1 Pseudonocardia sp. | reverse complement strand
CCTGGCCCTCGGCACGGACAACTTCGCCACCCGGTACCTGGTCAACGACGCCGCGGTGCTGCTGGGCAAGCCCTACGTCTGGGGCTCGATCTTCCGCTTCGAGGGTCAGGCCTCGGTGTTCTGGGAGGACGCGCCGAACGGGCAGGGCCTCAACTACCGCGACCTGTACCCGGAGGCCCCGCCGCCCGGCATGGTGCCGTCCTGCGCCGAGGGTGGCGTGCTCGGCGTGCTGTGCGCGTCCATCGGGTCGATCATGGTCAACGAGGCGATCAAGCTGATCACCGGCATCGGCGAGCCGCTGCTGGGCCGGCTGATGGTCTACGACGCACTGGAGATGAGCTACCGGACGATCCGGATCCGCAAGGACCCGGCGGCCACCCCGATCACCGAGCTGATCGACTACGAGGCGTTCTGCGGGGTCGTCTCGCAGGACGCGCAGTCCGCCGCGGCCGGGCACACCATCACCGCCACCGAGCTCAAGGACATGATGGACGCGGGCAAGGATTTCGCGCTCATCGACGTGCGCGAGCCGCACGAATACGAGATCGTGCGGATTCCCGGTGCGGTGCTCATTCCCAAGGACCGCATCATTTCCGGTGAGGCGCTCTCGGAGATCCCGCAGGACCGTCCGGTCGTGCTGCACTGCAAGTCCGGGGCCCGCTCCGCGGACGCGCTGGCCGCCCTGCACCAGGCCGGCTTCCGGGACGCGGTGCACGTGGGCGGCGGGGTGCTGGCCTGGGCCAAGCAGGTCGACCCGAGCCTGCCGACGTACTGATACGGCACGTACCGGTACTCCAGTGGAGCAGTGACAGCCGCCCACCTATTCGGTTAACGTCTCAATCACAGTGTGGAGTGATCCAGACGTGTGATTTCGTCGAGTCCGCGCGAAATCGGGGCCCGCGTATGGCGTAACTCCGTCGATCGGTGATGGGGAGACGCGCTGTGGGCCACGAGGAACGACGCTGCGCGCTGGACGGATGCGCGGAGCCGATCGAGGATGTCGTCGGGCGACCGCAACGCCTGTACTGCACGCCGGCACACCGGCAGGCGGCGCGGCGCATGCGGCGCACCGTCGCGCAGCGCGCGCGGCAGGACCAGCTGGTGCAGAACCTGCCGTGGCTGCAGGACACGGGGTCGCCACCCGAGGCTGCGCCTACGGAATCCGCGCCCGCGGACCCCGCCCTGGTGCCCGCGTCGGGCCAGGAGCGCGGCGGCGGGCCGGAGGCCGTGCTGGCGAGCCGGGCGGCCGCGGCGGAGGGGCGGTGGCGGGCCGAGGCCGCGGCCGCCTCGGCCGGACCGGGCTCGTCCGCCGATCCCGCCGACCGCGACGACCTGCCGGAATGGGCTCGGCACGCCGGCCTGGTCGTCGGGGACGGGCGGGCGCTGCGGCTGCACGGCTTTCCCCTTGGTCGGTCGGTGGCCCGGCGCCTCGCCGCGGGCGCCGCCCGGCTGCGCGGCTGCGAGCCGCCACCGCCGCACCGGCGAGCCATCGCCGTCATCGGGGCGGCCGGGATCGTCGCCGGTGGCTACGCCCTCGGCGCTCCGCCGGATCGCCCGACCACGCCGCCACCGGCACCCGCTCCGCTGGCGACCAGCGAGGATCGTTGGCTGGCCCGTGCCCAGGTCAGCATGACGTCGGTCGAGCAGCAGCTGGACACGATCGAGCGGACCGAGCAGGCCTGGCGGAACCGGCAACCGACGGGCACACCGCCGGCGTCGATGCGCGCGCTGCGGCAGCGCAAGGCCGAGCTGCAGGAGCGCAGGGCCGAGCTCGACGCCCGGCTGCGTGCCGTGCGGCAGGCCCGGCAGGCCCGCGAGGACGTCACCCGGTCGCAGGCGCGGACCGGCGAACACCGGCCGCCCGACGTGCCGCCCGGCCGGCCGCCCGCCGCGGCGCCGGCCCCCGACCGGGACGCGCTGCGGGAACGGCAGCAGCTGAGCGCCCTGGAGACCGAGGCGGCGAACGCGGTCCGGGCCCCGCTCCCCGACGACGGAGAGCGCACCCGCCGGCTCACCGACGAGGTCATGTCCGAGACGGGCATGCGGGAGCCCGCACCCCCGACGCCGACCACTGGTGCGCCAGACCCGTCCCCGGAACGGGACGGGCCGGATGCGCGGTCGGGGGCGGCCGGGCCGGGTTCGGCGCAGGCGCCGACCCGGACCGGGCCGGTGACGCCGCCGGAATCGGCGGCGCCCACCGAAACTGGCTCGGCCCAGCCGACCGACTCGACCCAGCCGACCGAGCCGGCCGACTCGACAGGGCGGACGGGGCCGACCGAGCCCGCGAGGCCGACCGAGTCGGCCGGATCGACCGAGCCGACCGAGCGGACGCGGCCGACGGAGCCGGCGAGGCCGACCGAGCCGACGAAGCCGACCGAGCCGACCGTGTCGCCTGCGCCGACGGGGTCCACCGGGCCGGAAGCGGGCGGGACCGGATCGGTCCCGGGCGCGGGCGGTCGGCCCACCGGAAAGGCGGAACGCAGGGCGGGGCGCGGGTCGGCGCCGGCCGGTGCTCCGCGCGAACAGACGCGCACCGAGCGGCGACCGGTCGACGGGGCTCCGGCAACCGGGGCCGGCACCCGGTCGAAACGTGCTGAGCCACGCGACACCGACGTTCCCGCCGAGAAGGCATCTGCCGGGGATCGCGCTGGTCAGAGCCGTGACCGTACGGGGCAGGCGTCCGACCGTGCC
>DATMDS010000206.1:0-11016 GCA_035557575.1 Pseudonocardia sp. | reverse complement strand
ACGGGCCCGAAGCGCACTGCGGCATCGCCGCCCTGGCCCGGCCCCTGCTTCACGCCGATGAGGCTGAGGGCGGCGTCGTCGAAGACCACGACGGTGACGGGCAGGGCGAGGCGGGCCAGCGTCTCCAGCTCGGCCAGCGTCATGCCCAGCCCGCCGTCGCCGACCAGGCACAGCACCCGCTCGCCGGCGCGGCCGAGTGCGGCCCCGGCCAGCGCGGCGCCGATGGCGGCGGGCACCGCGTACCCCATGGTGGCCAACCCGTTCGAGATCAGCAGCCGGTGCGGCCCGGTGGGCTCGCAGAACGGCATCACGGCCAACATGTGCGCCCCGGCGTCCACAGTGACCTGCGTGTCCGGGAGGCGCCGGCACAGCGCGTCGGCCAGCGTGACCGGGCCGAACCCGGGGTCGACGCGCAGTGCGTCGAGCAGCCGCTGCCGGTGCCGGGCGGCGCCGCCTGCCGGCCAGACCGGGACCGTGGCCGCGAGCAGCGCGGCCAGCTGGTCGGCCAGTGGGCCCGGTACCGGGAGCGCTCCGTCGTAGTAACCGGGATCCAGCTCCTCCGCGTGCAGCAGCACCGTGGGTGCCGACTGCTCCCAGGGGCCGGGCATCGGCTCCACCCCGTCCAGCCCGACCCCGATGATCAGGTCCGCGGCCGCGAGCAGCGGGTGTTCGGCGGCCGAGTTCGTGAACAGGCCGCCGAACTCAGCGCATCGGGTGTCCACAGTGCCGGCCGCCTGGTACGTGGTGAGCGTCGGCACCCCGGAGCCGTCCAGCACCCGGCGCAGGGCGGTGGCGTGCGCGGCCGCACCGGCTCCGATCAGGACGATCGGCCGGCTGCGCCCGCGGGCCAGCGCGAGCGCCTGCTCCATGGCCCCGGGATCCGGCGGCAGCGGCCGGGGCGGGACCGGCGGCCGGTCGCCGGGTTCGCCCGGGTCGTAGTCCAGGTGCACCGCGCCGGCTGGCGGTCCGAGCGCCAGCGCGGCCGCCGCGGCGACCGTCGCGCCCGGGTCGGTGTGGCCGAGGACACCGTTCCAGCGGGTCACGGGGGCGGTCACGGCCAGCTGGTCGACGCGCTGGTGCCCGACCCGCCGCCGCTGCCCCGCCGGCACCCGATCGCTGATCAGCAGCAGCGGGGCGCGATCGAGGGTGGCCTGGGCGAGCCCGTTGACCGCGCTGGTCAGGCCGGGTCCACGAGTGACCAGAGCGACCCCCGGTGTTCCGGTCAGCTGCCCGAACGCCGCGGCCATCACGCATGCCGCCGTCTCGCCGTGGGCCAGGGTGAACGGGAGGCCGCGTGCCGCGGCCGCTCCGATCATCTCCAGGTTGGGCCCGCCGCCGGGCATCCCGAACAACCGCCGCACGCCGGCCGCCACCAGTCCGTCGGCCAGGCCCGCAGTGATTGATGCTGCAACATGGGCAGGGGCGGTCATGTTGTCTACGCTAACCGCATGGCGATCACCGTTGCGCGCTTCCTCGACGTGGCCGACGGGCTGCAGCCCGGCCAGTTCACCGTCGGCGACCACACGTCCGTCGCGTCGCTGTCCGATCTGGACCCGATCTACAAGCAGCTGCTGGACGAGCCGGTCACCGCGATCGTCGCGGTGACCGGGGGCGACGGACGCTCCAACCTGACGCCGGTCTGGTTCGACTACGAGGGCGACACGGTGCTGCTCAACCTGGCCACGCACCGCAAGAAGGTCGACTGGCTGCGCAAGAACCCGCAGCTGACCTTTCTGCTGATGAACCCGGCCAACACCTACCACTGGCTGTCCATCAAGTGCACGGTGGCCAGGGAGGTCTCCGAGGACGACCCCGCCGAGGGTGCGCGGGTCACCGCGCAGTTGAACAAGATCTACACGAAGTACACAGGGGACACCGGCCCGTACTCGCTGCGCGACCCGTCGATCGACGAGCGGCGTGTCCTGTTCGAACTCGACGTGGACCGGATCGCGACGTTCGGAAAGCCATAACCGATGGACGTGGCGGTGGTCGGCGGCTCACTCGGCGGCCTGACCGCGGCGTTGGTGCTCGCCGACGCCGGTTGCGACGTCACCGTGCACGAGCGATCGTCGTCCACTCTGGAGGCGCGCGGGGCCGGCATCGCGGTGCTGGACGAGACGGTGCGCTGGTTCGCGGAGCGGACGTCGGTCCCGCCCGACGAACTGTGCAGCTCGACCGGCCACATCCGTTTCCTCGACGGATCCGGCGCGCTGGTGCACGACCGCCGGCACCGCTACCGCTTCTCCTCCTGGAACACGATCTACCGGGCGCTGCTGGCCGAACTGCCGGCCGGCCGCTACCGGCTCGACCACGAGGTGACCGGCATCGAGCAGGATGCGGAGCGGGCGTGGCTCACCGTCCACGGCGCGCCGGTGCCGGCCGACCTGGTGGTGGCGGCCGACGGCATCGGATCGCCCACCCGCGCTGCGCTGCTTCCCGAGGTCGCCCCGACCTACTCGGGGTACGTGGCCTGGCGCGGCACCCTGCCCGAGTGCGAGCTGGCCGGGCCGACGTTCGCCGCGCTCGCCGACGCCATCACCTACCAGGTGCTGCCGGACAGCCACGTGCTCGTCTACCCGATCCCCGGGCCGGACGGCGCCCTGGAGCCGGGCCGGCGGTTGATGAATTTCGTCTGGTACCGGAACGTCGCGTCCGGCGCGCCGCTGCAGCAGCTGATGACCGACCGGCACGGGCAGGCCCGTCCGGTGTCGTTGCCGCCCGGCGCCACCCGCGCCGAGTTCGTGCAGGACCTGCGGGCCGACGCCGCACGGTTGCTGGCCCCGGTGATCGCCGACGTGGTGACCGCGGTGCCGGAGCCGTTCGTCCAGGTCGTGTTCGACATCGAGGTTCCGCGGATGGTGCACGGGCGGGTCTGCCTGATCGGGGACGCCGCGTTCGCGGTCCGGCCGCACGCGGCGGCCGGTACCGCGAAGGCCGCTGCCGACGGCTGGGAGCTGGCGGCCCAGCTCACCGCGGCCGACGGCGACCTGGACAAGGCCCTACCGGAGTGGGAGCGCCGCCAGCTCGCGCTCGGCCGGGACCTGTTGCGACGCAACCGGGCCATCGGGGAGGCGTCGCAGCGGCTCGGCACCTTCGTGCCCGGCGACCCGGCCCTGATCTTCGGCCTGCGCGGGCCCGGCCGCTAAAGCCTGTGAGTGCTGCGCCGCGTTAGAACACGGCGCAGCACTCACGACCTCAGGGGGCCAGCGCCGCCCGCGCCGCGGCCAGTGTGCGGGCCGCGTAGCCGCGCCCGAACAGCACGACGTGCACCAGCAGCGGGAACAGCTGGTGCAGTGGCACCCGCGCCGCCCACCCGTCGGCCAGCGGGGCCACCTCTCGGTAGCCGTCCAGGATCGTCTCCCGGTGCGGGCAGCCGAACAGGGCGAGCATGGCGAGGTCGGTCTCGCGGTGCCCGCCGTGCGCGGCCGGGTCGATCAGCCAGGCACCGTCGGCCGACCAGAGCAGGTTGCCCGACCACAGGTCCCCGTGCAGCCGCGCCGGCGGCTCGGCGGGACCGGCCAGCTCCGGCAACCGGTCGCACACCAGCTGCACCGTCCGCGCCTCGGTCTCGCCGAGATGACCGGCGTCGCGGGCCTGCCGCACGTAGGGCAACAGCCGGTCGCTCGCGTACCAGCTCGCCCACCCAGCGGCCGCCGCAGCAGGCACATTGCGCATCGGTGCGCGCCCGATCCACGCCCGGGCCGAGCCGCCGGGCGGACCGGCTCCGAAGCCCGGCGCCCCGGCGGCGTGCAGCACGGCCAGCCGCCGACCGAACTCGGCGGCGCTGCTGGCGGAACCGGAACCGGAACCGGAGTCGGAACCGGTCGGGACGAAGGCGGTGACCAGCCGCTCCGGCTCGACGTCCAGCACCTGCGGGACCGGCGGCCCGCCGGGCACCCGCAACCAGCGCAGGCCGGCGGCCTCCGCGGCCACCGCACCGGGCGGGCCGGTCTTGACCAGCACGGTCCGCCCGTCGGTCAGCCGCACCCGGCTCGCCCCGCCGCCGAGCGGGACGGCCCGCAGCACGGCCACCCCGAGGACCGCCGCCGCTGTCACCGGTTCACCGGTGCGCGCGCACCCAGTCGAGCAATCCCGGCATCGCGGCCCGGATCATCGTGAGCACCTCCACGAAACCGTTGGCCCCGCCGTAGTACGGGTCGGGCACCTCGGCGCCGGGCGGTGCGGCCGGGTCGAACGAGCGCAACAGCCGGACCCGGCCGGGTTCGCGAACCAGCGACCGCAGCCGGCGGTGGTGGCCGTCGTCGAGCGCCACGATCAGGTCGGCGGCCAGCTGCTCGGCGTCGACCTGCCGCGCCACGTGGGTGTCCGGATACCCCTCCGCCCGCAGCAGCGCCGCGGCGCGGTCGTCGGCCGGCGACCCGACGTGCCAGTCGCCGGTTCCGGCGCTGGAGACCTGCACATCGTCGATTCCGGCGCGGTTCAGCTCGTCGACGAGGACCTTCTCGGCGATCGGGGAACGACAGATGTTCCCACTGCACACGAAACAGATCGACAACGGCTTCCGCACGGCACGCACGATTCCATTCTGACGAATTGCGCCGAACCAGGAGCTGCTAGGCCACCTGGTGCGTGGCCGTGCTGCGGCACACGTCCCGCCAGGCCGCCAGCATCGTGACCAGCGGTCCCGTGCCGCCCGGGATCCGGCCGAGGCGCAGCACCTCGACGAGGTGGTCGTCGGCGAGGACGGCGTGCATGTCCCCAGCCGGCGGTTCTTCGATGTAGACCATGATCAGTGCGCTCCTCCTCATCCCGACTCGACGAGATGCGCCGCTCCCCGTACCTGCTCGGTTCCTCTCGGTTGTAGGTGTGTGATCGCACGGAGATCGTCCGGTATTAGCGGTCGCGTCCACGACACGCCTGTATGAGCGATCTTTGTGCGTGGCGCCTTGACGTATCCGACTCATCTGTCACTCTGTGCGCCTTTACGCGTACGCATCGTTGCGAAGTAGGGTTGCCCGGTGCCTGACGGTGAGCCGGATCTGCGCCACCACGGCGACGTCGATGCCGAACCCGGGCTGCTCGACTTCGCGGTGAACGTCCAGGGCACCGGGCCACCCGAGTGGCTGCGCGAACGGTTGGTCGCCGCGCTGGACGATCTCGGCCGGTACCCGTCGGCCGCGCTCGATGCCGCGGCCCGCGCCGCCGTCGCCGCCCGGCACGACCGGCAACCGGAGCAGGTGCTGGTGCTGGCCGGCTCAGCGGAGGGCTTCGCGCTGCTGCCGGCGCTGCGGCCACGGCTGGCGGCGGTGCTGCACCCGGGGTTCACCGAACCGGAGGCGGCGCTGCGGGCCGCCGGGGTCGACGTCGTGCGGGTGCTGACCGACGCGGCCGACAGCCACCGGCTGCACCCCGACAGGGTGCCCGTCGAGGCCGATCTGGTCGTGATCGGCAACCCGACGAATCCGACCGGGGTGCTGCATCCGGCCGCGACGGTCAGGGCGCTGTGCGCCCCCGGGCGGGTCGTGCTGGTCGACGAGGCCTTCGCCGATGCCGTACCGGGCGAGCCGGAGTCGGTCGCCGGCACCGCCCACCCAGGGCTGCTGGTCTTCCGCAGCCTGACCAAGACCTGGGCGCTGGCCGGGCTGCGCGCCGGCTACGCGCTGGGCGACCCGGCCGTGCTGGCCCGGCTGGCCGGCCCTCGACCACCCTGGCCGGTGTCGACGCCGGCGTTGAATGCGGTCATCGCCTGCTGCCAGCCGGCCGCGGTGGCCCGGGCCCACGCGGCGGCGGAACGGCTGGCCGAGCAGCGGGCGCACCAGGCCGCCGCGCTCGGCGGCGTTCCCGGCGTCGCGGTGCTGCCGGGGCAGGCGCCGTTCCTGTTGCTGCGACTGCCCGACGGGCGCGGCGAGCCGGTGCGACACGCGCTGCGTGCGGCCGGCATCGCGGTGCGCCGCGGCGACACGTTCCCCGGCCTCGGGCCCGACCACATCCGGGTCGCCGTGCGGGCACCGGAGCAGGTCGCCCGGCTGACCGCTGCCCTGACCGAGGCGCTGCGCGAGCGCGCCGCATGATGCCGTCCGTCCGAGGAGTGGACCGATCTTCAGCAGAACCGATCTCCAGCGGGGGAGCGCGGTGAGCCCGACCGTCGCGGACGTCATCTCCGTACTCGAATCCGCCTACCCGCCCGCGTTGGCCGCCGACTGGGACGCCGTCGGCCTGGTCTGCGGCGACCCGGCCGAGCCGGTGCGGTCGGTGCTGTTCGCCGTCGATCCGGTGCCGGAGACGGTGGCCGAGGCCGCCGGGGCGCAGCTGCTGGTCACCCACCACCCGCTGCTGCTGCGCGCCGTGCACGGGGTCGGCGCCGACACCCCGAAGGGCGCCCTGCTGCACCGGCTGATCCGTTCCGGCACGGTACTGTTCACCGCCCACACCAACGCGGACGCGGCCGACCCCGGTGTCTCGGACGCGCTGGCCGCCGCGATCGGCCTGGACGTGCACGCCCCGCTCGTCCCGGCCGCCGAACCGGCGCTGGACAAGATCGTGACGTTCATCCCGGTCGGGCCGGACATCTCGACCGTGCGCGACGCGCTGGCCGACGCCGGCGCCGGCCGGATCGGTGACTACAGCCACTGCTCGTTCGCCACCGCCGGCACCGGGCAGTTCCTGCCGATGACCGGCGCGAACCCGACGATCGGCGAGGTCGGCCGGCTGGAAAGGGTCGCGGAGACGAAGCTGGAGATGATCCTGCCGCGCGAGCGGCGGGCCGGGGTGGTCGCCGCCCTGCGGGCCGCGCATCCCTACGAGGAACCGGCGTTCGATGTGCTGGAGATCGCCGAGCTGCCGTCCCGGTGCGGGCTGGGGCGGATCGGCAGCCTGCCCGCGCCGGAACCGTTGGCCGCCTTTGCCGAGCGGGTGGCCGGCGCGCTGCCGGCCACGGCAGCCGGGGTGCGGGCGGCCGGCGACCCGCAGCGCGTGATCGAGAAGGTGGCGGTGTGCGGCGGCGCCGGGGACTCGGCGCTGGATGCCGCGATCGCGGCCGGGGTGGACGCCTACGTCACCGCCGACCTGCGCCACCATCCGGCGTCCGAGCACCTGCTGGCCGGCTCGCTCGCCGGTCGCCCGACCCCGGCGCTGGTCGACGTCGCGCACTGGGCGTCGGAGTGGCCGTGGTGCCAGCAGGCGGCGGACGTGGTGCGCGCCGGTCTGGGCGGTAGCGTCGACGTGCGCGTGTCCCGCCGCCGGACCGACCCGTGGACGGTGGCGCCCAGCGCGGGGAGGACGCCATGAAAGCCGATCCCGCTGTCCAGCAGCGGTTGCTCGACCTCGCCGACGTCGACGCCGAGCTGTCCCGGCTCGCCCACCGGCGCCGCACCCTGCCCGAGCACGCCGAGCTGGGCGTCGCCGAGGCCGCGGTGCGGACCGCGAAGGACAAGCTGGTCGAGGTGGAGACCGCGGCCGGCGACCTCGACCGCGACATCCGCCGGCTGGAACGCGACGTGGAGGGCGTGCGGGCCAGGGCCCAGCGGGACCACGCCATGCTGGCCGGCGCGGGGGTCGGGGCCAAGCAGGCCAACGACCTGCAGCACGAGCTGGAGACGCTGGCCCGCCGGCAGCGCGTGCTCGAGGACGAGCAGCTGGAGGTCATGGAGCAGCGCGAGGCGGTCGGCGCGGACGTCGAGCACTCCCGCGATGCGCTGGCCGCGGCCGAGCGCGAGGTGGCCGCCGTCGCGGCCCGGCGGGACACCGAGCTGGCCGACATCGACGCCGCCGACACCGGGCGGAAGCGGTCCCGGGACGAGGTGGTCGCCGACCTGCCGGCCGAGCTGCTCGCCGCCTACGAGCGACGCCGTGAGCAGCGCGGGATCGGCGCGGCGGCGCTACTGCAACGGCGCTGCCAGGCCTGCCGGCTGGAGCTGGACCGCACCGCGCTGAGCGAGCTGCGCGCGGCTCCGGCCGACGAGATCGTGCACTGCTCGGAGTGCGGGGTGATCCTGGTGCGCACGAACCAGTCCGGCCTGTGATGATCGCGTGATGAGGTCCGACCCCGCCGCGCAGCCGGTGGCGGCAGAGCCCGCAGCCGAGCCGGTGCTCGTGGGGCCGGAGCCGATGCCGCCCGCCGCGGCCGCGCCGGACTCCGCCGCGGCCGCCTGGACCGGGCAGGTCGGGGAGCCGACCAGGCTGGTGTTGCTGCGCCACGGCCAGACCGAGCTGTCGGTGCAACGCCGCTACTCCGGCCACGGCGACCCGGAGCTGACCGCACTGGGGCACGCCCAGGCCGCCGCGGCCGCCGCCCGGCTGGCCGACCTGCCGGAGGTGGCCGCGGTGCTCAGCTCGCCGCTGCGCCGGGCCCGACAGACCGCGTCGGCGGTCGCGGAGGCCACCGGCGCACCGCTGCTCTGTCGCGACGCGCTGATCGAGACCGACTTCGGGGCCTGGGAGGGGTTGACCTTCGGCGAGGCCAAGGAGCGCGACCCGGAGCTGCACGCCTCGTGGCTGGGCTCGGAGCAGGTGTCGCCGCCGGGCGGGGAGAGCTTCTACCAGGTCGGGCGGCGCATCGAGGATGAGCTGAAGCAGGTGCTGGCCGACTACCCGGGCGCGACCGTGGTGCTGGTCAGCCACGTCACGCCGATCAAGTGCGTGCTGCGCCAGGCCCTGCAGGGCGGCCCCGGCATCCTGTACCGGCTGCACCTGGACCTGGCCAGCATCTCCATCGTCGACCTCTACCCGGACGGTGGCGCCAGCGTGCGGCTGGTCAACGACATCAGCCACAGCCCCGCACTCGGTTGATCGCGTGTGGGTGGTGGCGTTCTCGGCGACCGTCATGCAGGTTGCGAGCGGCGTGACGTCGCGCTCGACGCGGTCGGATCGGACGCATTCCGGTGCGCGAGCAGGCCATCTCGGCCCATCACGTGAGCAACAGGTAGACCCCGACGGCGAGCCCGAGGATCACCACCGACCAGCGCAGCACGGCCTCCGGGAGCCGGCGGGCGAGCTTGGCGCCGAGGAAGCCGCCGATCAGGGTGGTCGGGGCGAGCAGCGCGACCGCCGTCCAGTCCACCGGCGCGCCGATCGCGAATATCACGACGGTCACGGTCGCGATGACCAGCGACAGCACCCCCTTCAGCGCGTTCAACCGGACCAGCCGGTCGTGCGCGGTCAGCGACAGCGTGGCGATCAGGATGACTCCGAGCGCGCCGCCGAAGTAGCCGCCGTAGATGGCGGCCACGAACACCGCGGGCAGCAGGGCGGCCAGCCGGTCCGGCGCTCCGGGCTCCGGGGTACCGACCCAACGCTTGATCCGCGGCGAGAGCGCCAGCATCGCGCTGGCCAGCAGCACGAGGACCGGCACGATCGCGTCGAACACCGCGTCCGGCAGGACCAGCAGCAGGCCGCATCCCACCGCGGACCCGGCCACCCCGGCGGCCGAGGTGAGCAGCATCCGGCGGCGCTGCCCGCGCAGCTCCTCCTGGCCGCCGACGACCTGCCCGAGATAGCCCGGCCACTGCGCCACCGAGTTGGTCACGTTCGCGGCCAGCGGCGGGAACCCGACCGCGAGCAGCGCCGGGAACACCAGCAAGGAGCCGCCGCCCGCGACCGCGTTGACCCCACCGGCGACCAGCCCGGCCAGCAGCAGGAACGCCAGGGCACCCGGCGAAGCATCGATCACGGTCGCACGCTATCCCGACGGCCCGGTGGCACAGGCAACCCGCGGGCCCGTCGAACGTCCTGTCGAGTAGGCGATGCGTGCTCGAGGGGGAGGCGATCGTGCCCGGTTCGATCGGACCGCTGCGCCGGGCCACGGTGTCGATCGCGGCGGCTCTGGCCGGGCTCTGCCTCGGCTGCGCACCCGCGGCGCCCGCTCCGGGACCACCCTCGGCCACACCCGCCGCGCCGACGGTAGCGGCGCCGACGCCGGCCAGGACGTGTCCGGTCGGCTGGGGGAGCGAGCAGAAGTCCCTGCCGGCCATGGGCACGGCACCGCTGCGGGTGGTGCGGGCCGGCACCTTCGAGTGCGCTGACCGCGTCGAGTTCGAGTTCGACGGTCCCGCGGCGGGCTACTCCGTGAGCTATGTCGACACGGTGATCCAGGACGGCTCCGGCGCCGAGCTCGCCGTGCCCGGCGGCGCCCGGCTACAGCTGCAGCTGCACCACCCTGCCTACGACGACCAGGGCCGGCCGACGTTCTTCCGGCGGGTCGGCGAGGCGGCGGCCGACGTGCGCGGCTACCCGACCCTGACCTCGGCTGTCTTCGGCGGCAGCTTCGAGGGCTACACCACCATCGGGATCGGTGTCCGTGCCCGGCTGCCGTTCCGGGTGTGGGTCGAGGACGGAGTCCGGATCGTCGTCGAGGTGGCACACCGCTGGTCGTGACCGTCACGATGCGCGCAGGATGGTGCGGTGGCCGACGAACCCGAGGGCGGTGACCCGGTGTGCTGGCTCGAGCGGCTCTGCCCGCAGTGCCACGCCATGCCCGCACCCGACACGGCCGTGTGCTGGCGTTGCGGAGCCCCGCCCGACTCCGAACCGGACGCGCAGCTCGGCCCGGATGCCCGCGGCGTAGGATGACCGACGCGGACGAGCTGGCCGGGCGGCCGCGTCACCGGGTTGCCTCTTCGGGGCCCGGTGCCGAGGAAAGTCCGGACTCCGCAGGGCAGGGTGGTTGTCAACGGCAACCCGGGGTGACCCGCGGGACAGTGCCACAGAGAACAGACCGCCCCGTGCGCGAGCGCGGGGTAAGGGTGAAACGGTGGTGTAAGAGACCACCAGCACCCCGGGTGACCGGGGTGGCTCGGTAAACCCCACCCGGAGCAAGACCAAGAGGCCCCGCCTGGCGGGGCTGCGCAGGCGTTCGAGGGCGGCCCGTCCGAGTCTGCGGGTAGGTCGCACGAGCCTGTCGGCGACGGCAGGCCGAGATGGATGGTCGCCGATCGGTGCGCCGCAAGGCGCCCGGGAACAGGATCCGGCTTACAGGCCAGCTCGTCCGCCCTGCCGCCCTGCCGCCGTGACCCGTCGGCGCCTTGTCGATCCTCGTTCTCAGCCGCCGGCGATCCGGTC
>DATMDS010000205.1:0-5073 GCA_035557575.1 Pseudonocardia sp. | reverse complement strand
GTCGGCCACGAGCCGGCCCAGGTACAGCGTGGCGATCCGGTCGGCGACCTCGAACACGTCGGCCATGTTGTGGCTGATCAGCACGACCCCGAGGCCCTGCTCGGCCAGCCGCCGGACCAGATCGAGCACCTGCCGGGTCTGGGCCACACCGAGCGCGGCGGTGGGCTCGTCGAGCAGCACCACCTTGGAGTCCCAGAGCACGGCCTTCGCGATGGCCACGGTCTGCCGCTGCCCGCCGGACAGCGCCGCGACCGGCATCCGGACCGAGGTCACGGTGCGCACCGACAGCGAGGCCAGCGTCTTGCGCGCGGCCTGCTCCATGTCCGCCTCGTCCAGCAGCCACGGCCTGCCGCGCTCCCGGCCGAGGAACATGTTCTGCACGATGTCGAGGTTGTCGGCCAGCGCGAGGTCCTGGTAGACGACCTCGATGCCCAGGTGGGACGCGTCGGTCGGGCCGTGGATGGCCACCGGCTGCTCGTCGAACAGGATCTCGCCGTTGTCGATCGGATGGATCCCGGCCACGCACTTGACCAGTGTGGACTTGCCGGCTCCGTTGTCCCCGACGAGCGCGGTCACCTCACCGGCGCGGACGGTGAAGTCCACGTCGTGCAGCACCTGGACGGCGCCGAAACTCTTGTTGACGTGGCGAAGTTCCAGGATCGGCATGGCGCACCTCCGGTGCCTGTGAGTGCTGCGCCGTGTTAGAGCACGGCGCAGCACTCACGACTCCATTCCAGGCTGCTGCTGTCGGTGTGGGACCAGTCGTGAGTGCTGAGCCGCGCTCTAACACGGCGCAGCACTCACAGGATCTACTGAATCCCGAGCTGGCCGCAGGCGTCGGACAGGGCGGACACGCAGACCTGATCCGCCGGCACGGCGCCGTCGTCGATCACGGTCTTGACGTTGTCCTTGGTGATCAGCTGCGGCTCCAGCAGCACCGACTTGACGTCCCGGTTGCCGGTCGGGTCCTTCTCGGTGTCGGTGGCCAGCGCGTCCGCGGCAGCGGTGTCGCCCTTGGCCAGCGCGGCCGCCAGCTTGGCCGTGGCGTCGGCCTCCTGCTTGATCGGCTTGTAGACGGTCATGTACTGGTCGCCGCGCAGGATGGCCTGCAGGCCGTCCGGGGTGGCGTCCTGCCCGGTCACGATGACCTTGCCGTTCAGGCCGTACTTGGTCAGCACCGTGATGATGGCGCCGGCCAGGCCGTCGTTGGCCGCGTGCACGCCGTCGACCACGCCGCCGTTGGCCGTGAGCAGCTGCTCGAAGGTGGTGCCGCCGATCTGGTTGTCCCACTTCTCGATGGCCTGCTTGGCCACCAGCTTGTACTCGCCGGAGTCGTACTTCGGCTTCAGCACCGACTGCGCGCCGTTGTAGAACAGCGTCGCGTTGTTGTCGGTCGGGGCGCCCTCGATCTCGATGATCTGCGCGCCCTGCTTGGTGCCGAGGCCCTGCACCAGGCCCTGGCCCTGCAGCTCGCCGACCTTGGTGTTGTCGAACGAGACGTAGTAGTCGCTGGTACCGCCCAGGTTCAGCCGGTCGTAGTCGATCACCGAGATGCCCTGGGCCTTCGCCTTGGCCGCCACCGCCGCGCCGGACTCGCTGCTGATCGACGCGATGACCAGCACCTTCACTCCGCTGGAGATCATGCCGTCGGCCAGCGTGGAGAACTTCTGCTCGTCACCCTGGGCGTTCTGGATGTCCGCCTGCAGCCCCTCGGCCTGCATCGCCGCGGTGAGCAGCGGCTTGTCGAAGCCCTCCCAGCGGGCCGAGCTGTCGGTCTCGGGGAGGATCACGCCGACCTTGGTCGCGCCTTCGGGAGCGGCGGGGGCACTCGAGGCCGGCGCGCTCGGGGCGGCGGCGTTCTGGCCGCAGGCGGTGAGCGCGAGCGCGAGCCCCAGCCCAGCGGCGGCGATCGCGGTGCTCCGGATACGCATGGTCGTCCTTCCACAGCGTCGGGGACAGTCAGAAATGTTGTGACGGACAACGTATGGCCGCCGAGGATGTGGAGCCAAGCACACTGGATCGTTCAAGTCAGGAGAGAGCGGTCACGATTCGGTCACATGGTCACGAATTTGTTGCGATCGATGACGCGCGTGCCCCGGAAGGCCAGCTCTCCCACCGGCGGTCCGGAGCCACGCCGCAGTCTTCGAACCGCCGCCCTCGAACCCCTCCGTCGCAGCGGGGGCGGCCGCGCTGCGGCGGATCGGCGAGTGGGTGACGGAATGTGCGCTGGAGCGAATTCACTCACCCGCCTCAGGGTCACCCGGTTGGTTAGACCCTGCTCACGGTGCGTGTTCGACCTGCTGACCACACAGAGTAGCGAAACACCCGGTCAGCCGACCGGCTCGACCGTGTCCCCGTCGCGGGACCGCACCGCAACGGCCAGGATCACCGCGGCGATGCCCGCCGCCTCCAGCGGCCCGGGCAGCTGCCCCAGTGCCACCAGCCCGACCGCCGTCGCGGTCACCGGGAGCAGTGCGAGCAGCACGGCGAACCGGCCCTGCCCGACGCGGCGCAGCACGACCTGGTCCAGCACGTAGGGCAGCACGCTCGACAGCGCGCCGACGCCGACCGCGGCCAGCAGCACGAGCGGGTCGGCCAGCGCCGCGAGCGCGCCGTGCTCGCCCACCAGCAGCAGCGGGGACAGCACGACGCCGGCCGTCGCGAACCCCACCGCCATCTCGTCCAACCCGTTTCCGGCGCTGGCCACCCGCTTGCCGAGCACGATGTACGCCGCCCACAGCACGGCCGCAACCAGCGCGAACAGCACCCCGGCCGGGCTTCCCGCCCAGCGCACGTCCGCGATGAGCCCCACCCCGGCGGCGGCGAGCCCGGCCGCCGCGACATCCCGCGGGCGCCGTGAGGTGACCGCCGCCACCAGCACCGGCCCGCAGAACTCGATGGCCACCGCGGTGCCCAGTGGGAGGCGCGCGATCGCCTCGTAGAAGGCCAGGTTCATGCCCGCCGTGGCCACCCCGAAGGCGCTCGCCCGCAGCAGCCGGCGCCCGCGCCAGGCCGCCCGGCCCGGCCGGCGCCAGGCGAGCAGCAGCAGCGCCGCCCCGACCAGCCGCAACATCGCCACCGCCGTGGGCGACAGCAGCTCGAACAACCCGACCGCGATGGCCGCCCCGACGTACATCGACAGGCCGCCCACGACGAACAGCACCGGGGCCGGGACCCGGTTGCCGACGCCACGTGCGGTCATCGAAGCGACACTACTTTCCGTGACTGTCGTTCGGCGGAGTTAACAATCCCCGCCTTGCGGCGCTCGCTTCCCGGCACGCATGATTCAGCTTCAGGTCCAACTGAATCTGCCGCGTTCGACGGGGCAACCCGCACGAAACGTGACGGTCGTCGCGACTCGCCCCGGGAACACGTGCGGGGGTGTTCGACGTCTGAGAGAGTGGACGCACCGCGGCAGCGGTCGTCACAGCTAGCGGCTTTCCGGCATCCGCCGGGGGTCGAGACGGAGGGAGACCGCTATGCAGCCAGGAACCCTATCCAGGCCCGCGTTGACCGCCGCTGACCGCTGTGACCGTTGTGGGGCAGCGGCGAAGGTGCGTGCGGTGTTCCCGACCGGCGGCGAGCTGCTCTTCTGCGGCCACCACGCGCGGGCGCACGCCGACAAGCTGCGCGAGCTGGAGATCGACGTCCAGTCCGAAAGTTGACCCGGGCCGGCACTGCCGGCCTGCCACCGATCAGCCCGCGACGGGGCGGGAACCGTAACCGGTTCCCGCCCCGTCGTCGTTGTCGGGCCGCGTGCGGACACCGCTCAGCGCCATGACCGCAGGGTGGCGATCCGCTCCTCGAGCTGCTCGATGTTGGCCATCGCCGTCGGCGGGCCGCCGCAGCGGGTCCGGAGCTCGTTGTGGATCTTGCCGTGCGGCATGTTCGTGCGGTGGTGGTGCAGCGCCACCAACGTGTTCAGCTCCTTGCGCAGCGCGCCGAGCCGTTCCCGCACCGACAGCTGCGGGCGCTCGGCCGGCACCGGTGGCGGTGGCGGTGCGGCCGCCGCCCGGCCGGAGCGCGAGAGCCATTCCCGCTGCCGCTGGTTGAGCAGCGTGCGCACCTGGTCCGGTTCGAGCAGGCCGGGCAGCCCGAGGTAGTCCTCCTCGTCCGCGGAGAACGAGGTGCCCTCGTAGATCAGCTGATCGAGCTCGGCCTGGGCGCCGAGCGCGGTGAACGCGGCCTCGTCCTCCCCCGGCTCGTCCTGCTGCGCCTGGGCCGCGGCCAGCAGCTCGTCGTCCCACTGCTCGGCCGCGCGGTGCGGCGCGCCCAGCACGTGGTCGCGCTGCGCCTCCAGCTCGCTGGCCAGCCCGAGCAGCACCGGCACGCTGGGCACGAACACCGAGGCCGTCTCCCCCGGCCGCCGGGAGCGCACGAACCGGCCGACCGCCTGGGCGAAGTAGAGCGGCGTGGAGGCGCTGGTCGCGTACACCCCGACCGCCAGCCGGGGCACGTCGACGCCCTCGCTGACCATCCGGACCGCCACCATCCAGCGGTCCTGCGCCGCGGCGAACCGGGCGATCCGGGCCGACGCACCGGCCTCGTCGGACAGCACCACCACCGGCGGGGTACCGGTCACCTCGGCCAGGATCGACGCGTACGCCCGCGCCGTGGTCTGGTCGGAGGCGATGACCAGGCCGCCGGCGTCGGGCATGCCACCGGCGCGGTGCCCGCTCAGCCGCTTGTCGGCCGCGGTCAGCACGGCCGGGATCCACTCGCCGCCCGGGTCCAGCGCGGTGCGCCAGGCCCGCGCGGTCTGCTCGGCCGTCATCGGCTCCCCGAGCCGGGCGGTGATCTCCTCCCCGGCGCTGGTCCGCCAGCTGGACAGCCCCGAGTAGGCCAGGAACACCACCGGCCGGACCACCCCGTCGGCCAGCGCCTCCGCATAGCCGTAGGAGTGGTCGGCCCGGCTGCGCAGCGCGCCGTCGGCGTCGGGCAGGTAGTCGACGAACGGGATCGGGTTGTCGTCGCTGCGGAACGGGGTGCCGGTCAGGGTCAGCCGCCGGGCCGCCGGCTCGAAGGCCTCCTTGATCGCGTCGCCCCAGCTGCGCGCGTCCCCGGCGTGGTGCA